>CAXFCD010000036.1:0-15213 GCA_964001155.1 uncultured bacterium | reverse complement strand
GAAGAAGAAACTGAAGAAATTGTGGATGAAGAGTGGTTGAATGAGGATATGGAAGAAGAACAAGAAGTGGCCTATGTGGATGAAGAAGAAGATGTAGATGAGGAAGACGAGGACGAAGAAGCAGATGAAGACTATGATGAGGAATATGAAGAAATTGGGGTGGATGAAGAGGAAGAAATTGAAGAAAATACCGCCCCAGTTGCAAAAGTCACTGCACCAGCGCCCGTAAAAGCTATTGCAACGCAACCCAAAAAAGGAACATCCATTGCGGCGAGGACAGATCGTTATACAATTCAAATCACCTCGAAACGGATGTTGAAAGATGCCCAGCTTTTTAATCAAAAAATGATTGGGAAAGGTTTTGATGCCTACATTCAAAAGGTTGTGTTTAATACAGATGAAATATGGTATAGGGTTCGTGTGGGAAGTTATGATAATTATAATTCAGCTAAGAAAGCAGCCGATGCTCTCTCGGGAGAGTTGGGTATTGCCACTTGGGTGGATTTTGTAAGAAAAGAACAATAATTCTTTAGGAGATAATACTATGGGGCCCATGGATTTTTATTTTGACGTCAGGGATATCTTTCGCGCACCTCGCCTTGCATTAAGCGGCAAAAAGATTTGGATCTTTGTGGTGGGCAACTTGGCAGGTTATATCCTGTATTGGATTTTTTCCTATTTTTCCTTAGGCATGGCTGGAATGGCATTTACAGATGCACTTTCCAAATACGGTCTTTATCCCTGCCTATTTGGTCATGAGGCAGAATGGTATGCTTGGGTAACTTATTTCATTGGACTGGAAGCATGGTTCTTAGCGGTTTATATGGCATATACAGCGGTCAGTCGCGTTACTCTGAAACAGTTGAAAGGGAATGATTTTTTCTCTGCTGGAGATGCTTGGAAATATGTTTATAAACATTGGCATCCAGTTGTTTTCACGCCAATTGCTGTTTTACTCATTATCGCCTTCTTTCTTGTATTTGCAGGCATTTTTGCTTTAATGGGCATGATACCCTATTTGGGTGAATTCTTGTTTGCTGTTCCCTATCTCTTTTATTTCTTTGGCTCCGTATTTACAATTTACACAGCTATTGTTTTTATCGTCTCACTTCATTTCACACCGGCTATCGTTGGTACCTATGAGGAAGATACCATGGGAACCGTTTTCCAATCTTATTCAATTACCTGGTCCCAACCTTGGCGTGTCATTTCCTACCATCTTGTTTTGATTCCCTTAATTGGAATTGGGGTTTACCTCCTAAGTTTGGTTTGGCTTGCGTCCTATGGCCTTATCAATTATGTTTTTGGATGTGATTGGTTCATGGGCGGTAAACTTGGCAGCATGGTGAATTATGCAGCCTCCTTGGTCTGTCCGGATTGGCTGTGTTCATTTTTCACTAACTGCTGCGGGTTCATTTCTGCCTGCCTGAATCATTGTCTGAGCGCATGCCTCTCTTGTTTTGATTTTAGTATTCCAGTTGCATCGGACCCGCTTTCCGGGACTGAAACGGTTGCCGGCGTTTTGTTGGGCATCAGTTTTTTCCTCGTGTTATTGTCCATCCTTTCCTATGGCCTATCCATTTTTGCAGTTGGTGAAACAATCATGTTTATCATTTTCAAAAAGAAATCTGATGATGACGACTTGTTAGACAGAAAAGATGAAGATGAATTGGAAGAAGATATGGATGATGATTTCTCATTTGATGACGATGATGACAACAACGATGATGATTCGGACAGCAATGATGATGAAACTTATGATTCTGACGGGGATTCTGACGAAGATGATTCACCATCGGATGAAAGTGATTCTACTGAAGACACCGACTCCGAAAAGGATAATTCAGAGGATTAAGAGGGAAAGTTCCACCAAAACTGACTCAATACCATACCGGCTTTCTACCTTGGATAAATTCAAGTAAATCGGTAATTTTTTCGGCTGTATATGAAGCTATTACGATCGGAATTAGCCTCCGAGTTTAATCATAAGCTTTTTGACATGTCCGCAAAGGGATTACCGGACCGCGAGATGGTTTTCGCCGCAGATCATATTCAATGTGAACTATCGGCGCAAATCGTACAATTTGGGTTTCAGGTTTCCGGCGAAATTAAGGCCCAACTTGTTTATGAATGCGTCCGGTGCCTAAGTAAAAACCCTTTTGACCTTACCCTGCCCATGAAGGTTTGGCTCACAGCCCGAGAAGAAATTTCAACCGATGATCAGGATGTGATTCTTTTCCCGGATCACCAAGATCAGATTGATTTGAGTGCATCAATTGCCGATATCATTAGTTTAGCAGAACCCATGAATCCGATATGCGAGGAAGAGTGTAAAGGTCTTTGTCCCCAATGCGGAACCAACTTGAATTTAACATCTTGCGATTGTAAACCGGATGAAGGTGACAGTCCCTGGGATGTATTAAAAAATATTAAATCAGAGTAGAATTGAGGAGATTTCATGGCACTGCCAAAAAGACGTCAATCAAAAGCTCGCGGCAAAAAACGTCGTGCGCATTACAAATCTGTTGCGGTGGCAACCACTAGTTGCCCACAATGCAGCCAAACAAAATTACCGCATCGAGCATGCCCTAATTGTGGATACTATCGCGGTCGCCCGGTTGTTTCTGCCGCTTAATTTTCCCCTTTTTAAATGAGATTTGCCCTGGATGCCATGGGAGGCGATTTTGCCCCCCACGCCGTCGTTCAAGGTGCATTGGATGCATTAAATAAATCGTCCAACCACTTGAGCCTCATCCTCGTTGGTGATGAAACTGCTATTCGAAAGGAATTAAATGAACACGATTCTAATTCTATCGAAATTGTCCATACCGATGATGTGGTCACCATGGAGGATAAAGGATCCAAAGTTCTCAAAACAAAACCGAATTCATCCTTAGTCCGAGGGATCAAAATGGTGAAAGATGGCGAGGCCGATGGATTTATCAGCGCCGGACATACAGGTGCGGTGATGTCAACATCTCTCCTTTCCTTCGGGAGGATTCCCGGTGTTCGCAGACCAGCTCTAGCGGCCTACTTCCCAACAGAAGGTCGTGGTAAAGTATTGTGTGATGTTGGGGCAAATCCAGATGCCAAACCGGAACACCTGGTTCAATTCGCACTCATGGCTTCCCATTATTATGATCATGTGGAAGGATTCGCTGCTCCTAAAATTGGGTTGGTGAATATTGGCAGCGAGCCGAGCAAAGGTTCCGAACTTTACATTGAATCCTATAAACTACTTTCAGAAATGCCAAACTTTGTTGGCAATATTGAAGGTCGAAGTTTACTTACTTCCAAGGCGGATGTGTTGATCTGCGATGGGTTTGTAGGCAATACACTTTTAAAATTTGCTGAATCATGGATCAACTTTTTCACCGATGAGATGAGGCAAAAAATTGAAGAAAAAGTTTCTTATAAAATTGGTGCAGGACTTATGAAGCCAATTTTTGAAACATTAAGATCAAAATATGATTATGAGGAGCATGGCGGCACGCCACTATTAGGTGTCAATGGAATTTCAATTGTCTGTCATGGCAGTTCCGGCCCTAAATCAATTATGAATTCTATTTTTTTAGCACAAAAGTGCATCGAAAATAAATTGATCGAAGACACTCAAAAAAGTTTAGCGATTCATTTTGGAAACTAAATTGAACGCTGCGATCACAGCCACTGCTCATTATGTTCCGGAAAGGGTCATGACCAATTTTGAATTGGAAAAATTGGTTGAGACATCCGATGAGTGGATTCGGACACGTACCGGAATTTCCCAACGCCATATTGCCGCGGAAAATGAAGCAACTTCTGATTTATCCACCCAAGTTGCAAATGCGCTATTAGAAAAGCGTGGCATTTCTGCAGAAGAAATTGATATCATTATCATTTCCACTGTGACACCTGACCACTTTACCCCTTCCACTGCTGCTATTGTCCAAAATAATATTGGCGCTAAGAATGCTTGGGGATTTGATCTCAGCGGCGCATGTACCGGTTATCTCTATGGATTGGAAACAGGAAGCAAATTCATTAATTCAGGAAAATACAACAAAGTGATGGTTATCGGCGTGGATACCATGTCATCAATCTTAGATTTTAAGGACCGAAATACGTGCGTTCTATTTGGAGATGGTGCCGGTGGAGCAATTTTGGAACCGACGGAATCCGGCGCAGGCATATTTGATTCAATCCTCCACATGGATGGTGCAGGTGGTGGATTTTTACACATACCCGGCGGTGGAAGCAGAATACCTGCTACGGTTGAATCCGTTGAAGCAAAACAGCATTATATAATGCAGGATGGAAAAAAAGTATTCAAATTTGCTGTGAAGGGCATGGCTGACGTTTCAGAAAGAATCTTAAAGCAAAATAATTTGACTGGAGATGATATTGCTCTATTTATTCCCCATCAAGCCAATAAAAGAATTATTGATGCTGCATCGGAAAGATGCAATATTTCTGATGAAAAAGTTTTAATCAATATCGATCGGTACGGAAATACGACAGCAGGGACGATTCCCATCGGCATGAATGAAGCGGTAGAAGATGGTAAAATCAAGGACGGTGACATTGTTCTTTTAGCTGCATTTGGTGCCGGATTTACTTGGGGCAGCATTTTGTTAAAGTGGGGAACCCATTCATGAAAACTGCGTGGTTATTCCCCGGACAAGCCTCCCAAAAAGTCGGGATGGGAAAAGACCTGTTTGACCAAACCGAATTGGGGAAACAGTATTTTAATCAAGCAAATGGCATCATGGGCTGTGATATCCAATCTATCATTTTTGATGGTCCGGAAGACACATTAAAACAAACACAGTTCACCCAACCTTCAATTTATATCGTTTCAGTCATTCTCGGTGAATTACTGAAAGAAAAAGGCTATTCTCCAAATGCAGTTGCTGGTCACAGTTTAGGCGAATATTCAGCTTTAGCGGTGGCCGATGCCTTCGATTTTGAAACCGGATTATCTCTTGTAAAGGTTCGCGCAGAAAATATGGCCCGAGCCGGAGAAGTACAGCAAGGGACCATGGCTGCAATTGTTGGCTTGGATGATGAGACTGTTACAAATCTTTGTGAAAATTATAGCGGTGATGGTGTGGTAGTAGCGGCTAATTTTAATTCTGCCGGACAAGTTGTGATTTCCGGTTCACCTGACGCGGTTCATGCTGTCATTGAATCTGCCAAAGAATCCGGTGCAAGAATGGCAGTGGAGCTAAATGTAAGTGGAGCCTTTCATTCCCCCCTTATGACACCCGCACGGGAAGCCCTTGCCGAAATGCTGAATTCTCTCGAAATTTCAGATGCGCTTTTCCCAGTTTTTACAAACGTTGATGCAAAACCGGTGAAAAAAGGAAACGATATTAAAGATTCACTCATTCGACAATTGGAGAATCCAGTTCTCTGGACAAAGTCTATTCTTTCCATGAAAGATACCGGGATAGAATCTTTTATCGAGGTGGGTCCTGGAAAAGTTCTGCAAGGTCTTAATAAACGGATTGACCGCAGAACACCATCCCAAGGTATTGATTCTTTAGAACAATTAGAAAATTTTCATGTTTAGTTTATCCGACAAAGTAGCAATTGTTACCGGCGCTTCTAGGGGAATCGGAAAAGTGATTGCCGAAATTTTCGCCAAGGCCGGCGCACATGTAGTTAATGTAGCCCGGACAGAAGAAGCCATTAAAACCCTTTCCGAAGAAATCAATTCCAATGGCGGTTCTGCTTCCTTCGCCACATGCGATATTAGCGATGGCGATGCATTTTCTACCTTGATAAGTGACACAGCCAAATCCAAAGGCAAACTTGATATTTTGATTAATAACGCCGGTGTCACTCAGGACAATTTGCTCATGCGTATGAAAGAAGGGCAATGGGATACTGTCCTGAATATAAATTTAAAAGGCGCATTTTACGGCATGAAAGCTGCCATCCGTCCTATGATGAAAAATAGGAGCGGCAGGATAATTAATATCACCTCTATTGTGGGACTTACCGGTAATCCTGGGCAATCCAATTATGCTGCATCTAAAGCAGGACTTATCGGCATGAGTCAATCCGTGGCTAAAGAAGTGGCTACCAGAGGCATCACAGTGAACTGCATCGCACCTGGCTGGATAGGAACAGATATGACAGATGAATTATCCGACGAAGTCAAAGAAGAATTTTTAAACAGGATTCCTGTGAGCAGAATCGGAACTCCGGAAGATATCGCCCATACCGCGCTTTTCCTGGCCTCGGACGAAGCAAATTACATTACCGGCCAAACCATCACAGTTGATGGTGGCCGAGTCATCAATTAACCAAGGAGACATTATGTCCACATTTGACAAAGTAAAAGAAGTCATCATCGATAAACTCGGCGTTGAAGGAGATGCAATCAAAGCTGAAGCTCATTTCGTAGATGATCTCGGTGCTGATTCATTAGATACCGTTGAACTTATCATGGAATTGGAAGAAGAGTTTGGTATCGAAATTCCGGATGAAGACGCTGAAAACATCATGACGGTTGGCGCTGCAGTTGACTACATAGAAAAAGTTCAATAAACGGAAAACAAAATGACCCGAGAAAAAATTGTTATTACCGGTTTAGGCTCTGTAGCGCCGAATGGCAATAATGTTGATGAATTTTGGGCTGCCTGTACTGCAGGAAAGAGCGGTATCGGTCCCATCACCTATTTTGATGCATCTGAACATCGGGTCAGTATTGCTGGTGAGTTGTCGGATTTCCAACCGGAAACCGTGTTGGATCACAAGGAGATCCGTAAACTCGACCCTTTCTCCGTTTTTGCGCTGGTGGCTACGGATGAGGCCGTCGTTATGTCGGGCCTTGACCCTGAAACATTAGATCTTGATCGAGCTGGTGTAACAATCGGAACCGGTGTAGGTGGTATCCAAACATTGGAAGACCAACACACCACCTTGGAAACCCGCGGTGCTCGTCGTGTATCTCCTCAGTTTGTGCCAAAAATGATTGCGAACATAGCTGGTGGACATTTGTCCATTCGCTGGGGATTTCGGGGACCAAACCAAACCGTCACCTCAGCTTGCGCTTCAGCTACTGATGCAATTGGGATGGCTATGAGGCTCATTCGAGCCGGAGATGCGGATTTGATGGTCTGCGGTGGAACAGAAGCCAGTGTAACACCGTTAACCATCGCCGGATTTGCAAATATGCGCGCCTTGTCAACTTCCTGTGACGAACCAACTAAAGCCAGCCGTCCATTTGAAAATGACAGAGATGGATTTGTATTGGGCGAAGGTGCCGGCATGATGGTCATTGAAACTGAAAGTCATGCCAAAAAACGCGGCGCAACCATTTTGGCTGAATTGGCGGGATACGGTGCCACTGATGATGCGTTTCATATCACCCAACCTGCCTCTGGTGGCGCCGGAGCATTGAGAGCCATGGAACGTGCTATTCAAGATGCCGAGTTGAATAAGACCGGTATTGATTATATAAATGCCCACGGCACATCCACACCATTTAATGACCGAAATGAATCTGCTGCCATTACTGAATTATTTGGCGACCACAGCAGTAAATTAAAGGTCAGTTCCACCAAATCTATGACCGGACATTTGTTGGGAGCAGCCGGTGGCATTGAGGCTGTGGCTGCTGTTAAGGCTATTCAGGACCAACTCCTTCCACCCACGATCAACTATGAAACACCGGACCCAGATTGTACCCTTGACTATGTACCCAATACAGCCCAGGAACATGAAGTCAACGCTGTGTTGTCAAACACTTTTGGTTTTGGCGGACATAATGCGGTAATCTGTATTCGGAAATACGATTGAGTTTATTTTCCAAAATTAAACAAATGCTGAACCTGAGGCTGACCGGATATGGATCAGTCTCCCCCATCGAAAAAAAAATAAATTATATTTTTCATAATAAGGCCTATCTGATTCAAGCTTTTACACATAAATCATTGGATACCAGTCCAAGAAAAAATTATGAAAGATTGGAATTCCTCGGCGATGCTGTTTTAGATATTATTGTCAGTCGGGAATTGATGCGGGAATTCCCTGAAGGCGATGAAGGGCTCCTCACCCAACGCCGTGCTTCTTTAGTCCAAAAACCATTCCTTGCGAAGATTGGTCAATTGCTGGATTTGATGGATCATCTCAAAATCGAACAGAGTGTAAATTTGAAAATCGACAAAATTGCTGAAAAACAGTTAACGAATGTGTTTGAAGCACTCATTGGTGCATTGTATTTAGATGGTGGGATTGAGCCGTGCCGAAAACTTATATTGGACACGGTTTGGGCCCATAAAGAACAAGCTTGGAAATCAACCAATTATAAAGGAAAACTTATTGAGTTCTGTCACTCAAAAGAAATAGACAACCCTGTTTTCCTGATTAAAGATATAACCGGTCCGGATCATTCAAAAACATTTGAGGTCCAAGTCAAGATTGGCCCTCGTACGTTTACGTCCGGCTTAGGTACAAATAAAAAAACCGCAGAACAAATTGCGGCTCAAATGGCGTTGGAAGAATTGGGCGCTGTCCTCTAAGATTCTAAGTCGATAATTCGATCCCGCAATTTAGCGGCTGTTTCATATTCTTCCTCCTCAACCGCTTTTTTCAATTTTTCCTTTAATGCTCTCAGAGATAGGTCAGGTTTGCTTCCCGCTTGGTCTTTATCTTTTAATGCAGATTCCGTAACCCCGGCTTCTTCCAATACATTCGGTGAAACCAGTATTGGTGCATTCATTCGCAACGCCACGGCAATGGCATCACTGGGCCGGGCATCAATGATTCGATTTCCAATATCTTCAGATTCCAATTCCATTTGCGCATAAAAAACGCCATCTTGTAAATGGCTCACACGAACAGTTTTCAGCGCACCATCGATGCCAGTTATGACATCGCAAATAAGATCGTGTGTTAATGGACGGGGGGTGTCTACGACTTCTATAGCAAGGGCAATGGATTGTGCTTCAAATGAACCAACAATGACAGGCAAACATTTTTCACCAGTTATTTCTTTCAAAATGACCGCATAGCTTCGGCTCGGGGGATGGTAGGAAATCTTGAGTACTTTTACCGGAATCATGATCTTTTTTCTAATTCATCCTTTAGTCTTGAAATTTTTTCCACAGGACTTGGATCAGTTCCATGGAGTATTGCACACCAATAACTTAACCAATCTCCGTAGTGAACGCCATGAAGAAATCGTTCTTGAAATGAATTTCCTGTCATTTCAATCACATATTGTTCCACTCCAGCATCATTTAGAATATTTTGTGTGATTTCCTGTCTGTGTTTTACACGATCATTATCTGAAGTGTCCGCAAGCCATAACACAAACATGTGTTCAAAAAGTTCAGCATTATTTTCCCAGCCCACGATTTCATTATGGTTGAATTCCGGTAATTCATTATGATATGCTAACATTTTCCCATTTTCACAGATCTGCCCTTTGAGTCGGGTTGCAGCCACACCTAAAGTTGATTGGTCCGCATAAATGATAGGAATCTTTTGGTATATTTGTTGGGCCAATTCGTAAATAGGATTTTCCTCGTTTTCTTTACTGTATAATTCTCGGGCAGTGGATAAGGATTCAACTGTCTCTGTTATCCATTGACTCAAACTCAACTCCATGACACCGGTTTTTTCTAATAACATCGCCATAGGGATAAATGAAAAAGCCAGTGCTGCTCTGGGTTGAAGTCCCGATGGAATTAGAACAACATCTTTTTTTAATTCATTGAGTCGTTTTGCGATTTTTCCTCCGGTGGTAATTCCACAAATTTGAGCATTTTTTGAAACTGCATCTTCTAAGGCAGAAAGCGTTTCTTCTGTATTTCCGGAATAAGAGGAACAAATAACCAACGTATTCTCATTGACCCAATTTGGAAGAGTATACCCACGGCAAACCACCAAGGGTACATTGAGTTTATCTTTTTCTAATACGGAGACAACATCGCCTCCAATGGCTGAACCGCCCATGCCAGCCACGATAATATTTTGGACATCTTCATAAGAATTATTTAAGGAAATATTGGCTCCAATTTTATGGGCATCTGCCAAATTTTCCGGGAATTCCCAGATAGAGCCAAACATATTTTCAGGGTCAAATCTTTCTGACATTAATAGGTCCTGTTTTCCACTAGGTTTACAAATTCATTCAATTCATCCCGGTTTATTGAATCTATTTTTTCCAGTGATTCCCGGGCTGATTTAAAATACGAATGGGCCATGGTTTTTGTTTCATCTACGATGCCATTTTCGGTAAAAAATAATCGAATATTTTCCATGAGATCGTCATCATCCGAACGAGAGATCAATTCTCCCCATTCTTGAGAAAAATGATTTCTTGCCTTAATGACCATCATGGTCTGTTTCCCGGCGGCAATATCACTGCCTAGACTTTTTCCCATTTCTTTCGGATCAGCATAGATCTCTAACAAGTCATCGTGAATTTGAAATCCATTCCCCAAGGCCCGGCCAAATTGATCAAAATAGCTTATGGTTTCTTCATCATGTCCAATTAAGATTGCAGGCAAAGCCGCGCAGGCACCCAACAATGAACCGGTCTTTTTCTCAATCATTTCCAAATATTGTTTTTCAGTGATGGAGACATCATTTTCGAATTCCTTATCCAGAGCCTGACCTTCACAAACTTCTAATGTGGCTTGATTGAAAAATCTACAAATGGCGTTAGCTCTGTCCGGAAGTCCACTGAGCAAAATTTGTGCAATAGCATAAATGCCGTCCCCCGCAAGGATGGCTGTGGAATTGTCCCATTTAGCATGAACAGCTTCTTGGCCATGGCGCTGGTCATCATCATCCATAATATCATCATGGACTAATGTAAAGTTGTGGAGTAATTCAACGGCTAAGGCAATTTTCATCAATGAGTCAGGGTCAGCATGATTCGCCCGCCCGGCCAAATGAACTAGAATGGGTCTGAATCGTTTTCCTTTGCCACGGAGGGTAAATCGGATGGGATCGTAAAGATAGGTTGGTTTTTCCGGAATGGGGAGCCTTTTTAAATCTCGATTAACCTCCGTCCGGATAAACGTAATCAATTCATTGAAAGATGACATTAATGTCCGCCCAATTCCAATTTTCCGAATTCTTTTAATTTCCCCAACACAAGATTCATTATTTCATCTTTCCGTTCGGGAGAGTCCGCTTCAAAGCGACACACAATCACCGGCTGCGTATTGGAAGAACGAACCAAACCCCAACCATCACCAAATTTGATTCGAACACCATCCACCGTACTGCAATCATAATTTTCTGTAAAATACTCGATTGCTTCTTTGGCGATTCTGAATTTTTCTTCATCATTCTCCGCTTCCATTCGCATCTCCGGTGTGGAGTAATAAACAGGAATTTCCGCTTTCAATTCGGAGAGTTTTTTATCTGTTTTGGAAAGGAGTTGAACCAACCGAGCCGCTACATAAAGAGCATCATCATAACCATAATAATCATCAGCAAAAAAGATATGTCCACTCATTTCACCGCCCAATTTGCAGCCCAATTCACCCATTTTTTGTTTAATGAGCGAATGGCCCGTTTTCCACATGACCGGGTTTCCACCATATCGGTTAATCATATCTTCCAGCGCTTGGGAGCATTTTACATCGAATAAAATGTCTTCGCCGTTTTCAATTATTTCGGGAAGAAATAATGCCATGAGTTGATCAGCCCAAATGATATCACCCGTTTCATCCACCACGCCTACTCGGTCAGCGTCTCCATCGAATGCCAAACCAACATTATAATCTCCGGTTTTCATTTCAGCAATCAAATCCTGAAGGTTCTCTTCCACCGTTGGATCAGGATGATGATTTGGAAACGTACCATCCGCTTCACAAAATAATTCTTTTAATTCAATACCGAGATCTTTAAAAACATCCGGACCATTAATAGCGCCTGCAGCATTCCCACAATCCATGACCACTTTCATGGGACGCTCAATATTGATTTTTTCCAGGATCATTTTTTTATAATCCGGTAAAATCTTGTAACGCGCTTCTGTCCCTTCCCCTTCTTCGAAATCTATTTTGTCGATAATTTGATACAAGGTTTGGATATCTTTACCAAACACAGCTTTTTTGTCCAGGGACATTTTAAATCCATTGAATTCCGGCGGATTATGGCTTCCTGTAATCTGGACTGCAGCAAATACGCCTAGATGAAACATGGAATAATAATTCACCGGTGTGGGGAGAATCCCAAGATTGATTATATCAGTTCCGGTAGACAAAACACCTTCTTTGAATTGATTCATTAGGTTTGGCGTTGTGAGTCGAATATCGCCGCTCAAGGCAACTTCGTTTCCGCCAGCTCGTTTTACGAATGTGCCAAAGGCTTTGCCAAGTTTGACAACAACATGATCAGGAAAATCTTCCGAGACTTTGCCTCGTATATCATATTCACGAAAAATATAAGGGTTAATTAGAGACATATTGAATTCTTGAATTAGGTTAAAAAGTGGGGATAAAAATTACAGAACTGTAACGGCGATTTCGAGTTCAAACTATCAGTTTGTTTAGGATTTTACAATGTTTTCAAAAAATTTGAAATCCGTTCAAGTCCACCCATAACATAATCAGCAGGTGTACCGTAACCAAATCGAACATACCCTTCCAATCCATGCCATTTTCCGGCAGTTAACAATACACTGTAATCATCCCGAAGTGTAAAAACGAATTCTTCCGATTTCATGGGCAGATTGACTTTAGCAAAGGTAATGGCTGCTGCCTGGGGTCGGGAAATGGTTAACATGGGCTCATTCTCTGCCCATTTGCATAACATATCCAAATTGTGATTCAAATGATCTTTCGTTCGGTTTAGGATTTTTTTGCGGCGGTTTTCTTCCAATATTTGTGAGGCAACCCAATCACTCAAATAAGCTACATTGATGACTGTAAAATCATGGAACGACCATGCATGGTTGATATAGTCTTTTGAGCCTACACTCCACCCAAAACGAAGTCCAGGTAAACTGTATGCTTTAGAGAGTCCAGCATTCACAATTGTTTTGTTAGTTGCGCCGGCAAAAGACCGACATTCGTTTCCATCCAATTCAGCGCCTCGATACACTTCATCGGAGAGTAGCCAACAATCTGAATCTTTGGCAATTTGGATTACTTCATCCATCACTGCATCTGTCATTAACGCACCGGTTGGGTTATTGGGGTTACAGACTGCAATCATTTTTGTTTTGGGAGACACCAGGGATTTCAATTCATCCGCGTCCCACTGCCAACCTAACTCTTGATGAATCGACAAGGATTTGACAACAATTCCAAAACTGCGAGCCAAATGATAGATCTGAAGATAATTAGGAACCATATATATGATTTCATCTCCCGGTTCCAATAAGGTCATTACAGATAAAAAATTGGCTTCTGCAGATCCGGAAGTGATAAGCACATTTTCGATGGTTAAATCTTCACTGTATATATCCGCAACACGTTGACGCACCTCCGGTGTGCCGTTTGTGTATCCATAATAAAGATTCTTATTCAATAATTCAGTTTGTTCATCCTCGGTGAGAATTTCAGTGAGTTTGAGTGGATGAACGCCACTTTCTGACAAATTATAATCCACTTCATTTTCAAAGAGAGATTGATTTCGTTCTAATTCGAATAATTCAAATTTCATTATTTACACTCCTTATATGCTTCATAAACAGCCGTGGCAATTTGGATATCCTGAACTGCCACACCAGTAAGATCAGCTATAGTTATTTCATCCGTTGATTTTCGGCCTTCGGCAGATCCATTCAAAATGTTACCTAACTCCACGATCTCATTTTCAGAAATTGATTTATCATTCAGTGCATGGGATATTTCTCCCCGTTCAATACACTGTGGAATGCTGTCCGCCACAACGAGATCTGCTTTTGATAAAATTGCAGAATCCAATTCTTGTTTATTCGGTGTGTCTGAACCCATGGCTGTGATGTGTGTTCCCAGTTGGATGTCATCCGCAAAAAGTAATGGTTCCTTAGATGCTGTGGTGGAAATAATAAGATTACAGCCTTTTGCGACTTCGATGGGAGAATCAGCAAGGGAAACTGAAAAACCTTCATTTCTCAAATCAGATTGGTATTTTTCCATTTTTCCCCTGTTTCTACCCCACACAATAACGTCTCTGCATTTCGCCACTGATTTTAAATATTGAACCTGCATCCGTGCTTGGAGTCCCGTTCCAATAACGCCGATACATTGTACCGAGTTTGAAAATTGCTCTGTACAAATGGCACCGGCAACGGCTGTTCTTACATCCGTTAAATATGCATCATCAGCCAGCAATGCTACATTTTCCCCAGTTTTTTGGTCAAAGAGCAGCATGAGTCCGAATCCATTGGGAATTCCCAATTTTTCATTTTCATAAAAACCGGAAGCAATCTTAATCACATAATAATTTTTACCGGTGATATAGCCATATTTAATGTGGACATCTCCGGGAGGATTTTTAAAAGATAACTCGCCCACCGGCGGCACGACGGATTGACCTTCCGAATAGGAAACGAAACCTTTTTTGATAATTGGAATTAAATCAAGGTTTTCTACAATTGCTTCTATGTTGGGTTTCGTGATGATATCCATAAGATTAAATTGAATTACTCACTCTTTCCAACAATTCTTTTGTCTTTTGAATTCCTTCCATTTCCGGCAATTGTCCACCCTCATATTCAATCCCGATATAGCCATCATATCCGGCTTCTAAAACAATTTCGATCATTTTATAATAATCCGAATAAATCTCATTTCCTTCATCATCAAAATCGTTACTTTTTGCTGAGACGGCTTTTGCGAATGGCATCAATTCTTTCATCCCTTTGTATCGGTCATACCATTCATCATTACTGAGATGGAAATTACCAAAATCGGGTAAGGTGCCGCACATGGGATGATCTACATTTTTGATGACACTAGAGAGCCACTGGCCATTGCTGGAGAGTCCGCCATGATTTTCAACAATCACATTGATATGATGATCTGCTCCAAAGTCAACCAATCGCCGTAATCCATTTGCAGCAAGTTTCATTTGATCTTCGTAGGTCCCTTCACTGGCAGCATTCACACGGATGGAATGACATCCTAGATATTTCGCAGCTTCCACCCATTTATAATGGTTCTCTACTGCTTTGATTCTTTCACTTTCATCTGGATCACCCAATCGCCCTTCATTATCGCACATGATGAGTAAACTTTTCACCCCCAAGTCATCACATCTAGATTTCAT
>CAXFCD010000035.1:0-21247 GCA_964001155.1 uncultured bacterium | reverse complement strand
TGCGATACATGTGCGTCCATTATTGACCTGTTGGCTTCAAACCCCATAGAAATGATTATTACACCGGAAGTGAAAGTGGATGGCCGAGGTTCCATCGAAGCAGGAAAGGCGATACAAGGTGGATTTCGAGTGACCATTCCGTTTGTCCTTCAATTAGAACCCATGACTTTTATGGGAGGAACAGCCACAGCCATCGAAGAATTTGAACATGATACACGATATAAGATTCGAAACAGCCTCTTAGAAACAGAACTTGTTTCCACCATCACAAATGCATTGCCATTTGGGGCGGAAGTATCTGTGCTGTTGAGTAATGATTCCTTATTTCCTACGGACACGTCTTGGGAGCAATTGGGCATTTTTCGCGATTCTTTAGCGGTCCGGGGCATTTTAAATGAAACAGACAGCCTGTATATACTTCGGAAATGCAGTGATATTTCCCCCGATAGTGGTGAAGTGTACATTTTTAATGTACTGACGGATTTTTCGGAATGTTTTGACGGATTGCCTTACATTGTGAAATATAATGGATCCGGGACAGACACCATTATTTCTTATGTGGATACGTTATTCAAATTTTTATTACCTAACCCGGAAGCTTATTATGGCGCTGATGATACAACGGGGTATCCGGAAGGAATGGTTGCCGTTCCCGGAACAGGGGTTTACGCCAGCACTATTGATACATCTCAAATCTTTTTATTGACCGATTATGGTAGCCATTACACTATGCCTCGATTCCATTTACCCGGAACCGATTCTGTGGGTGTTTTTCTTTCAGTAGAAGATTATTTGGAAATCAGTTCTTTCATCACATTTCGCTTGAGCAGTTCAGGTGCATTTGGTGAAGTGAATCCCGAATTAATTATAACCTATCCCAATGGCGGACAAACACTGTATACGGATCAAACCTATGAGATTCTTTGGGCTGTGGGTGGTTCCAGTAGTGAAAAAGTGGATCTTTATTATTCCACAGCCGGTGACTCCACAACATATTTACCCGGAAATTGTGTCCTGACCGAAAATTGGACAGCCATCGCTACGGATTTGGATAATGTGGGTTCCTATTCCTGGGATTTGGCAGCAAGCGGATTGTCTGAAACAGATTCTCTGCGTCTCAAAATTGTAACCTCCAATGGAAAAGCCTGTGATATTAACGGCCATTTTGTGAAGATCAAATCACCATCAAGGTCCAACCAATTAATTAAATCCCGTAAACCAAAATTGAGTATGAGATCTGACCGATGAGAAAGTTTATTGCCATTTTTCTACTCTTGGGGCTTTTATTACAAGGGCAAACAAAGCGGGATCCACGGATGGTGGGTATGGCTGGAGCTTATACAACCATTGCAGATGGAATTTTCTGCGTCGGATTTAATCCCGGCATCATCGGGCTACAGCAAAACGATCCTTTCATGCTCCAAGCGTTTCAACTTGATATGGGCATGCTGGGAAATTTTTTCTCCATCCAGAATATCGCCCAATACAGCGGTGATACGTTAAATACAAGTGATAAGGATGCATTGTTTGACCAACTTGAAGCTTCGGATGGTATGGGATTTTTCGTGGATACACACATGCCGCTACCCTTTATGAATGTTTCAAAAGGGAATATGGCTTTTACATCCAATAATATCATTTTACAGAATTATCGCCTGCCAATGGGATTATTGGAACTCATTTTTTACGGGAATGCCCAAAAACCGACTCTGGACTTGGAATTCAATTATGAAATCGTTGGACTCAATGAATATGGTTTTTCCTTTGGAATTCCTTTTAAATCAGTGTCTTGGGGTGTCACAGCAAAATATCTCCAAGGTCTATTCTATTTAGGCATCGATGAAGATTCATCCTCCGCCAGTTTAATCACTGATGACTTAGGGATTTACGGATCAGGAGAATATATCATTCGCCAAGGTGTAGGCGGTGCAGGTTTTGGATTAGATGTTGGCGTTATTTCCCGACCTTACAAAGGGTGGCAGTTTGGCGCATCTTTCATCAATTTAGTTGGAAGCATCAAATGGAATCAAAGTGACAGTGGAGAAGAACCATCCAGCATTAATCCCCTGACATCCAAGTTTTATCCCTTCATGTTTGGGGAAGATACGCTTGATTTGAATGAATCCATTTTATACACGTTTAACATTGATACAATTCGAGCCGATAAACTCGGTAACGATTCTTTGTTCACAAATGAAACAGTCTTTTTTGTTGATACCTTGGCCAATGGCAAACGTCCAAAGTTTGAAACTCGGTATCCAGCCTTATTTCGATTAGGTGCATCGCGGAAATTAGATAATTGGCTTTACGTCATGGATCTTGTGGCCGGATTCGAAAATAAATATTATGCCCGACAAAGTTGGAAACTTGCTGTTGCTACAGAATGGACTAGAATTCCCACTGTCCCCATGCGGATTGGTTATTCATGGGCCGGCGGTGAAATGAAAGAGCTGGCCATGGGTTTTGGCGTTAGAAAAGGAGTTGTGAATTTTGACCTTGGATTCTCGTTCCGTAACGGTATGTGGCTCCATACGATGAAAGGATTTAATTTTTCATTCGGGCTTTCAATTAAAGGAAAACCGCCCAAAAAACCGGACCTGGTAGAAGGACCTACCCCAAAAAATTCTTAGTTACGTTTTTGCTCGCCACAGCAAAATAATTCCGCCAATTAAAAATAATATATTCCCCAGCCAAGCTGACAATATTGGCTCCAAAATTCCCTTAAATCCCAAGGATTGACCAAACTTGATAAAGGCATAATATCCAAAGATCACAAACACACTGGCGCCAGCACCAAAGGATAAACTGTTTTTCTCTTTTAAAACCACCAATGGAATCCCAAACAGAACCACAATCAAATTGGTAAAAGCAAAGGATACTTTTAAGTACCGTGTTACTTCCCAGCGGAGTGTATCTACTCCATTTTCTTTTAATTGATCGATGCGCTCTGTCAATTTATAATAATCCAATTCATCAGGTTTGCGAGCTTGCTGCTGAATTTCCTCCGGAAAAAATCCTAAGGTCAGGAGTGTATCACTGCTGCCGATAGCTACATGGGTTTCAATTCCTTGCTCATTAAATTCCCGAATGGAATAATCTGTTAATGTCCATCTGGATGAATCAGCATTCCAGACAATACTTTTTGCATCAATCCGTTTTCGGATGGTGGATTGTCCAAGATCCACCAGGGTCAAATCAATGCCTTTCGAATTTTTTATGTAGTATTTTGACAGGGAAATGTGGGTGGTAACATTCTTCTGAAGAAAAATGTTTTTCAACGTATTCTTGAGTTTGTGGCGAGATTTGCGTTTCACATAATCCCGATCAATTTCGAATCGTTTTTCATTGCCATAAGCGACCAATTTGTTATCCAAGACAAAAGAACCGGCACTCATGAAAATGCCTGATAAAAGAAGCGGCATGGTAATTCTGTATAGACTAATTCCTGAGGCTTTCATGGCTGTCCATTCATTTCGTTTCACCATGGATCCGAGACTGAACACCGTAGAGATCAGCATAGACATGGGCAGTCCTATACTCACAAACCATGGGAGGGTATAGAGATAATATTGGAATACAACTTTCGCTGGGACTTTGTTATCCATAAATCGATCAAGATTTTCGATGAGATCCACGATCACAAAAATGGACACGAATCCTAAAACAGAAATCCCAAGGATGGACCAGAATTGCCGAATAAAGTATTTGTCGAGCTGATTTAACATTAATTTAAAGGCTTATAGAAACTGAATTTCAGAAAAAAGTTCCAATAATAAAAAGGTTCAGATGACTTTTTATGAAAAAATTGATTTGGGCATGTCAGCCATTGCCGGAGCCCTTTGGGGGATGCCACTGGTCATTCTATTGTTAGGTGGTGGCATATTCTTTTCAATCTACAGCCGATTTAAACCCATCCTATATTTAAAACATGCGATTGATATATTAAGTGGGAAATACGATTCTGATGATGATCCTGGACAAATTACTCATTTTCAAGCTTTATCCAGTGCGTTGGCCAGCACGGTAGGGATGGGAAACATTGCAGGTGTGGCTGTGGCGATCCATACAGGTGGTCCTGGTGCTATCTTTTGGATGTGGCTCACGGCTATCATAGGTATGACAACCAAATTTTTCACATGCACGTTGGCACTCATGTACCGTGGAAAAGATGACCAAGGCGAAGTCCAAGGTGGTGTGATGTATTTTATACAAGAAGGACTTGGACCCAAGTTTCGTCCTTTATCCATCATGTTTAGTTTTTCTGGGATGGTTGGATGTATGGTGTTTTTCCAAGCCAACCAATTATCACAAGTCGTGCGCGATTTTATCTATGTTAGAAATGGGTGGTTTGTTTCCAATCCACAAGCAGGCAATCTATTGACAGGACTTATAGTAGGCGTGATTCTTTGGATTGTTATTTTTGGTGGGATCAAAAAAATTGGTAAAGTTGCATCAAGACTCGTCCCGGGAATGGTGGGACTATATTTATTTGCTGCACTCATCATCATTGGCAAAAATATCACTGACGTTCCTGGGATAATCTCTCTGATTTTCACTGATGCATTCACTGGAGATTCTGCCATGGGCGGCGCTTTAGGAGCCATGATCATTATCGGTGTGCGAAGAGGGCTATTCTCAAATGAAGCAGGGTTAGGGACAGAAACCATGGCCCACGGTGCAGCCAAGACGACTGAACCTGTGAGGGAAGGGCTTGTAGCTATGCTAGGCCCTCTCATTGATACAATTATCGTTTGTTCAATCACAGCTTTTGTGATTTTATTGAGCGGTGTTTACACTCAAGATTTAAATGGGGTCTCTCTAACTGCAACTGCTTTCGAAAATGAATTAGGATTTTTAGGGTATCTATTCCTAATTACAGCTGCATTAACCTTTTCATTATCTACTATGTTTGGGTACTCTTATTATGGTCGGAAATGTGTGTCTTATCTTTTTGGGACAAAATGGAAAGATGCTTATACTTGGATTTATATCGGAACGACCATTATCGCTTCTTTGATTTCAATTGATATTGCCATTAACATCATCGATAGTGCTTATGCACTTATGGTAATCCCTACCATGGTTGCCACCATTCTATTAGCTCCGAAGGTTATGGCGGAAGCGAACAGGTATTTTTCTAGTTTATAATTCACCTTCTAACAAAATCCACCCATCCATTTCATCGATAACTAATAACTCAATCCAGGAGGCGTAAGCTTCAATTACATCGTTCGTTTGGTCTTTTAAGATTCCAGATAGAATCAAATGTCCTTTCGTATAATTTTCTAAAGTTGGCGCTAATTTGATCAACGTTGATGATAAAATATTTGCCACCACAATATCGTACTTTATTTCTGATTCAAAATTGTCTGCGTGGTAAAATGGAATGGACGTTTGATTCAGTTCGTTATTGGTTCGTGCATTGTTAATGGCTAATGAGTCAATTTCCACGCCTTCCACATGTTCGGCTCCCAATTTCTTTGCAGCGATGGATAAAATCCCTGAACCACATCCATAATCCAAGACAGATTCGCCACTATTAATAGTCTCGTCCAACCGTTTTAAACACAATTGTGTTGTGGGATGAGTGCCAGTGCCAAACCCATTCCCGGGTTGAATAATAATCGATTGACCTGAAAAATTTGATTCTGCTTCCCAAGGTGGCACAATTCGAAGAGAATCAGAAATCAATATTTCTTTAAACAGAGATTGTGTGTATGTCACCCAATCTTTATCTTCAAAAATCTCTTCACTGTATTCCGGAGCGTAATCCAAATTCAAGATAAGCCGGATTTGAGACATCAGTTGATTCACATCTGTTCCATTTGAAACCAACAAAACTAAATCATGTGTCTTACCATAAAGAACTGTTGGATTTCCCGGATTATCAAACCAATCAGATTCAATCTCATTTCGTTTATCTTTGATGGTGATGGACGCAATATCCAATACACTTAGTTGGTCAGAAATTGTGTTTAAATCAAGTCCAGGAAGATGAAGAGTTATATTTTTCCACCTTGTCATAGAGCCGTAATTTAAGGGCTATGAAATCCCGTGGCGACCTGAATACTGAACAGCAAAACCATAATTCTCAAAAGATTGATTTTCAATCCATTTCTGAGATTTTGCATACAATAAATGGTGAAGATCAATCTGTTGCACAGAATGTTAAGAAAGCGATTCCATCCATTGAACGAGTGGTTGAATTCACAACCAACTCTATCCAAAATGGTGGGCGTGTTTTTTATGTTGGTGCAGGGACTAGTGGGCGACTAGGCGTATTGGATGCATCTGAAATACCACCAACCTATTCTGCACCGAAAGATTATTTTATAGGCGTTATCGCCGGTGGGGAAGTTGCACTCAGAAATTCTATCGAAGGAGCGGAAGATCGACCAAAAGAAGCGGTCAGTGATTTAAAGAATTTTGACATGAATGAACATGATACTTTAATTGGGATATCTTGCAGCGGCGCTGCAGCATATGTGGTTTCTGCGTTGGATTTTGCTAAAAGCAAAGGTGCTAAAACAGCCTATCTTGTTACCAATCTGGAACCATTCAAAATGACCGATGTCAATGTGGTAATCCATGTAGATACAGGACCGGAAGTGGTGACTGGTTCTACGCGGATGAAAGCAGGAACCGCCACAAAAATGGTATTAAATATGATTTCCACTGCAACCATGATAAAATTGGGAAAAGTGTACGGAAATCTCATGGTGGATCTCATGGCAGTAAATGAAAAATTGGTGGACCGTGGCACACGAATCATTTCACAATTAACCGAATTGGATTATGATGCTGCCAAAGAAAAATTGTTCGAAGCAGAAAAATCCGTGAAAACCGCTATCGTCATGGAAAAATTAAATTGTTCGTTGGAAGATGCAATATCTGCGTTGGAAAAAGAAAATGGCTTTTTAAGAAACGTCATTGAATCATGAAAACAAAAAAAGAAGTTTTATTCAATAAAAAGGGAAGAGACATTCTGAAAAAGGAATTGTCGGCTGAGCCGTTTGAACGCACGACAATTTCCTTTTATAAATATTTTCAATGTGATGATCCACAATCCTTTCGCAATGACCTTTACCGAGATTGGGATAAATTAAATGTTTTTGGTCGAATTTATGTGGCTACGGAAGGTATTAATGCCCAACTGAGCGTTCCAGAAAATTGTTGGGATGAATTCTTGGAATCCTTAAGGCGATATGATGACTTGGTGGATGTTTCATTAAAAAAAGCACTTCAGGAGGGCAAATCATTTTACAAATTAACCATTAAAGTTCGAGAAGAATTGGTGGCTTACGGCGTGCCGGAGGATTCCTATTCCATGGACAGCATTGGAAGTCATTTGAATGCTGAAGCATACAACAAAGCGCTAGAAAATCCGGACACACTCATTGTGGATATGCGGAATTATTATGAAAGTGAAATCGGCCGATTCGAGAATGCTATCGTCCCCGATGTGGAGACGTCTAAAGAACTTCTCCCGGAAGTAAAACGTCTCTTGGAAGGGCATGAGGAAGACCAGGTACTACTTTATTGCACCGGCGGTATTCGATGTGAAAAAGCCAGTGCATATTTAATCCAACAAGGATTCAAAGATGTAAACCAGCTTCAGGGCGGTATCATCCAATATGCACACGATCTAAAAGAAAAGGGGCTCGAATCAAAATTTAAAGGGAAAAATTTTGTCTTTGACGATCGATTGGGTGAACGTGTGACCGATGATATTTTAGCCAAGTGCCATATTTGTGGAAATCCATGTGACGAACACACGGATTGTAAAAATGATGCATGTCATATTTTATTTATTCAATGTGCATCTTGTACGAAAGAATTGGATGGATGTTGTTCAACCGAATGCAGGGACTTTTCAGCGCTGCCCATAGAAGAACAACGCACTTTAAGAAAACAACCTGAGAATGTTGTTTCAAAAACATTTTTTGATTCCAGAGTCAAACCAAAATTGAATATGTCCAAGTGACCCAGTCTAACCTATTTATATTTTCAATTTTAATATTTTCGTCACTCCTTTTCGGTAATCTCTTGGAGATTAATTCAGGTGGTTTTAAAGCCAAAATCGAGCGAGATGAATGGGGTGTCCCCCACATTTACGGCGAACGGGATGGAGATGTTTCATTCGGTTTAGCCTATGCTCACGCCCAAGATGATTTTAATACCATTCAGGATATTTTATTGGCTTCCCGGGGAAAACTCGCTTCTGTTTACGGGAAAAAAGCAGCAGTAAATGATTATTATGTTCACTTGATGAATTTTTGGGAGACAATTCATCAAAACTATGAAAAAGACATTCCGGAAGATGTACGGATGCTTTGTGAAGGCTATGCTGCGGGCATGAATCTTTTCATCGAAGACCATCCGAAACTGGGACATAAAAAACTATTTCCTGTGACAGGTAAAGACCTAATTGCCGGATTTTCCCATCGGATGCCGTTGATGTTTGGCTTGGATGTTATCATTCGAAAATTATCCAAAGGGAAACCAAATAATCAATTGGGGTGGAACGGAGAAATACCTGAACTAATCGATTTTAAAATGTTAGCCAGTAATGTAATTGGGGTTGGGCCCAATCGTTCCACTGATGGTTACACGCGGCTTTGGATTAACAGTCATCAACCTTGGGAAGGACCGGTGGCATGGTATGAAGCCCACTTAGTCAGCGAGGAAGGATGGGATTTTTTTGCTGGTTTGTTTCCAGGTTCTCCTGTCCCATTTATTGGGCATAATAAAAATTTGGGGTGGAGCCATACCGTGAATGATCCGGATCTGGTGGATGTGTACGAACTGACCCTGAATCCCAAGAATGAAAATCAATATTGGTTTGAAGGGAAGTGGCATGAATTGAACGTCCGGAAAGTCCCCATCAAGGTGAAATTGTTCGGACCTTTTTCATGGACAATAAAAAGAAAAGTGAAAGAATCCACCCACGGTCCCGTCATGGAATTTGACCATGGAACCTATGCGTTGCGGATTTCATCAGCCAAGGAATTAGGATTTTTAGAGGAATGGTACCGCATGGGGAAAGCTACAAATATAGAGGAATTTAAATCAGCTATGAAACTCCACGCCTTACCCATGTTCAATACAGGATATGCGGACAAAGAAGGGAATCTCTATTATGTTTATAACGCCAAAATACCAAAACGAAATAGCGAATTTAATTATGATGAAATTCTTCCCGGTGATACAGAGGCTAATCTTTGGTATGATTATGTCCCCTTTGATTCACTTCCACAGGTGTTAAATCCTGAAGAAGGTTTCTTCCAAAATTGCAATAGTAATCCTTATTACGCCACAGGGAAAGTTGGAAACGGTCTCAAACCATTACCTGATTGGACAGGTATCGAAACGCACCAAACGAATCGTGCCTTGCGGGCATTGGAAACATTTGGAATGGACTCATCCATTTCAAAGGAAGAATTTTTTGATTATAAATATGATGTAACCTATTCGGTGGAGTCGGTTCTTGCACAAGTAAGGGATCTGTTCATTGCAGATATGTCTGATCAAGAGTATCCCGATTTGGAACCGGCGGTTCAATTGATCAAAAGTTGGAATCTTTCGGCAGATTCTACCAATCGCGCTGCAGCATTATCCATGATCGTATTGCCCAATGCTTTTGACCAAAATGACCTCAAGTATGATGTAGATTCAATCATAAAAAAGCTGAGAAAAACTGTTGAATATTTTAATCATCATTTTGGACAGATTAATGTTCCATTGGGAAAAGTAATAAGGTTGGTTCGAGGGGACACAAATTTACCTTTGACCGGAGGACCCGATTTATTACGGGCGATTTATTTTAAAAAGAAAGAAGAAATCTATATTGGAATAGCCGGGGATTGTTATTTTCAGGCAGTTGAATGGGGACCCAATGGTGAAATGAATGCCTGGACAATTCACCAATACGGGAGCGCTACATCGGATCCAACATCCAAACATTATGACGACCAGGCAAAACTATTTTCAAAACATCAAATGAAACAGGTACGGCCATGAGAAACTCTTTTCTCCAATTATTTTTTTCAATATTTATTTTTTTTCCAGGTTGCAGCAAAGTGGATTTAGCCGTCTCTGATTCCAAAGGAATCCTTGAATACGTTTCAAGTTTAAAAGGTGAAAAAGCTGTTTTGCTCAATGTTTGGGCAACCTGGTGTGTCCCTTGTGTAGAAGAATTTCCTATGATAGTTGAATTGGGGAAAGAGATCGAAGAGTTGGACGTCGTGTTTATCAGTGCAGATTTTGAAGAGCAAACCGATGCAGTCTATTCCTTTCTAAAGAAAAAAGGTGTGGGAGGAAAATCATTCATGAAAGAAGAAAAGGATGAAACATTTATCAACGGTTTGCATCCTGAGTGGTCCGGGCTGCTTCCGTTCACAATCTTGTACGGGAAAAATTCCGGAAAAATTGTAGATTTCTGGGAAGGGAAAGAAACAGAAACCAAGTTTAGAGAGTCTATTAAACTTGCAATTACACAATAGGAGTTTTTATGAAACATATTTTTTCAACCATGCTCATTTTTTCAGTTTTATTTTCAAAGGAATTGGAAATTGGTTCAAGCATGCCGCTCATGGATCATCAACTGTCGGACATCAGTGGAAAGTCACTGTCTTTGAAAGACATCAAAGGGAAAGAAGGGACTCTGGTCATTTTTTCTTGCAACACATGCCCGTGGGTGATTCGCTGGGAAGATCGATATGTGACCATTGCCGATGCTTATGCAACAAAAGGGATTGGAATCATTGCTGTGAATTCTAACGAAGATCGCTTTGATGGCGATGACAGTATGGATGAAATGATCCAACACGCCAAAGAAAATGGGTACAATTTTCCCTATGCGCAGGATCCCGGTTCTAAACTGGCTTACGCATTTGGCGCAACCAAAACGCCCCATATTTATTTATTCGATAATGACGATAAACTGGTTTATCGCGGCGCCATTGATGATAATGCTAAAAGTGCCAAAAAAGTCGAACAAACTTATCTTGCAGATGCTATAGATGCCCTTCTCGCCGGCGAAGATATTTCCAAAAAAACGAGCAAAGCGCTGGGTTGCTCAATAAAGTTTAAATAATTCCAATTTGAATCATTCAAAATGACAATTCCAATTCTGTATTCTTTTCGGCGTTGTCCTTATGCAATCCGTGCGAGAATGGCTCTGGCCTATAGCGACATTAGTTGGGAACATAGAGAAATTTTACTCAAAAACAGGCCAAAGGAGATGATTGATATTTCTCCCAAAGGAACTGTACCTGTGTTTCAATTAGCAGATGGAACTGTGATAGATGAAAGTTTGGACATCATGAAATGGGCTTTATCTCACAAAGATAAGGATGGCTGGTATGTTGACGAAATTGATACACAAAATGCTTTGATAGATCAAAATGACACAACGTTTAAAAAACGACTGGACCAATATAAATATCACGTTCGATTTCCTGAAGGGTCCTATGAATCTTATCAAAATGATGTTGCAGAAATTTTAGATCAATTGGATAGTCAACTTTTATCAAATTCGTATTTATTAGGTGATTCGCCAAAGTTAGCTGACGTTGCTTTATTTCCGTTTATTCGCCAATGTGCTCATGTGGATATAAATTGGTTTTCATCTTCCTTTTCTCAATTGAGCAAATGGTTGGAACATTTTAAATCTGAATCGTTATTTTTAAAAATTATGAAAAAAATAGATGTATGGACCTCTGAATCAGAAGGAATAATCTTTAAAAATTAAATTATGGAACAAACATATTACTTAATTATTGTAGGGGCTCTTGTTGGAGAATATCTGCTATCCTCCGTCAGCTCTGTCTTAAATATGAACAGCATTACTGAATCTGTCCCGGATGGATTTCAGAATCATTATGATGAAGAAAAATATGCAAAATCGCAGATGTACCTAAAGACAAATACCCAATTCGGATTATTCACGGGGACGTTTAGTTTAATTGTCATGTTGATTGTGATTCATACAGGCGTATTTGGATTCTTGGATGAGTTTGTTCGGACTAAAACCTCACATCCCATTTTGTCCGGACTTTTATTTTTTGGAATCATTTTTTTCATTAATGATTTAATCAATTTACCTTTTTCAATCTATGGGACCTTTGTGATCGAAGAAAATTATGGTTTTAATAAAACAACACCAAAAACGTTCATTACGGACAAATTGAAAGGATACGGATTAACGATTATTTTTGGATCGTTGATATTGGGCGGTATTTTATATTTCTTTAATGCCTACGGCGAAAATGGTTGGTGGATCGCCTGGCTACTCATGACAAGTTTCATGATTGCGGTTCAGCCGCTATTCGTCCATGTGATCGCGCCTATGTTTAACAAATTTGAACCATTAGAAGAGGGAGACTTGCGGACAGCTATTGAATCGTTTGCCAAGAAAGTGAAATTCCCCATTGGTCGTATTGATAAAATGGATGGGAGTCGTCGGTCTTCTCATTCCAATGCTTATTTCAGTGGATTTGGAAAATCTCGGCGAATTGCACTTTTTGATACTTTGCTGGAAAATCATTCCACAGAAGAAATTGTATCTGTTGTCGCTCATGAAGTAGGCCATTATAAAAAGAAACACATTATCACCGGAACCATCATTGGCATTATTGAAACAGGAATCATGCTGTATGTATTCAATTTATTTATGAATGAATCAGCGCTGTTTTCAGTCTTTGGTGTAACTGAAATTTCTGTGTATGCAGGATTAGTCTTTTTTGGAATGTTGTATGCACCGGTGAGTTTGGTCTTATCCATGTTTACAACTGCCTTGAGTCGAAAGAATGAATTTGAAGCAGATGCTTATTCTTTGGAAACAACAGGGAATAAGAAAGCGTTGATCAATATGTTAAAAGGATTGGCTGCGAACAATTTGTCCCACTTAACGCCACATTGGTTGATTGTGTTTTTATCTTACAGTCATCCCCCTGTGTTGGATCGAATCGCCGCAGTAAATAAAAGTTAAACATGGACAATCCAGCCATCTATTTATGGATACCAATTATTATAATTTCGGTACTCAGTATTTTAAAATTAATTACACAACAAATATCCAATGGGAAACCTTGGATTAGAATCGAAAAGGTAGAGGACGATGAATAAACACTTATCCATGCGGTCGGGAAATCCTGCACTGCAATCATCCACATTTAAAAAACATTTTGCCGCTTCCACGGAAGGGACCATGACCCTCGGTGGCACGGTGAATAAAACTGGGATAGCCCTGATTTTAACTATCATTAGTGCGGGCTATGCTTGGGGTAATTCTGCCATGCATGGTTTGGTTTTACCAGCGGTTTTGGTTGGTCTTGGACTGGCTATTTTTATCACATTCAAACCGGAGAAGGCTCCAACTTTAGTTCCTATTTATGCGGTGGTTGAGGGGGTAGCGCTTGGTGTTATTTCCATGATATTTGAGCAAATGTATCCCGGGATTGTGGTTCAAGCAGTCTTTTTAACATTTGGCACTTTAGGCGCATTATTACTCGCATACAAATCCGGTTTAATTCAAGCCACAGAAAATTTCAAATTGGGAATTGTGGCAGCCACTGGTGGTATTGCCATCATGTATATCATCAATATGGTTATGGGATTTTTCGGCTCAGGGATTGGAATGATTACCAGCAGTTCGCCCATGGGGATTGGATTCAGTGTTGTAGTGGTTATTATTGCAGCATTGAATTTGGTTTTGGATTTTGATTTTATCGAAGAAGGAGCCGAAATGGGTGCACCGAAATACATGGAATGGTATGGTGCTTTTGGACTTCTCGTTACCTTGATTTGGCTTTATCTTGAAATTTTGAGACTATTGGCGAAACTTCAGGATCGGAGATAGTGCAAACTCCTATTTTTTCAAATGATGCGGTTGTCCTTGGGATTCTCCTTGGTATTCTTGCTTTTGTTTTTACTACATCCAAGAGTGAAAATCCGTTTTGGAAAAAATTTTACAAAGTCATTCCCACACTTTTACTGTGTTATTTCATTCCTTCCATTTTTAATTCATTGGGAATTATTTCCGGAGAAGCATCAAATCTTTATTTTGTAGCATCGCGATATTTACTTCCAACCAGTTTAGTCCTGCTCACCATTAGTGTCGACTTAAAAGCCATACTAAAATTGGGACCGAAAGCATTAATTATGTTTCTCACGGGAACGTTGGGGATTATTATTGGTGGTCCTTTGGCTATTTTAATTGTGTCTGCATTTGCTCCGGATGTAGTGGGCGGCGCTGGACCAGAAGCAGTTTGGCGGGGACTAACTACAGTTGCCGGAAGTTGGATCGGCGGCGGAGCGAACCAAGCGGCTATGAAAGAAATATTCATGGTTGGTGATGATGTATTCTCAGCCATGATAGCGGTGGATGTGATAGTAGCCAACATTTGGATGGCATTTTTGTTGTATGGTGCCGGTATCAACAAACGGATAGATGAAAAATTGCAAGCTGATTCATCTGCCATAACCGAATTAAAAGAAAAAATTGAATCCTACCGAGCACAACTTTTACGAATGCCAGATCTGACGGACACCATGAAAGTCATGACGATGGGTTTTGGTGTGACAGCCGTGGCCCATTTTGGAGCAGATTTGATTGCACCATGGATTGGGGAGAATGCACCGGAATTAGCAAAATTTAGTCTCACATCAAAATTCTTCTGGCTCATCGTTTTAGCCACATCAATTGCTTTAGGACTCTCATTCACAAAGGTGCGGGAACTAGAAGGTGTAGGCGCATCACGTTACGGGAGTTTATTTCTATATGTGTTAGTAGCAACCATTGGCATGAAAATGAACATTTTAGCTATTTTTGAAAATCCCGGACTATTTTTAGTGGGACTCATTTGGATTGGGTTTCACGCTGTCTTGCTAATTGTTGTAGCGAAACTTATACGAGCACCATTCTTTTTTATGGCAGTAGGGAGCCAGGCCAATGTGGGCGGCGCTGCATCAGCACCTATCGTTGCATCTGCATTTCATCCTTCTTTAGCGCCGGTGGGTGTTTTGTTGGCTGTTTTGGGTTATGCTGTGGGAACTTACGGTGCATGGATTTGCGGACTTTTGATGCAGGGCGTATCACCTTAACATGTCCATAAAGCTCATTCAAGGTGACATCACCCAGTTAGAGATAGACTGCATCGTCAATGCTGCCAATGAAAAACTGATTCCCGGTGGTGGTGTTTGTGGTGCGATCCATAACGCTGCTGGACCGGAATTGGCAGAAGCCTGTGTACGAATCGGACATTGTGGTGTAGGCGAGGCAAGAATCACCAATGGATTCAATCTTTCGGCAAAACATGTGATTCATACCGTTGGTCCTGTTTGGCACGGTGGAGATCATGGCGAAAATCAGTATCTTTTTAATTGTTATAAAAAATCGCTTCTATTGGCCACACACCACCAAATTAAAACAATGGCATTTCCCAATATCAGCACAGGCATCTTTGGCTATCCCAAAGAATTGGCTGCAGAAACAGCTGTAAAAGCAGTGACACTTCATCAACAATCTGGTCGGCGAATCAAAGAAGTCACCTTTTGTTGTTTTGATGATGAGAATTTTTCACATTATGAGAGATTGCTATAATTTCAAATAATCTTTTATAAAAATTTTGGTGTTACTATAATTTAGATACCTTAAACGGAAAGAGATAGAACATGGATCGCAAACTCACCACAATATTCGCTTCGGATGTCGTCGGATTCAGTAAAATGATGGGCGAAGATGAAGTCAAAACACTGAACATTTTAAAAGAACGACGTGAAGCCATTGATTCAATCATCGAAGATCACGGTGGTGTCATTTTCGGCAGTGCAGGCGATAGCGTTATTGCAGAATTCGCCAGTCCCATCAAAGCGGCAGAAGCAGCAGTGGCCACGCAACAAAAAATGAAAACCATGAATGTTGATATGTCCGAATCAGATCAAATGACATTCCGTGTCGGCATCAATATTGGTGATGTGATGATTGAAGAAAACAACCTATTCGGTGATGCCGTAAACATCGCTGCTCGATTAGAAGCTGCGGCAAGACCTTCTGGAATTTGTGTTTCCAAAACTGTCTTTGATATGATCAATCGGAAAATTTTAGTTTCATTTGAAGATGCAGGTGAGTTGGAACTCAAAAATATTGAACTCCCAATCAAAGCATTTCATGTGTTAGAAAATACCGGAATTGCTCGTTTTACCCAAGATTCCGAGAAAATCCAAACAGAAGTGAAAGAAGCAGAACCGGGATCTGTCGCTGTCATGTATTTTAAGAATCTTAGTAATGACGAAGAGCAGGAATATTTTTGTGAAGGATTTTCAGAAGACTTACTCTCCATGTTATCTCGCTATAACAAATTGGTGGTGATTTCCAGTCATGCCAGTTTTTCTTATAAAAATAAATCAAAGAGTTCAAAAGAGATTGGGGGTGAATTAGGCGTTCGATATATCATTAACGGCAGTGTAAGGAAACTTGGTCCCAAAATGCGTATCAATGTGAAATTGATTTCTACAGAAAATGAGAGTACGATTTGGTCGAATAATTATGATTTGTCTGTGGATGAAGTCTTTGATGTGCAGGATCAAATAGCGGAAGAAATTGTGTCCACTACAGTTGGGCGAGTTGAAGAAGATTCGCTAAAAGCATTAAAAGTAAAACAACCGGAAAATAAAAGCGCTTATGAGTTAGTATTGCAGGGCTTGGAATATGCTAAAAAGGGAAATGTATTAAAAGAAAATACGAAGTTGGCAGCGAAACTTTTTGAGAAGGCCATTGAAGCAGATCCAAACTATGCCCGTGCCCATGCATGGCATGCATGCACTCTTGGAAATTTAATGGAATGGGAAGAAGATGAATCACCGGAACTCATGGAAAAATGTTTTAATTCATTAACTCGTGCCATGGAAATTGATCCCAATGAACCGGAGGTTAATCGCATTATGGGCGCTGTAAAATTCTATTTTGAAAAAGATTATGATCTTGGTTTACACCATTTTAAGAAAGCCCGAGAATTGTGCCCCAGCGATGTTTTTATTGCCACTCGATACGCGTTGGCGTTGATTTATTGTGGTGAATTTCAAGAAGCATTATCTGAATTGGAAAGAGCAAAAAGGTTAGATCCATTTTCCAATGATTTATTGTACGGCCCATTGGCATTTTGTCACTACTGGATGGGAGATTATGATAAAGCAATTGAATGTTTTAAAACAATTAAAGTGTTAAATGCCCATTTGTTTTATCTCGCAGCAACCTATGCGAAAAAAGGTGAGTCAGAATTGGCAAAAGAAAAATTGAAAGAAGCTCGGGCGATAAATGATCAGGATATTGAACAATTTTTAGCGTCACAGTCATATAGTAAAGAAGAATTAACTAACGAGTTAAGAAAAACCTTGGAATCAATTTCTAATTAATTTTTTGATTTTTAAAATCTGAATCATTCTTGTCAGTGAAATAGTTTCTATGACTTATTCCATTGTCTCAAAAATGAATTAAATGACATCAAAAATAAAACAACGTTACAAAGCCATGAAAACCCGGCAAGCCAAGGACTGGTGGACTGTCACCTTTGGCGATCCGGTGAGTTGGGCGGTGTTGGCTGTCATTGGCGACTGGCAGTGGATTACACCTTTAGGGATTACAATTCTTTCCTTATTTGTAAGAATTGGTGGGGCGGTGATGATAGCCATAGGAGAAGGTGCTCTGCTCATTTGGGGAGTTGTTTTAATTCAGTTAGGCGTGATGATGGATCACATGGATGGCAACCTTGCACGATATCGTAAAACCACAAGCATCACCGGTGCTTTTATGGACCGGATTTTTGATGGGTTGTCCTTTTTAGCCATTGTTTCAGCTATGGGATGGTTGGCAGTCCGGCAAGGTTCGCCCACTTATCTTTTATTTTTAGCACCTCTGGCCGGTGCATTTTATTTGGTGATTTGTTATATGTACTGGAGTTATGCTTACGAAGAACTCAATCTGCTTGGTAGATCTAAATTGGTCAAACCTGGAGCAATTAAGGTAGATTTATCTAATATTCCAACATGGAAAATTATCTTGGATGGCCAAAAACGAATTTTGAAACTCCATCATATTGATTATTATTTCTGGGTCAGCGTTTTTGTTTTAATTGGTAAACCGGATTTAGGTGTCTGGATCTTGTTTATAGTGTTGGGTGTGAATGTTCACCAGAAGTTTAAACTGCGATACCGCAACTTAGCAAACCTTGAGAAGTGATATTAAATCTTGGTAGCAATAACACGAATAACAACAGGATCCGAATCTTTATAAACGGCAAGACCTTGGGCTTCCACCACAGACTCAATGGTAAAACCAAGAGATTCCAGATCAGATATTAGTACATCTTTATCAAGGAATCGGCGGCGGTGATCTGTTTTATATATTTGGTCATCCATTTTTTCACCATCACCAAAAATTGGATCCTTAATAGATCGGCTTTCTGAATAAAATTTTCCACCGGTTTTCAAATGATTAAACGTCCATTCAAAAGCTTGTCGGGCTTCATTTTCACTCAAGGCATGAAGGACAAATCTTGCATAGATCGCATCAAACTCCATATCTGGAATGCTTGCCATATTCCTAACATCATCCACATAAAAATGGGGAGAATTATTTTCGAGGGTCGGTAATGCATTAATAATGACATCCGATTGGTCACAGGCCCAAACCGAATGACCCATTTTCGCAAAATAAAATGAATCACGCCCGTTGCCACAACCCAATTCCATTAGGTTGCATTTTTCCGGAAGAAGTTCTATAATACTTTTCGCAAAACTACTGGGTTTCCCCAAGCCATGGTGGTTAGTATAATAATTATTCCAGTATTTTTTATCCAATTGAAATTTTCCTAAGTAAGATTATTTCTATATTTTAGCCTATATGAAATTGGCATTGATTTGGATGGATTTCCATTACAAATATGGTATGAGATTCATTATAATTCATCTTTTCTATTAAATCTTAAAACTGGTATTGATTCTCACTGAGTTTACTTCTATTCTTTGCTTCTGATTTTTGTAAAATATTAAAATATTGGACACATAATGGAAGGAAAAACACATCCCATTTCCCCATCCATCACATTAAACAATGTTCAGTTCTACGGATTGGTTGCACTTCGTCTTCTGATTGGTTGGCACATTCTATACGAAGGGTTAACCAAAGTGTTAAACCCTTATTGGTCATCGGTGGGCTATCTTCTTGATTCAAAGTGGATATTTTCAGGATGGGCCGAAACCATCGTTTCCGATCCTACGCTTTTAACCATTTCAGATTTTGTGAATATGTGGGGACTGACATTAGTTGGTCTGTGCCTTATGCTTGGTTTATTTTCAAGATATGCAGCCATCGGTGGCATGGTTTTTATTCTTCTTTATTATTTATTTGCACCACCATTAATAGGGCTTGAGTATTCACGCCCCGGTGAAGGAAGTTATCTCACCGTGAATAAAAATTTGATTGAAGCATGCGCTTTATTTGTCCTGTATTATTTCCCAACCAGCCATATCATTGGATTGGATCGCTTGATTCAAAACAAATCTAATTGATGGAAGTCATATGAGTGAAAACAACATAAAACCCAACGATCAGCAAAGACGAGATTTCATAAAAGCGTTAGCCACCGTGCCTGTGTTTGGCCTTTTTCTTGCGAACCTATGGAAGAAAATGAAAGTGGAATCCATGAAGCGTGCCAACCTTCTTGCGGATTTAATAGATGAGAAAAAAGCACCCGCAGTCATTAAAAAGATTACCGATTCCAAACAATTGAATTTAGGCGTCATTGGCTACGGCGGACGTGGCGGACATCTAACAAGAAGTGCAGGTTTTGCAACCAAATGGTGGACAGATACAACCTACAAAAATTCCCAAGCGAATAAATTGGATAAAGCGTTTGCCACATTCATGTCACAAGAAGATTTGAATTGTTCCTTGGTGGGCGTTTGCGATTTATTTGAAAAACGTGCAGACGCTGCTATTGATGCCTCCCAAAATGAAGTTCGTCCTGGTGGAAAACCTTCCGGTGTTGCAACAAAATATCGACATTATTCCGAATTATTAGCGAATCCTGAAATTGATGCGGTCATTATTGCCACGCCGGACCATTGGCATTCTCGGATTGCCATTGATGCTGCTCGAGCTGGGAAACATGTATATTGTGAAAAAGGACTTACCCGAACATTCCAAGAAGCGTTGGATTTACATGATACGGTGAAGGAGACAGGCGTCGTCCTCCAGTTAGGTCACCAAAATCGTCAAGTGGAAGCCAATGAAAAAGCAAAACAGATTATTGATAAAGGATTGTTGGGCCCCATCAATTTGGTGGAAATAACAACGAACCGAAATTCACCTTGGGGTGCCTGGGTTTGGAATATTGATCCAGAAGCCACTGCACAAAATTTGGATTGGAATACATTCCAAGAACCATCTCCCAATAAAATACCATTTGGTGAAGAAGCGCTCAAACGATTTTTCCGGTGGCGCTGTTGGTACGATTATGGCACAGGATTGTCTGGTGATTTATTCTCCCATGACTTTGATGCTATGAACCAAATTATGAATTTGGGAATTCCGAAATATGCATCATCTTCCGGTGGCGTCTATTTTTACAAAGATGGACGGGATGTCCCCGATGTGTGGCATGTCACCCTGGAATATCCTGAAAAAGATTTGACCCTACTTTACAGCGCAACGTTGTCATCAAATGATAATCGAGGGAATCGGATTATGGGACACGATGCTACCATGGTCTTGGGCGGACAATCAAATGTTGGAAATGTTGGCGGTTTTACCGTGAAAGCAGATCATGAATCCACGCAATATCGGGAACGGTTGGAAAGCGGTGCCATCAATTCGAAGTATCCGATCTACACTTATTCTCCCGGCTCGAAACAGATTGATGGTGTCACATCTGCCACATCACAATATTTCGCCAACAAAGGATTGTTGTACACATACAAAGATGGGAAACGGATAGACCCGTCTCATCTTCATGTGAAAGATTGGTTAGATTCAATACGAAGTGGGACACAACCCAAATGTAATATGGATGTAGCCTTCCAGGAAGCTGTGACCTGTGCCATGGCCACTGAATCTTATCTCACCGGAAGACGGGTGGAATGGGATCCGGTAAAACGCAGATTGATTTAATTCACAAGCTAAAAAGGTATTTATGACAAAAAATTCACGCTTGGGCACCATGATGTTTCTCCAATATGCATTGTGGGG
>CAXFCD010000034.1:0-11352 GCA_964001155.1 uncultured bacterium | reverse complement strand
ATCGGGACAGGCCAAGGTATTGCAACGATTTTGGAACGATAAGGGAAAATTATGTCACAAAATATTGAAAAAGTTGCTGTATTAGGCGCAGGCGTCATGGGAGCACAAATTGCTGGTCATCTCGCAAATGCAGGGATTCCATCTTACCTCTTTGATATCAATGGTGAATTAGCATCACAAGGAAAAGAAACATTATCCAAACTCAAACCGGCACCATTGTATAAACCCAAAAATGCTGAACTTGTCACACCTTGCACATACGAAAATGATATTGAAAAAATTGCCGAAGTGGATTGGATCTTGGAAGCTGTGGTGGAACGTTTGGATATAAAAGAAAAAGTCTATTCATCTTTAGTTCCTCACTTAAAAGAAACAGCAATTTTAACATCCAACACATCCGGGATTCCATTGGCAGATTTGACCGCATCCCTACCAGATGATGTGAAAAAACGTTTCATGATTACACACTTTTTCAATCCGCCACGATATATGCAACTCTTGGAATTGGTTCGTGGTGAACAAACATCCGATGACACGTATTCGACCATGGTTGAATTTGGAGAATCCGTGTTAGGGAAAGGCATCGTTCATGCGAAAGATACGCCAAATTTTATTGGAAATCGAATCGGTGTGTATGGACTCATGGCAACGGTGAATTTGGCTATCGAAAATGGATTAACTGTAGAAGAAGTGGATAAACTCACAGGCCCCATTTCCGGGCGCCCAAAAAGTGCAACATTTAGAACATCTGATGTGGTTGGGCTCGATACATTAAAGCACGTAGCCATGACCACCTACAATAAAGCACCGGAAGATGAAGAACGAGACATGTTCCAAATTCCTGATATTTTAAATCAATTAATTGAGTCTGGACGATTGGGCCAAAAAACAAAAGCCGGTTTTTATAAAAAGAATGAAGATCGTTCCATCCATTCTGTCGATTTCAAAACAGGTGATTATTCACCGCAAGAAAAGGTGCGATTTGATTGTTTCCGTATTGCCAAAGATCACCAAAAATTGGATGGTAAGCTGAAAGCTCTTTGCTATGGTGATGATCGTGGTTCAAAATATTTTTGGGAAATCACTGCCAAAACATTGATCTACAGCGCTAACAGAATCCCTGAAATCTCCGACGATATTGTAAATATTGATAATGCCATGAAATGGGGATTTGCCTGGGAGACGGGTCCGTTCGAGAGTTGGGACGCTATCGGCGTTCGGAAATCTGTAGACCGCATGAAAGCAGAAGGTAAAAAAGTACCTGCGTGGATCTTAGAAATGCTGGAGGCTGGACGAGAAACTTTTTATACTATAGACAATGGAGAAAAATTTTATTGGTGTCCCATCGGGAAACATCCTGTCGCCATTGAGCAGAATCCAAAAGTATTGAATCTGAATCTTCATAAATCAAAAAGGACCACACTAAAACGAGATCTCAGCGCCAGTGTAAATGATTTAGGTGATGGTGTGCTCAATGTACAATTTCATTCCATTTTGCAACCGACGTTAAATCCCATTGATGGATCATACATTGAAATGATTAACCATGCCTTGGATTTGATTGAGAATGGAAAATACCATTCCATGGTTCTGGGACACCAAGGTCCAAACTTTTGTGCCGGCGCGAATCTGAATCTCATTCTAGAATTGTGTCAAAATCAAATGTGGGATGAGTTGGATTTAGCTGTCAAAACATTACAAGATACCACCCAACGCATCCGATTTTCGAAAGGGCCTGTTGTTGCAGCACCTTTCCAGCTCACCTTAGGTGGCGGTGTTGAGATTGTACAACCTGCGGCTCATCGCGTGGCTGCTTCGGAAACTTATATGGGACTGGTTGAAGTTGGGGTTGGGCTCATCCCAGGCGGCGGTGGAAATCTCCGGATGATCTTAAATGCTATGGATAGTGGCACCGGTCGCATGGGTGCTTTCCAGAAAATCCAAAAAACATTTGAAACAGTGGGTTTTGCCAAAGTGGCCACCAGTGCAGATGAAGCGAAGCATTTCGGCTATTTAAGTAAGGATGACACTATTGTTTTAAATAGAGATCATTTGCTCCAAACCGCAAAAGAAAAAGCCATTGAACTCGCAGATGGTTACGAACCGCCCCAATATCGTGATGATTTAAAACTTCCTGGTGCCGGTGGACGGACTGCCATGTCGATGGCGTTGAAAGGATTCAAAATGCAGGGAAAAATCTCCGAACATGATATGAAGATTGGTGAAAAGCTGGCATTTGTCATGACCGGTGGGGATAAAGCAGGACTCACCAAAACAGTAGATGAACAATATTTACTGGATATAGAACGGGAAGCATTTGTTTCTCTATGTGGTGAAAAACTTTCCCAAGACCGAATCAGCTTTATGCTCAAAAAAGGGAAACCTTTGCGTAACTGATTCGATTCCTCCTTGGTTGGTTAGAAAAAGCACGACGGTTCCTGAGCATGTCGAAGGATGGAGGGCTTTTTTGTTTTCATTTAAAAATGATATTCCAACCCAACCTTCACATGCGAAAAATCTTCCATGGAGTGAAATTGTGTCCCATCTTCGCCTATAAACTTTGATACAGATACATTTATTTTCCAATTATCAATTGGGGAATAATCTGTAGAAACACCAAACATGAACTGGGGATCTTTCAAATCCATGAACGTATTCAGTTTCAAATCTAATGCATTATCTAAATGAGTCGATTGAATCCCCAACGATAAACCTAAATCAGTAAAGGCCGCGAAGGGCGTTCCCATTCCAGGATTGTAAATTGGTACAGTTGTTTGAGTCTGCCTTTGATTTGTAGAATAATCCCATTCAATATCTCCCTCGATTGACCCAATTAATTGAGCCGAAAACATAATATCATTGGATGTGGTATATTCAACTTGTTCTGCATATTGGACGTATGTTGCTTCAGTAAATGGCATAACATCTAAATCAAAATCATTTTCAGTTATAAAATAGGCAACTTCAAATCTATTGGTTACATCACCAATAAAGGATACTAAGTCAAATCCAATTACATCTGTTTTGCGGTAAGAAAATAATGGCATCCCTGCTACGATGGCTACATAATCAAATGCACGATCTCGACCATTAAAATAGGAAAAACTCATATCACCAAGTTCATTTGTTGTTTGAATCCGAATCCCATACTCTGAATCAAATTCCATATCTAGCAATGGCGGTTCTGCACTAGGGACATCAAATGGAAATGCTGTTTCTCCAAATGGCATTCTGTTTCCTTCATGTTCTGGAATGAATACACCCTCGAATTGCCAATCATTCCAATAATATTTGACAGATCCTGAAACAGTACCAACTTTTCGTTCTGCCCCTGGAAGAAACATGTAATAATAATCGTATGGGTTTAAATTATCCGTTGGGTTGTTTCCATCTACAGCACCCCAAGCATGAATTTGTTTTCCTACCTTAACTTCACCCCAACTGGGATACCACATGAGAAACGCTTCCCGAAGTTGGAATTTATTTTCGTTGTTGGACCAACGGTATTCCAATGCAGAGTTAGTTTTAATTTCAAAATCACCAAGTGAATATCCCACATCCGCTTCTGCAAGTCTAAAAGGTAAGGATATCTCTGATTGATCCGATAAACTATACATATTACCCGGTTTTAATGAACCAGTATAATTGATCTGCCCCAACAACGCCGTTATTGGAAAAATAAAACAAATCAGTTTTTTCATTCAGTTAATCTCTTGGAATGCGCTTGAGATTTTTTTCTTGAAAGAGTTTTTCATCAATCCCAGAATCCACTTTAACATCAGAAAATGTTACTTCTGTAGAATGATTTTTCTGTACATCCTTTACATAAACTCGCTTAATAACATGATATCCTTTCATTTCCTGAAATTCATATTCCTTTTCTTTTTTCAGAACACCTCGTTTATCAAATGATTCTTCTTTAACACCCATCAGAGTCGATTTTTCAATCCATGAAATATGTTTTTTATAGGACGATTTTGCATTTTTCTTTGGCAGAATCTCCAATACGTAGCAATCCTTCCCATCAACGATTTCATCATCTAACCGATTGTATTCGTTTTCATCCAACTCACGGTTTGATAGATCTTCATAACTCAAGTCCGAACCCATGAATGCGTCCCCTTTCTTTTTAGAGGAAATTCGGCGCACTTTTTTAAACGCTGGGAGCCACATGCGCATTTCATCATCTTTGCCGTCATGTTCAATTTTTAAAAATGCGACACCTTTTTCATCTTTCGGTTCTAAAAACCAACTGATTTGTTTTTTATTTCCATCCATGGATCTGGAAATCATGGACAAAGATCGTGTTTTGCCTTTCTTATTAGTTAAAACCATTTTTGTTTGATTTGCCATATCCAAAGGTGATGGCTTTTCATCCACCATTTTTGCAATGTCTAAACCGGTTTGGGAATAGACAATCCCTATTAAGCAAAGTGTTATTAAGCTATGTTTCATTTTTTTGATCCTATAAAAATTTTTGTTTTATAAGTACAGCCATTCCAAAATCATTATTCCTAATCCACATTTTACCATTTTATCGCAGCAGAAGCCCAGGTAAACCCAGCCCCAAATGCTGCTAAGATAATGATATCACCTTTTGAAATTTTACCTTCATTATATGCTTCACATAACGCAATTGGAATAGACGCCGCTGTTGTATTTCCATACCGTTGTAAATTGGCATAAAATTTATCAACAGGCACATTCATCCGTTTTGCTACAGCTTGGATAATTCTCAAATTGGCTTGATGAGGTATAACTAGAGCTACATCATCTATTGATAAATCATTCGCATCTAATGCTTCCTGAATCACTTCCGGAAATCGAACCACGGCATTTTGAAAAACTTTTTTTCCATTCATATGAGGCTCATAGTGCGATGGATTTTGTTGAATATTGTCAATATTTATCTGACATGCGCCAGATGAACCAGGCCCTTCCATCCAGAGATATTTTAAATCCTTTCCATCACAATGAAGATGTGTTGATAAAACACCTGAATGTGAATCACCCGGTTCTAGTATAACAGCACCTGCACCATCTCCAAACAAAACGGCTATATCTCTACCTTCTGTGGATTTGTTAATAAATTTTGTTTGAGCCTCCGCCCCAACAACCAAAGCTGTTTTGTACATGCCTGTTTTAAGAAATTGATCAGCAACTGACAGGCTGTATACAAATCCTGAACAGGCAGCTTTTAAATCAAATGCTGCAATTTTATCGAGACCCAATTCAGCCTGAAGTTGAGCACTCACACCTGGGAAAAAATAATCGCTGGAAATGGTGCCCACCACCACAAGGTCAATATCTTCCGGAGAAACATTTGCCATCATTATCGCTTTTTTTGATGCTTCAATTGCTAAATGGGATGCAGCTTCATCTTCTTTTACCCACCGCCGTTCTTTTATTCCAGATCTAGTTTGAATCCATTCATCAGATGTGTCCATGATTTTTGATAAATCATCATTGGTTACCACCTGACTTGGAACATGATATCCTATCCCTTTTATAATGCTATTATTCATGATATCTCCAGTTATAATTAATATCTCTTATGATACCTTAATTACGATTCTCTACTAATCGTTTTTTCAATAATTCTGCTAAGGCAGACAAAACAGTAAGAGTCCCTAATGATGTGGACACCATAGCAAAAACCATGAGCCCACCAATATATTGGATTGGTAAAAATGCAGAAAATAATAAGGCTCCAAAACCCATGTTGGATGCCGCATCTAATATGATTGGATATCCAACATCGTCCACCACTTCTCTGCTTAATCTATCTTCTGTAATTGTTCTCGAAAGACGACGAAATTGAGCAATATAATGGATCGCAAAATCCACACCAACCCCAATAATAATGGATGACAAAATTGCGGTAATATGACTGAGTTCAATTCCAAAATATCCCATAAATCCGAAATTGATGATGACTGCTGATGTTAAGGGGATAACAGCTAAAATACCCCATATAATTCTTTTAAAAAATATTGAAGCAATTATACCAATGACGATCAGAGAAAAGATGATACTAAATGCAGAAGATCTCACAATCATGATAACTAAATCACGAAAAACAACAATCATACCTGTGACATTCACTGAAGTACCTTCTGTAAACGAATCATCAATGTAATTATTCAAATTATGAACATAATCAAAAATTTCATCTGTGGACATCACATTACTTAATGCAGTAACCAAACCATCTTCATAATCATAATCCACCATAGATGAAAAATCATCGGGATCTCCGGACATTGAATACATGGTGAACAGATTGTTTACTTTTTCTCGGTCTTTAGGAACCGTCTCAAAATTTGGATTATCATCCATAATGGTACGGTGCATTTGTTCAACCACATTTGCGATGGAATAACTTAAGCCGACCTTTTCATTTTTAACCATTTCATCTTGTAAGTCCGCCATACTTTGAAGAATAACTGGATCTTTAATATCACCTTCGATCCGAACACGAATATCCATTGTTCCATTTAATTCTTCATCCATAAAATCCATACTGTCACGAATCTCAGTTCCGGGTTCGAAAAAGTTTATCATATTCACATCCACTGTCACCTTCGCCAACCCCATCAATCCAAAGATCACAAAGATAGTCCCCGCTGAAAAAACATATTTGGGATGTGTTAAAACTAATTTCCCTAATTTATCTATCAACTTTTCAAAAACACTTTCTGTTGCAATCGCTTTAGATGATAAATTCCATTTCACCTTGAGAATCACTGATGGTAAAAGGAATGAACTCAAAAACCATGCCCAAAAAATTCCTGCAGAAACTGTAACACCATAACCAATCATAGGCTCTAATGGTGATGAAATCATGGTTAAAAAGGCTGCAATAGTCGTGATACTTGTTAGAAAAATAGGAATCAATAATGAATCCATTGTAGATGCGACAGCTCTTTCAATATCACCTTTTTTTCTTAAATCTTTAAAAAATTTTGTCATGATATGAACACCATCCGAATTTGCAATCGTAAGCAAAATAATCGGCATGGATGTATTTGCCAGGGTAAATAAAAATCGTTCCGAACTTGTTAAATGATAAACCCATCCCATAAATCCCATCATTGAAATCAGAGAAAGTCCAATAACCATTAGTACCATTAAAACTGCAGGAATACTCCGAAGATTAATCAATAGGATTAATATTAAAATCAACATCCCGGCTTTCATCAAACTTTGGACATCTTCACGAATCATTCCGGGCATAACTCCAGTTACATATGCATTTCCTCCAAAATGGATTTCATAACCTTTAACAATTGTTTCCGTTACATTTACGACTTCAGCCTGAAATACATCTAGGCCTGTAAATGAATAGGGTTGAACCATCAAAATAAAATATTCATCATTTTTACTTACTAACCTGTCTTTGATAGAGTGGTTCTTGTCTAAGTATTGATAAATGTCATCTATCTCTTCTTGGTCTAAATCACGATCAAGTTGGAGATCATCAACTTCCATAAAACCATCATAACTATCGATCCGTGCTGTGGTTGGAAGGCTTATAACTTCTTCTACATTTTCTAAGGTATTTAAAGAATCTGCTAGATCCCAAACGGTTGCGAAAGCATCCTGATTAAAGATGGATTCTCCGTCCCTTCCAAATGCAATAAAAATGACTTCAGTACTCCCAAATTCATCTTGGACTGCATCCCAAGAGATTCGAGATTCTAAATCTTTCGGAAGCATTTTCATCATATCATCATCGATGATAAAAAATTGGATTCCCGATGCCATTATAATTGTTGCCAATAGTGACAAAATAATTGTCCGCCATGTGTGTTGAAGGCTTTGAATGATAAACCATCGACGGATTGGATGGTCTGAATAATTAAAATTAATTTTGCTCATAATAGACTTTTATTGCGTTCATTCCTTTATCGTTAAAAATTCCTCTAGCGACCACCTTTACAAATCCACGTATAGTATCTCCGATTGGCAGATCATTTTTTAAAAAAAATTCCGGTTGAAAAGTTGAATTGATTACATTGATATAAATGATAGATGCAGCCCGCATGCTGATATCATTTCGAGCTAGGCCTTGGTCTTGGGCATTCTTTAAAATTGAATAAAAATGGTCTTGATGCCCCAATCGAAACGACTCGATTTCTTTCCAAATTTTTGGATGTAAAGATTTTAGTTCTGCCAAATGATTCACTGGTGTCCTGCCGGCAAACTTGGTGATATTCTCCATAATCTTTACAAATTGAACAGCCGGATTGGATTCATCCTTCATAACAGTATCAAATACATTATTGATTTGATCAAAGAGAAAATGAATGATGGATCGGACTAATTTTTCCTTATTTGGGAAAAATTTATAAATGGTTTTTTTACTCATGGCCAACCGTTTAGCCAAAGCTTCTACCGTAAAAGCACGTACACCGCTTCGGGAGACAGATTCGTATCCTTCTGCCAAGATTTGATTGAGCTGTTGCTTTGATGTCATTTATAAAATGGAAACGATTTTCGTTTATATCGTTTTCTATATTACAAATTAATTTTTTGAAGAGAAAGGATTGTTAAAATATTTTAGTCAGAAATGATTGTTTGGAGAAGCATTAGGGCATCTGTCATGTTCACTATACCGTCGCCATTAAAATCTGCAGGTGGTGTAGGCTCATACCCAAATCCTGAGGCCATATCAAGGATATAAATCAAATCTAACAGATCCAAAGACCCATCAAAATTCACATCCCCAACTGTAAAATCGGGAAATCCACCTCCGAAATAATTTAGGGGATATTTTTGAGCTCGAGCGATAAAGGTTTGGTTATTGCCATAATCATGGTCCCAAACCACTTCATGGGTTTGGCTGACTTCAATCATGTGAGCATCATCACAATCGGTGATAAGTGTATTCCCATTAGGCAATCGAAAAGCGCCACCCTGCATTTGGGTGTGAAACGCACCTACATGAGACCAAACAGGTTCTTCCGGCCCAAAAGGTTGGCCGGGTGAAATATCATACAATCCTTGTTCGTTGAGAGGTGGCACAATTTCAAATATTGCCGCCACATTATTCCCGTAATTGTTATTAAATAAAATCAAATTACCTGCACCGGGAGAACCATCCGGGATCCAATTACTGCCGTGCTGGCCGGCTAATAGATGGTCTGAGCTGTTTCCACGGTCATAAGCTTGGGGATTCCCCCAGCGATATAAATAATCACCGCCCATACCGGAATTCCCTCCTGTATGACCAGCTGCCTCTTCTGTGGTTGTACTGTGATCAATAATATAAATCTCATCGTGGTGGCGGGAAGAAATGACAATTTGATCCAAGTTTTCATTATAATGTACTGCATTATAATGTTTCCAATCACCGTTGGGGCCGCCGGGGCCGCTATTGCTGCCGGCATTGCCATAATTCACATCCTGCAATTCCGGATGATCTGCAATTATACCATAATTCGGCAAATCAGGATCCACATCCTGAATCAAATGATCCCAAATATGCCATTCCCAAACAATATTCACATCATCAAAACCAACCGGTTCCACTTCCAGAATCGCTTCAGCCCACATTTCATTTAAAGAATTATTAATGGTTTGGCGGCCCATTGCATAAGCTTCTGCCGCTGTTTTCTTTTCCCAAACGATGACCAAAATATTCCCATTAGGAAGAGGCTCTACATCATGGTGGTGCTGATAGGTATTGTTTGCAAACTCATAATTCCAAAGTAAATCGCCGCCCCAATTATAGATAGATATTCCACCACCAACACCACCTGCACCCATGGAAGGGTTTTGAACTCGGTATGGGTAGATTAATGTGCTATCCTCTCTTAAATAAGCCATGCTAGCGGCACCCCGTGGGTGTGTCCAAGAATTAATCACGTTCAATTCATTATCAATTAAATAGGTGTTAAATGACCCGCCACCACCGCCACCTTGAGTAGGTGAAAAAAGTGTCATCCCTTCAAATGCCTGCCCGGTAAGCGTTGATAAAGAGACGATGGCTATCAATATAAGATTATTAATATAGTTCATAATTCATCAGAATTTATAATTTTGTCCAATTGATTTAACCTATAGATTCCCGCTGTGTTAAAAGGTTAAATGTTTTTTATTTAACACGCCGTAACCCATCTAATATTTCTATCAAAATTAATTCAAATGACGCTAAAGCGCATCACCAGAGTCTACCTTATTAGTGGTAAAACGTTTGGAACCTGGATTACACCCATTTTTACAGGAATCCTAATAACCATTCTTAGATTGGTGGTGGGATTGGGTCGCATTCTTGATCACCTATTATTTTTCAAAATAAGAAAACCAATTGAAAATCCAATCATCATTGTAGGCAATCCAAGGTCAGGGACCACCTTCCTCCACCGGTTCCTGATCAACCAAGGATTTGGCGTTGGGAGTCAGCTTTGGCAAATGGTGTATCCATCAGTTATAATTCAAAAGGTTTTGAAACCAATTTTGCCCATCATGGAATTTGTCAGCCCTGCGCGTCATCATTCCACAGAGGCACACAAGACAAGTTTATCTTCCATCGAAACAGATGACGTTTCTCTCCTTTTTCGTTATTTTGATGGTTTTTTCCTGTATGGCTTTTTCCTCACCTTTGATGAAGAAGATCTTTTTTATTGGGTTGATCCAAAAGTTCGTGATACATCTGAAAGAGATTTTGCATGGTTTCGTTCCCTGTGGCAACGAAATCTGGTATCAAATAAGGGAGAACGATATATCGGCAAATTGTTTAGTCTCAGTGGGAATCTTCCAAAATTTCAACAATCTTTTCCCGATGCAAAAGTCATTTACATGATTCGAGATCCACTTCAGGTCATTCCATCCGGACTCAGTTTAGTCACAGGTGTATTGGATAAAAAATTCAATTTTTGGTCTTTGGATGAAACGATCCAATCCCGATTCATTCAACGCCTCTATATAGCATTGGTGGAATTATTAAACAGATTCCATGAAGATTGGTCCAACAATAGAATAGATAAGGAAAAAGTTCTCATTGTTCGTTTTGATGCCATGATGTCCAATTTTGAAACTGTTATGGATGATATCATTTCTTTCACAGGACAAGAATCAACAAATGATCTTGTACAAACAATTAAGGAAACTGCAGAAAGCCAACGCACATACAAAAGCGGGCACACATATGATTTGGAGAAATTTGGATTGACAGAGTCACAAATTAAATCAGACTGTGCTCATATTTATGAAACATTTCTTTCTTAATTCATAATGAAAATTTTTCTTCAACTTTTATTATTCCATTATCTTGCTTTCGGGCTAGATCTCCGTGGGATTCAATCATTTTCAAATTGGGAACATCTTCAATCAGGCACAATTACAATT
>CAXFCD010000033.1:0-7820 GCA_964001155.1 uncultured bacterium | reverse complement strand
TAAGATAATTATAATCTTCAAGATCCATAGTCTCCGGTGCTAAAAGCCGGTAGTAATTTTCATATTTCATATCTGCATAAAATGGCTGAACAAAACATTGGAGTGACAGATCAGGTGAAAATGTCCAATTCATGCGCAGGGTAACATCCCGCGTTAGAAGTAAAGAATTCGCATAAACCCTGGCAGTATCATTTGATGTTTCTACAACATCTACCCACTGCATATAGGTAGGACTCCGGTCTTGCATCGCTTTTATTTCAATATTGAGTGGTTCAATGGGTTTTATCTCTGTTCCCAGACTAACACGATAGCCCCGTCCTCTATTCTTACCATAGCCAGCACCAATTTCTGCATTTAAAACCAGTTTTTTTCTCCGGTCTGTACTAAAGATTGGTCCTGCATAGCCCCAGCGTTCTGTTTTGTAAGTCCAGGCATTTTCATTCCTAAAAATGTCTTCATCATTGTAAGCAGGTAAAAACACTTTACTAAAAAAACCGACTCTCCAGTAATTGGTAAATAAGTTACTTTGTTCAATTTCAAGCTCTCTCTCAAGGACTAAACCATCGCCCCTCCATTCATGCATGTATTTAAATTCTAGATCATTATAAATGAATCTACCCCAGGGCTCTTGCTTTCTGAATTCTACGCGTCCACCAGCCCAGTTCGTGTTATTACGTCGTAAATAACCTAAGTCATTCACATCGAATTTATCATCAAAATATCCATACCAAAACCGAGCGCTCCACCAAGACGGATTAACATAACCTAAGTTAAAGCGGATTGCGTTTCCAGTTATTTCGTTGGCATCAGAACGAACAATTTGGCCATTAGTAAATAGTCTATTTTCATATAAACCAAAGTTCCAATCTATCCCCGCAACGGTTGCTCCAGGGTTATTCTTGCGAAAAACATCTGTAATCATAAGTCCTACCCTGGAAACATCATTAATTAATGGTACTTCAATGCGGCCTATTGTATAGTTTGTTCTGGGTTCAATCACAACGGTACTATCACTTTGAATATCAGCGTTATCGATAACTAGTTCGGCTGATTCTTCAGCAGTGATAGCTTCGATCAAACCGTAATTAATGCCTGATGCTGTGTTACCCATAACTTTCGTAGCCGCAAGTATCGTTGTATACTCAGGCGCGTCTTGTAATTCGCCTTCTTCCGGTAAGTTGTAGCTAGGAGACCTCCCGATCCTTCGGGAATGAAACAGGGAGAGACGCTGACTGAAAAATTCAGACCCCTCTGAAAAGAATGGTCGTTTTTCCTCATAAAATGTTTCAAACGCTGTTAAGTTCAAAACGGATGGGTCTGCTTCTACCTGTCCAAAATCCGGATTAAAGGTTATTTTCATGATTGAATTTGTTGTGAGCCCATAGCGAACATCCATACCCAAATCAAAACGAGTTTCCGTGCTATGACCCAAAAGTGTATAAGGTATAATCTCTAACTGCTTTGGATTGGGAATATTTTTCAAGCCCAATAGCACTCCCAGTGGAAACACACTTCCCCGTACTGCTTTAGCACGCCCTGGCCACATGAGAGATTCTTGGACTCGGTGAATTCCCCTCAGGAATTCAACACCCCAAACCAGATCTGGTATATTATCAAATTGAAACATAGCAAAGGGTAGCTCAAATTCTGCTGTCCATCCATCATCATCAAACGCAACAGCCACATCCCAGACAGCATCCCAACTTGGATCATAATTTTCATGACCGGAAATGGAAACATCAATCTTCACTCCAGAAGCATTTACTGCAAAAAAATAGCCATTGTAATCATCATTTCTTGAATCAATAGAGAAACCAACCCAGTCGGAATTGGAATTAAATCCTTCCATCCAATTATCTCGACGAACCAAAGCACGTTTGATCCTATCTGGCTGCGAATCAAAGGATCGGAATGAAATGTAAAGTGATTCATCATCATAAAGGATCCGAGCTATAGTCAATTCTGCTGGAGGAGCAAGTTCCAATGGATCGATCTGGAAAAATTCATCTACCGGTAGTGCTGATTGCCATACATGGTCATCCAGTACGCCATCTATGACAGGTGCTTCTGAACACCGAACTGCCGTAGCCGTTTTGAATCTCAAAGAGTCGGGATTAAAGTTTGTTAAATAATTTGATTGTCCAAAACTTAGGGCAAGGATAATCATCTTAAATATTAGGAACTTAAAAATAAACCACTTTGGTGTCATCCGTTTATGAATAATGATTTGTGTCCTGTGATTGAAGTCTTGTTAAATATATTTGTTTAAAGACAAAAATTAATTTGCCTTTATTTCAAAATCTACAGTGAATTCGTCATAAATCATTTTATCACCAATTTCTGGGAAATACTGCCCTGATCTATATTTCATATTATATTTTGTTCGATCAATTTTGATTTGTCCCGTAGCAATGGTTCCTGAATCTGAAAAACGAATAACAGCAGGAAATTCTACTGAATGAGTGATGCCACGAATGGTAAGGTCACCAGAAATTTTAAAGGCTCCTTGGTCAAAATCACAACTTGTTAATTTGAACGTTGCTTTCGGGTGATTTGCCACATCAAAAAAATCATCTGTCTTTAAATGATTAATCAACTTTTCTGCCCATGGGCTGTCACCCATATCTTCATTGGTAATCGAGTTCATGTCGACCGAAAATTCACCAGAAATTATGTTTTTACTTTCTAGAGAAATGGTACCTTCTTGCATAGAAACAAAACCCCAATGGGATCCAGTCACTTTTATACTATTCCATCGAAGGGATGAATTTTCTACATCGACTGTGTAGGTTTTTGTTTCACCTGCCAATAAACTAGCATAGCAGAAGAATAAGAAAATTATTTTTTTCATCATGAATCCTTTTTTAATGAGCGTGGCCGATCAAATTGTAACTTAAATAAATGAATCCTACCATCATAATTAACGCGCCACTTACCAATTCAGAATTAATATTGAATTGAACTTTATTCAATTTTTTAACAACAACATTTTTTGTATAATTAAATGTAAGAACAACAAGAAATAAAACCAATCCAATCCCCAAAACATAAATAGAAATAAAGCGAAGTATTGTACCAATTGTTGGTGTTAATCCCGTCATCATCACAACTGCTAGAGATGAAGCACAGGGCAGAATTCCGGTCAAAAAGCCAACAGTGATGGGGTTTTCGACTTTGGTGTCATGGAATTTTCCGTGCTCATGCCCGCAATTATCGGAATGGATATGCCTTGACTTATAAACAGATCGTCCTAAAAGATAGGCACCAAAAGATAAAATAATTGTGGGGCCCAACCAATGAGAGATATCATGAATGAATTCGCTGGCAAATTCTGCCATAATCAAATTGAAAATAATGGCAATCAATGATAATATAGCAAAATGGGAGATGAGTAAACTGGTCGTTAACATGAGAATCTTTTTAAAATCCAGTTTTCCACCAATGGTATAGGCCAGTAAAAATGTTTTTCCATGTCCCGGTTCCAAGGCATGAAGACAACCGAGAAGGAATATTGAAGTTATTGTTAATGAATCTGTCATGTTAATCCAAAAAAATAGCCCCGGACTGGGGCTATTTTTTCTTAAAGTTTTATATGTTCTTAACTGTTCAGCACCGCATCCACGATGAGTAAAACATCATAAATATTCACTGTACCGTCGAGATTCATATCAGCGTTCTGAAGTTGTTCCAATGAGAAGTCAACATTCCCAATGACATAATTAACGGTGAAGATCACATCAAAAATGCTGACTGATCCATCCAAGTTTGTATCGCCGAAGTCTATATTTAACGGTGGAACAGAACCAGCGGGGAAAACGATCCGATCAATCCAGGCACAATCTTGCCCAGAATTTTGGGCATCGTCTTTCATATAAACCCAGCGCAATGTATGTTCCCCAACAGGAACATTCACCGTGTATTCGGCCCAGTCCGATTCACCACCGATGGTTAAAACAGCCGTTTCATTATTAATATAAAATTCAAGGTAATCATAAATAGCACCGCTACCACCTTGTTCTGATGAAGCTTTGGCCCAGAATGAAATTTCCCCTTCGTAAAGGACATTCATTTCGATGGCAAGCTCAGAGTTTTGGCTGTTATTAATGTCCCCGGATTTTGCTGAAAACTCACCCGAATAAGCATCGGAATCAATCGTCCATTCAGCATCACCACCATGAATCCATTCAAACGCTGTAAAATTCCCTGATTCAAAATCTTCAATGAGGAGTCCTAAGGTGATGGGCACAGGGAATACATGTTCATAGTCAGTTCCTGATGCGCCTATAACCAAGCCTACCAAAGCTGTATGCCCAACTGGTGCATCATCATTGGCAATTATTTCTACGGTGACGGTGACTTGATCATCTATTTCCCACCAATAGGCATTGTCACTTTCCACAGCGCCCAACGTGATATTGGGATCGCTGGTGGTTGCCACAAAAGTAGGATAACTGACAGGTGCATGACCTATATTATCCAATACCAACTGCATGGTTGTTGATTCACCGGGATCCAAGGTACCATTCCCCATATCCAGAAAATCAACGGAAATCAAATTATAGTCCGGGGCTTCTACAGGAATGTTCATTTCATATTCCCAGATTTCGTTTCCATCCGTGACTTGTACACCAAATGGAATCAAAGTACCGTCTTCTACATTCCAGCTTACACCAAACTCAAATGGCCCTATGGTTACTTCTTCTCCGGCGGCCACTGAACCATTTTCTATGACATCCGTATTTAATGTAACCATACCCGCATCATGCACCAAAGTAAAGGTCAAATCTCCGGAGGGATCCTGCCCCATATTTTCAAAGGTTGTATAGAGATAACCTGTTTCACCGTAATCAAGAATTTGGTCTGCGCCGGCATTAACGACAACATCGCCCATTAGCATATATGCGCCATCGGGAGCTATAATATTCACAGTCGTCTCGTAGGGCAGTTTATTGTAAGCGGTAACAACCAGATCAACAGGGCCGGGAATCTCCAAGGGTGATTCAAATTCCAGAGTCGCAGATCCGGAGGCATCCGTGTAAGTCGACGCTAATAATTCACCATCACGAGATATAGCAACCAATGCATCATTTTCTCCCATTTCAATGCTGAATTCTGAAGCACCAATAATCATCACATCGCTGTGGGAAGTTGTCATTTCCGTTGGCGTATCCGTCCGAACAACAACTGAAGGATCACCAAAACAGGTCCAGTAATACGTTTCATCATAGCCCGCTTGTCCGTAACTATCGTTCATTTGGTTCATACCATTAAAAGACAAACCGCCAAAAGTACGTTTAATATTATTTTCATAGGATTCTACCAGAATTGCATTCATTTCGTCCTGTCCTTCCATAGGTGGACTCCATCCTTGGTTTATGGTTGACATCAAGGTAGCAATAGCACCTGTTGGTGTTCCATCACTATCTGTGGCACGCAACCATGTTTCAGCAAAACATGTTCCAATATGGAATTCACCATTCACACAGGCCACAGACCAAATAAATGGATACATGCCCATATTGGTCAAGCCGTTGACATTCGTTTGGTTCATTGGACAACCGTTGCCCCATGAACCATTGGACCCATGCCCGGTATAGTTAATAATGGAGCGACCTTCATTCAAGGCAGCTTCACCTTCTGCTACGGTCCCGGAAGGATCATAGATTTGATCTACTTCAATATAAGTGTAGGCCAATAGTTGATCCCGGATGTTGTCTAGATGTTCGTTATCATATTCACCATCATCCCCTGGACCTTGATTCGATGCAAATCCTGACCCTTTTTTGTACCAATCTGCAGTTGGATCCGGCTCCATTTCATAGGCAATTGTGCGGTCAACCATGGTTGTAACATGGGTACCATTTTCGGCCGAAAAACGACCGATGATTAGATCAGGGTAAGCATCGTTCCCAACGATAAACGTCAATGAATTATCTGAAGGGCTATTTCCTCCGGCTCCATCTGAACGGCGAATGGTTTCAATTTGGGCAATATCACCTACGAGCAAAACGTAAGCAATCCCATCTTCAAAATATTTATTTTCGATGAATTGATCCATGCCATCAACACTTCCCAATTCTGCAACATCAACCATTTCTGTGGGGATGCCTTTATAATTTTTCCAATCAACAAAGGTTTGCATCTCATCCATGAAATCGCCGTATGAGATTACTAGCATGGGGCCTTGATCGCTCAGTGGATCATACCGATCATTTGTGGTGTAATTCAGGAAATGCTCTGCATAGATATTTTCAAATTCCCTGGAACCGTTATTGGCAGGACGACGAGTCAAAGGATTGATTTGGCTCACGCCATTTTCTACAATGCTGACTTTAATATGGGAATAAACTCGGAGGGTTCTTTGAATGGGATTATATTGAATGGGTTGAAAAACAATCGCTTGTCCCCGGACGGTTCTCATGATGTAAGGATCGCGCATAAAAACAATATCGGCGGGATAAAATTCGTCACTTTGATACGCTTTACCATAGGTATAAGGAATGGTGGATGGATCAATATTCCGTAGCAGATTACCTTTGGAGGATGCAAGATCTTCCAGGGTGATATCTACAAATTCTGATTCAATGACCGTGAGTTCCATGTGAGCCAAATCGGGAATCATAATTGATCTTGCCATTCTCGGCAAATCAGGTGCACCCGAATCAAGAATAGGCACGCCGCCAGGCAAGGTAATCTTCTTTTTACCATTGGGCAGGTTCTCAATAAAATAACCGCCAATATCGAAGGAAATCTCTATTTGACTCTCAGAAATTGCATTCACACCCCAAACCGGTTCTGAGGGATGGGTAGTGCCTGTTTCCACCCATTCACGGGCAAAAATGCTGCTGATTATAAAAGGTATTGTAATAAAAAATAGTATGATTTTTTTCATTATTATTTATCCAAATAAATTTTTATCACTCTTAAAACGATTCTCCTCGTGAATAAACTCATTCAATCCATCGGTTTATTCTGAGCAGGCAAATCTAATTCGAAATTGCTATATTAGTCCAATCCTGAATCTTTTTTTCTATCGATTTAAATTCTTCTATTTTCTTCCGTTTTTTGAGTCCATTAGCAAATATTTTCAATTTATGAATCAGCATGTTTTTTGCGGATTGAAATTGTGATTTGTTCAAATCAACTTCTTGTAGAATCTTTTCTAATGACTGAATCCGATATTGCTCGATGCCTTCCGGTGTTTTGGATAATTGATCGTCATGACCGCCATATTTTTTAATTAATGGTTCATCCAAAAACAGGACTGGATATTTGGAAGTTACTCGGAGCCAAAGATCAAAATCTTCACAGACTTTCAGGTTTTCATCAAATAGGCCAATATCATTTATAATTGATTTATGTAATAAAGACGATGAAGGAGAAATCCGGCACATGTCCAAACATTGTTCAAATATCTGACCACCATACTTTTGATGTTTTTTCATTTGGTTTACTCGCACACCATTCCGAATCCAAATTTCATTTGTATGGCAAAACATCATTTTTGGATTCTCCTGAAGTGCCTGAATTTGTTTTTCCAGTTTATTGGGAAGCCATTCATCGTCCGAATCCAACAGAGCGATCCAATCACCTTTGGCTTGATTGATGCCCATATTTCGAGCAGCGCTGACGCCTTTATTTGATTGGCTGATTGATTGAATTTTTGGATAAATTATTTTTAACCATTCCAATGTCCCATCAGTGGAACCATCATCCACAACAATAATTTCTAAAGGTTGAACTGTCTGGGCTAAGACCGAATCAATGGCTCGCCCTAAAGTGTGTTTCCGATTGTAGTTTGGAATGATGACAGAATTTGT
>CAXFCD010000032.1:0-31058 GCA_964001155.1 uncultured bacterium | reverse complement strand
TCCCTTCATCCAAGTACTTATCAACGCTGTCTGATGTGTGATTGGAAATGTCAATGCCCCACTCTTCCATAACAGCCATGGCATTGGGATGGACACGGCTGGGGTGACTCCCGGCGCTATAAACATCAAAGCGGTCATCAGCCATATTTTTTAGCAATCCTTCCGCAATCTGTGAACGGCAACTGTTCCCGGTGCAAACAAAGAGCACTTTTTGTTTATTTGGCATAGTATAAAATTCGATTAGAATACCTTATTCATCAATATTTCATTTCAGAAAATTTAGTTTGTTCTTCGTATTTTCAACCATGACTGATTCATCAAATTCAGCTTATCCTTTTATTGGCTTGGCGGGGAATATCGGTGTGGGTAAAACGACTTTTACATCCCAAATAGCTGAGAGGCAAAGTTGGACACCTTTTTACGAATCAGTCTCGGATAATCCTTATTTGAGTGATTTTTATGGTGATATGAAACGGTGGAGTTTTAATTTGCAGATCTATTTTCTCCATAAGCGGTTTGAATCCCATTTGCACATGTCCAAGTGCAAAGGTGGTGTAATCCAGGATCGGACCATTTATGAAGATGTGGAAATCTTTGCCCGAAATCTTCACGAAATGGGCAACCTTTCTGATCGGGACTGGGATAATTATTTGGGGCTGTTTTCCGCCATGACCTCTTTTTTACAAAAGCCCAATCTCGTCGTTTATTTAAGAGCTTCCACCGATACCTTGCTGAGCCGGATTCAATCCCGGGGAAGAGATTATGAGCAATCCATTGATCCGGAATATCTCCACATCTTGAATATTGCCTATGATAAATGGATTGATTCTGTGTCAAATTATCCTGTTTTAACCATTGAAACAGACACATTCAACATTTATGAGGACAAAGATCAATTTTCGTTTATTGAGAAGCAGATTCTCGAAAAAATTTAGGACAATTTTGCCGTAAATTTGCGGATGCCAGAGCCGCCAGAAAACATTAATTCACCCCTGTTTACCAATCCGCTGGAGACCTTTCCCGGCCTATCCATTGAGGACCTGAATAAATATTTGCCTGCCATCCGCACGGTGGAGGATATGTCCTATTCCCCTGACAAGATGGAGGAGGGCCTTTTTTTAGCCAAGTGTTTGGATGGATTAAGGCAGATTCCGGACCAATCCATGGACTTAATTATTGCCGATCCACCGGAGGATCCCTGGCATTCCACGGAAGAACCGGGGCGGAGTAAAACACTTCAGGAATATTACCAGTGGAACAATGATTGGTTAGGTGAAACGTATCGTATATTGAAAAATACCGGTGCTATTTATCTTTTCACACCTTGGCAATATTCCGGGATGTACCATGGATTATTGAGCAATACATTTAAAGTCCAGTCCCGTATTACCTGGCGGAAAAAAACAATTGAATCTGCGGGGAATAATCAAACTTGGGCCAATGATACCTCGGATATTTGGTTTGCCACCAAAACAGACAATTTTTTATTTAACCAGCAAGTTGTGGGGCTAAAGTCTGGCCGTCCTGTTGATGAACCGGAGCAATTCCATTCCAATCTGTGGCTGGATATTCCGAATGTGGTGGAGGAAAATGGCAAACGTCCACAGAAACTATTTTCCAGGATTTTAGAAGCCAGCAGTTTCAAACTGAATTGGGTGTTGGATCCATTTATGGGTACCGGAGATGTGGGTGTGGCATCCAAACAGAGCGGCAGGCGATTCATTGGATTTGAGACCAATAAGGACCATTTACTCCTAGCTATGAAAAGAATAGACCGGAATTAATAATGAGTTTCATTGAACAAATTAAAACAGATATGTACAGCGCCATGAAATCAGGCGAAAAAGAAAAAGCAGGGACCCTAAGAACACTTTTAGCAAAATTGAAAGATAAACAAATTAATCAGGGAAAAGACTTATCAGAACAAGATGGATTGGCTGTAATCAAGACCTTGGTGAAACAGCGGAAAGAATCTATTGATGTGTATGAAAAAGCCGGGCGGACCGAATTAGTAGAAATTGAAAAAACGGAATTAAACGTGTTAGAATCCTATCTGCCGCAAATGATGTCCGAAGAAGAAATTCGGGCGGTAGTTACTTCCGTTATTGAAGAAACAGGCGCAACAGGTATGGGTGATATTGGGAAAGTAATGCCGGTGGTGATGCAGCGCGGCGGCGGTAGGATTGACGGCAAAACTGCTAATCTTATCTTGAAGGAATTGTTGAGCTAAATGTCCTGGTTCTTGGATGGCTTGGCCATATTTTTTATTTTGTTCTTAGGCGTCGTTGGTTTCAGGCGCGGCTTTATTGAGGAATTGGGCCGGCTGATTGGCCTTATCCTGGCCATCCTGATCTCTGTTTCCAATAGCGCACATTTATCAGTAAAGTTGAATGAGATTCTGCCCACGGACGAATGGTTAGGCTTATTCCTGTCCTTCTCTTTGTTATTTGCTACGACGTTAATTGCCGCTAGAATTTTAACAAAATTGGTCCAAATCGCACTTTTGTCTAAAAGTAATCAATTGATGAATTTATCTCTTGGTTTTATTTTTGGCGGAATTAAGGGATTTTTTATATTCATGGTTTTTGTTTGGTTCTTGGCTATTTTACCCCTCCGGAAATGGTCAGCAATCATTGAAGCCAATTCAAAATTAGCGCAAAAAAGCAACGAGTTCAGGATACAAATGGTTGAGTTTTTCAATTGGGAGGATCCGGTGGCCATGAGTGAATCATATTTAAAACAATTAACCCAACCCTGATGGCGAGAATTCCCCAGGATATTATAGACCGCGTCCGGGATTCGGCAGACATTGTGGATGTGGTGTCTCAATACGTTGACTTAAAACAACGCGGCACCAATTTTTTTGGTCTCTGTCCTTTCCATGGTGAAAAAACACCATCCTTCAGTGTTGCGCCGGCGAAACAGATTTACCATTGTTTTGGCTGCAGTACGGGCGGGAATGTTTTTTCATTCATCATGGAGTACCAGAAAGTCACCTTTCCTGAAGCGATTAAAACATTGGCAGACCGGTACAATATTCCTGTTCAATATGAAGAGGGCGATGGAAGTTCTGAATTATTTTCTTCTCTCTATGAACTCCATAACATTGCGGTGAAACTATATCAAGATAACCTGTTCTCCCAGCGTGGGAAGGATGCCTTGGCCTACCTCACTAAAAGAGGCCTAAATGAGGATATCCTGAAACAATTCAAAGTTGGATTTTCTATGGATAGTTGGGACCAATTGGTGAAACAATGCACCGGGAAAGGATTCACTAGATCACACATAAACCAATCAGGATTATTTACCCAATCTGAAAAGGGGACCTTTGACCGATTCCGGTCCCGCATCATGTTTCCTGTCCATCACCCATCGGGAAAGCCCATTGCATTTGGAGGCCGAGTTTTTGGAGTGGATGATCCGGCGAAATACCTGAATTCTCCGGAAACACCTTTGTATAAAAAAAGTGATGTTTTTTATGGTCTCCAGGCTTCCCGGGATGCAATCCGCAAAGTGGGATATGCTGTTTTGGTAGAGGGCTATATGGATTTTCTGCAATTGTACCAAGCAGGGATTCATCCGGTTGTGGCTGTGTCCGGAACAGCGTTTACGCCACGCCATGCTTTAGCATTAAGACGAATCACATCAAAAGTTGTACTGCTCTATGATGGTGATAACGCCGGCGGGAATGCTGCTGTTCGTGCCGGATGGGTATTACTCAGGGCAGGATTGGAACCTGCCATTGTCCGGCCACCGGAAGATCAGGATCCCGATGATTGGGTCATGGATGTGGGGAGAAATGAAGTTTTATCTGAAATTGAAACGCCCATTTCTTTCATTGATTTTCATTTGGATTTTTATAAAAGTGTTGATTTGGAAGGGGCCGACCGCCAGAAATACATTTCGGGCCTCATGCGGGAAATTAAAAATATCCGGGATGGTATTATCCGGAATGACTTGATTCGAATCTTGTCTGAAAAGTTATTAGTGGACGATCAGGATTTGGTGCGTGTCATGAGAAGCCAGCGGATAAATCCATTACCCACAACAGATGATCAGGACCAGGAAGGTGAAAAAATTCAATTTACCAGTCAAACAGACCGAGCACAGGTGGAATTACTCCAATTGCTCGTTCATGAGCAGGAATCAGTTCGCCAATACGTAAAAGACAATGTGGTATTGAATTTATTTACATCACCATTATTGAAAAAAGTTGCCGGTTATTTAATATCAGACAAATTGCCGGTGGAATCCTCAGTAATAATCGAGTATTTTCAGGATAAGCATGAACGGGATTCTGTAGCAGAAATCCTATTCTCAGAGGCCCAAAATATTCCGCCTGAAGAAATTGTATCTGATTGCCTGAAAATCTTAAAATCCATGCCTTTAAAAGAAAGAATTCAATCACTTCGAGTCCAAATTCGCGAAAAAGAGTCCAAAGGGGAGGACCCACAACAAGAATTGGACAAGGTGGTTAAACTTCGCCAAGAATTAAATGAAATCTAAAAAGTTATATTTGAGTGCCCGGTTAGGCCTGCTGATGGTGTTGGTATCTGCATTGAGCGCCAATGAGGTTCAATTGGTCACCACCCATAAAAAGAGCAATGGAACCCTGTTGCGTATTGTCACCAGCCAGATCATGGATATTGACAATATCGCCGGTTGGTTCGGTCAAGAGAATTGGTTTTATGTAACCCTGAATGCTACTTTTCTAAAGGAGTCGTCCCTGGATTATATCGAATTCCAACCACCGCTTCTGGATATTGAAGCAACTGAAAATAATGAATCTGTCCAGTTGGGATATTTATTCGATCGCCCAATTGAGGATTTTGAAATTTTCCATTCCAAAGCCAGCCGTGTGATATTAGTCCAAGTTTGGGAATCGCTGAATGACAGCCTGAGAACACAAGTCCAATCTTCGGAAGACCAAAATATAAATCGGGTATTTTCCCTGCCAAAAAAGGAAGCCAAAGGATCGCCTTTTTATGATTCATTCATTTATGCCCGGGATAAATATGGACCGGAGCGCTATTTTGTTTGGTACAATGATTGGTATTCCACCGAGGATGTGGAGGGAGACGATGAAAGGGAGGGGGATCCAAAACCTTTGGTTGTCAAACAGCCACCGGTAGAAAAAACGCCTCCACCGAAACCAGTCAAAAAACGTATTTCCAAGGAAGAAGTTAATATTTCGAACATACTGGATCGAGGGATGCTATCTATCGGATTGGTGCGTCCGGGAGAGGTAAAATCCCTTCAGCGTGCCTTGATTGCCTTAGGCTATGATTTGGGTGAAGATGGTGTATTTGATAATGGTGTTGATGGAGATTTTGGCCCTACTACTGAGGAAGTAGTGAAGCAATTCCAGCGGGACCGCGGCATGGTTGGCGTTGAGGTTGATGGAATCGTGGGCCAAGCCACTTATGTGGAATTGGTTCGGGCTTTAGCAGATCAACCGCCATTGGTTGTGCCAAAGAAAAAATCAGGTAAAACTCAGAGAAAAAAATCCATCCCAAAGAAAAAAGAAACATTATCAACACAAGGATTTGTCTTTGAAACTGCCAAGGAAATTCTGCAAAAACCGTCCACTAAGAAACAAATAAAACGGGAAACCCGAAAGTTGGACAATTCCGAAATTATGAATACACTGGCACCGGATTTAACTAAACGCAATACATTTCTTACCTTGACCTGTAATTTGGATGGCGCCAATGTTTTTATAGATGGAAACCTGATCGGACAAACCCCCGTCCCGAAAAAATTACCTGTCAATCCCGGTTGGCACCGCGTCCGGATCATTGATCCCAATGCGCCCCCGTCCCAATTCACCATGGCACTTCCCGATTACCAGGACATCTATGTCCCCAAAGGACGAACCCAAAAAATCAGAATCAATTTAGCGATTCCGGAGCAGGAATCTGCTGATTAACATGAACTGCGCTTCCCCAAAGATGGCTTGGCGGGGATTCATTTTTTGGCTGTTGATTATTGGTGGAATTTCAGCCCAAGACATGCCCACTATCCTTTTTGCTAATTCCGAATCCCGTGAGTCAGGTTTGAATATCGAATTTCTGCTTTCAGGGCCTGCCCAAAGGCAAGATGTCTCCGGTTGGATTGAGCAAGACAATTGGTTCATGGTAAATTTCTACAATATAATAAAACCCGATTCTAATTTTTTGAATGATGTGGTAACCTATCCGATCCGGGATGTGCAGCAAACATGGGCCAATAATTCACTTCAAATTTCTATTCAGGTTGCCCGTAAAATTGGTTCTTCTGATGTGATCCTCCATGAGGATGGGCAAAGAGTTCTCATTGCATTAACTTATGCAGACTTCATTGAACCTAAGGATGTAAATCCGTCCTATGTTTTTCCAAATCCCAATAAGGCAAAAAAAATTCACCATCCCACCTCCTGGAAAGATGCACGAGAACGAACCACCCTGGAAATTCTTTGTGATACAGACGGGCTACCCATTTATGTTGATAATCAATTGGTGGGCCATTCACCTTTGGGCCATGCGGTGGATGTTTTGCCTGGCTGGCATAAGGTGGGGTATTTCCCCGAGGACTATTCACAAGAATACAAATCTAGAACAGCGAAAGAAAAAATGCTCAGTGACATTTTGATCATGGGACGATTGGATGTGTTTGTAGAAGAGGGTAAACATGAAACCATCGTGTTGAATTATCAATCCCTGGATGAGGATGTGATTGATTATAACAAACGATTCCAGACCGGCGCTTTGGCAGGATTTTCCCTTTTCTTTCTTATGATCATCATAATGAGTTGGGGGCTGGCCTGATCACTCGAACAAATTGGATTAAATTTCTATTTCCATGGTTCGTCCTGTCTTTTTTGCCAGCCACTGAAAATCCAAAACCCAAGCAATGGCATAAAAATATTGGTGCAGTTCATTATTTTAAATACTGGAATCCCTATCGGCGAGTATTGGATTTACGAGGCGACGCCCAAACATTTTATGGTCAAAATCATTACCAAGTAAAATATAATAAAGACGGCCGAATCAAGACCGTCACGCGGTTTGGGCCTGATCGTTTGGAGCAGGAAACGTATCATTTTCTCTGGTCAAAGTCTGGTGCACGTTCCGAATATAAAGTAGAATTTCATACAGCTGGGAGTGCTCAGCGCCTAGATAAATATCTTTATGCGGACCAATTGAGTTATATTCGTCCCGGCTGGATAGCTGATGTCAAAAGCAGGAAAGATGGGCGTCCTTTTGAAGTGTCCTTTACGGATAAAGTAGGCTTTACATATTTTTATTATCATTTTAACTATAGCATGCATAAAGATGACTCCATGATAGCAGAGGTGGTAGAATCGTCTTATTTTGATTCTAATGGTGAATTTGTTGGCCGCCACTTATTATTTTGGGAAGGTGGCGATTATTTGAGGATGATCCAGTATTTTGATACAAAAAATAAAATTATCCTAACCAAAGAATTCATCCATAATTCACAAAATCAAGAAACCACTCAAATTATTTCTGATTCAACAGGAATGGAATTTGAGCGCAAAATTATTCCCTTTATGCAACCGGATAAATATGCCTATAAACTGGAATGGACTGGCCGAGAAATTGTTGATCATGGTTTATTGGATGTAGAAACAGTCGCAATCGCTATGGAATTCTATAAAAAAACGGAAATAGCCCTTAAAGAAGCAAATGAAAAAGTAAGAGAATCTAAAAAGAAATTAGAAGAGGCAAAAAAAAGAGCAAATGAAGCAGAAAAAACACTACTGAAGGCGAAACAAAATGCACAAGATATAAAACAATTTAAATTTGAAATGGATGAGGCAAAAAAACAAGCAGCGATAGCAATTGAATCAATGCTTGTTGCAGAAAAGGACGCAAATGATGCAAGGCTCAAGGCTGCTGCCGCTGCTGCAGCAGCAGAAAAAGTAAGAAAAGCCACAGAAGTTGAGAGGTATGCAAAAAAACAAGCAAAGTTGTCTCATAAAGAAGCTAAGAAGGCAGAAAAAGAAGCTAAGAAGGCAGAAAAAGAAGCTGCAAAACTTATGAAAAAAGCAATCCGGGACTCATTAGGTCTTGGTGATAAATCGTTTATAACCTTTGCTTATACAACTCCTTTTGCAATTGAACAATCCCTTCAAAACCATACAGCAAAAACAGGATATACCATTGGATTAGGTCGCCGGGATCTTTTTATGATACGGCAAATGGATATAAATCTTGGTCTGGAAATGAACTGGTACGATTTTGAATCCGATACGACAGAGGAAAATTTTCAAACATTAAGTTACTTTCTAGTGGCTCAATTAGACCCAAAATTTTCTTGGTATTGGATTCCAAAGAATATGGAAATGGGTTTCAAGATGGGAGCCGGTTTTGTATCCCCGGGGTACGGTTTTACTGCAGGTTACTCTGCGGTCTTTAATTTATTACCCACGCCTTTAGCTATAGGATTAGTAACTCAGTTTAACTGGGTCGCAAATATCACGAGTGATATTCCAAGTTCCTATTGGTCATCTGTGGGATTGGTCTTTGGCCTGAATTTTGAAGATAAATTGCCATCACTGTTTGATATCAATTTCCCTGATATATTTTAACTAACCCCCCATGCTTTTTGCCATATCAAAAAGATGGGGGCTTTTTTATTTTTGATGGATTCTTATATATTTACCTTTAAACTCATCCTCATTTGCATACCAAATCCATAGAAGACTTTAGGTAAACTGTTTGTATTATCATCTTCAAAACCTTGATCTTCACCATAAGTGATGTATTCTGTATAAAGAGCATTTAAAACATGAGCTCTAAGTATACAATCTGTTCCCATTAAATTTAATTTGTAAGATAAATCTACATCTATTAGCGAATAACTAGGAAGTTTATAAACGTCTTTACCTTTATGAGCTTCATCAGTTCTATCAGTTGGACTAAATCCAGCATAGAAATTGTCATTATAGCGAAATGAGGCGTTCGCAGTTAATCCTTCCATTGGAAATAGATTAACACCAAAAAACCCATAACAAGCCAGCAAACTAACATAAAAAACAACTAAAGGTAAATTAAAATCACCCCCCATATGCATGCTTATAACACCAAGAGTCAAATAATACCATCATATTGCACCACAAGCTTGCTAATCTCCCGTACTAAAGCATGCGCCAAGCTACTCTTACTCTGCCTAGGCAAGACTATAGACTCACCACCAGGTAACATCACCGCCACCTCATGTTCATCCTCAGCAAAACCACAGTGCTTCCCCACCCGATTAGCAATAATCATATCCAATGATTTACGCAACATTTTCCCCCGAGCATATTCCTCCACTCGCTCAGTCTCAGCAGCAAACCCCACCACAAATGGTTTCTCTGGCATAGCCGCAACCTGAGCAATAATATCTATCGTTGGTGTCAACACCAAAGTCATATCCTCAGCACCCTTCTTAAGCTTTTGCGCCACCTCATCCCGCACAGTATAATCAGCTACCGCCGCCGCACCAATAAACAAATGACATGACACCACCTGGGCCATCACCGCATCATGCATCTCATGTGCAGTGCCCACCTGCACTACTTCAATACCAGAAGGCACCGCTAATGCCACAGGACCCGTGACCAAAATAACCTCAGCACCCACATCACGCCAAGCCCGAGCCAAAGCATACCCCATTTTGCCCGAACTACAATTGCTTAAAAAACGCACCGGATCAATGGCTTCCCTAGTAGGGCCAGCAGTAATCAGCACCCGCAGCCCAGAATGTGCGCCCCGGGAAAAATACATCTTAATCTGCTCCAATAAAGCCTCTGGCTCTCGCATACGCCCCAAACCATGCTCGCCACAAGCTTGCCCCCCAGCATCTGGACCCCAAACTAAAACCCCACGCCCGCCCAGTAAACTCATATTAGCCTGAGTGGCCGCATGGCCCCACATCTGCACATTCATCGCCGGCGCCACCGCCAACGGCACTGTGGCAGCTAAACATAAAGTACTCAATAAATCATCCGCTCGCCCTTGCGCTAACTTAGCCAAAATATCCGCCGATGCCGGTGCAATTAAAATTAAATCCGCCCACCGCGCCAAAGCAATATGACCCATAGCATGCTCATCCGCACAATCCAATAAAGAACAACGCACCGGCCGCGATGACAAACACTGCAAAGTCAATGGGGTTATAAAGGCCTGTGCCGACTCTGTCATCACTACCTGGACATCAGCACCACAATCTCGCAATAAACGAATTAAATAGGCTACCTTGTACGCCGCAATGCCGCCTGTCACCCCAAGAAGAATACGTTTATCTTGCAAACTCATATGGCCACCGCCTCCCTATGGTTCATTACATACGCCCGCTGCAAACCATACAACACTAAGTCAGGAACAATGACATCAAAAACATCTTCATCTTCAAAACCTCGCGCAAAGCCTCCAGTGCCTATCACACAAAAATCTTGCGAATCAAAAACCTCAGCACCCAACTGTTCAATCATCGCTCTAATAATTGCTAACTGCCCGTAATAAACACCAGACTGTAAACTAGTAGCAGTAGAACGCCCTAACACTCTATTAGGTTTTACAATTTCCACAGCTGACAACTTAGCAGTATTCCCCTGCAAGGCATCAATCGCCAAACGCATACCAATGTGTATTACCCCGCCTAAATAACGCTTGTCTGCACTCACAGCACAAAATGTCGTCGCCGTGCCTAAATCTACCAGTAATAACGCCCGCTTCGGAAACTGCAACACCCCACCCATTGCATTAGCAATACGATCCGCCCCCACCTCCAAAGGATTGCGATAATCAATATTCAAACCAGTCTTCACCCCAGGACCCAATACAAAAGGCCGCACCCCAAAATACTTGTGACAAGCTGACTGTACTGTGTAATCCAAATGCGGCACCACCGAACATATTGCCACCGCAGTAATCGCATCAGTTGCAATGCCCCGCTCACGCAACACGCCTCTAAAAAAAAACCCTAACTGATCAGAACTAGTAGCGGACAAGGTGTTGTAACGAAAAGTAACCACTAAACGCTCATCATCAAAGACTCCAGCAAAAATATTAGAATTGCCAACATCCAAACACATTAACATACCAAACTCCCCTACTTACTAATTAATAACCATAAAAAATAACATAGCCACCAAATTAAGCCAACTTTGACTTTAAGATCTGAATCAACAAGAAATACTCTCCTTCTGCTGCTCTGCTAAAATCACAGTATCTATCAACCTTACATCACTTAACCACGCCGCCACAAAACGCCGGCCAGCAACATCTCGCACATAGTCAACTCTAAACCCCTCATTTTCTAAAACCTCACGAACCATAGCAACACTTTTATATTGACGCATTGCACGATAAATTAACGCCGCCTGCTGCCGCTGCGCCATTGTCAAACGCGCATTTCTAGAACTCATAGCTAAACCACTAGCTTCGCGCACCGTAGCACACATAACTACCTCAATAGGCATGAAAAAAGCAGACACCATAGACTCAATTAACTGATACTGCTGAAAATCTTTCTCACCAAAATACATCTTTGCTGGCTCAAGCTGATGACATAATTTCATAATAACCGTAGCCACCCCTGTAAAATGCCCAGGCCTAGAGCTACCCTCAAGCTCAGTATCAAAATCATGCGCCCGTAACTGCCAATCCTCACCAACACCATACATCTGCGACACATCAGGCACCCACAATAAATCTACCCCACTTTCCTTGGCTAAAGCCAAATCGCGCTCTTCATCACTAGGATATGCTACAAAATCCTCTTGCTGATTAAACTGTAGTGGGTTAACAAAGATGCTTAAAATAACTACTTCATTCTCAGTACGAGCCCGTTCCAACAATGACACATGACCTGCATGCAAATAACCCATAGTCGGCACAAAACCACGCTCTTTTGGCATCTGCGCCAACACACTTTGTAAAGTAGCAAAGTCGCGAACAATCTTCATCCAGCCGCCTCCTCTGCAGCAACATCATCAACCTCATCAGTATCAACATTATCATCAGCCACCGGCCGATAACTATGCTCCCTACTTGGAAACACCTTGCTACGTACCGCCTGACAATAATCCGCAATACCTTGCTGAAAAAAATCCTCCCCTTGCGCAAACTGAGCCAAAAACCTAGGCTTAAAATCTTTAGAAAACCCCAACAAATCATGCAAAACCAACACCTGACCATCAACATAACGCCCTGCGCCAATACCTATTACTGGGATCTGCAAATCCTGACTAACATTTCTAGCCAGCGTCTCAGGAACACACTCCAACACCAAAGCAAAACACCCAGCTTTCTGCAAATCCCGAGCCTCCTGCAATAACCGCTGAGCCGCCACATCATCCTTAGCCTGCAAACAATGCCCGCCCAATTGATGCACCGACTGCGGAGTTAATCCCAAATGCCCCATGACCGGAATCCCTGAATCCACCAAATGGCGTATTAAATCTTCATTGCCCTTCGCACCCTCCAATTTAATAGCATGCGCCCCCGCCCGCATCAATTTAGTAGCAGCCTTTACCGCAGGCACTAAACCTTGACGATAACTCATAAACGGCATATCAGCAATCAATAGCGGCATGTTCTTAGCACCCGACAAACCACGCGCCACAGCCTCTGTATGCATAGCCATCATCGCAGGAGTCGCCGCCAAAGTGCTCTCAAAACCATGCATAACCATAGCTAAAGAATCACCCACTAAAATACAATCAACATCCTGGTCACCCAACAACTTAGCCGACCAAGCATCATAACAAGTCACCATAGTAATAGGCTTACCAGCTAACTTACATTGTAACAAATCATGAATTCTCACCATTCTCCCCCTGCAAAAACCATTGATAAAACGCCTGATATAAAGGCAACTCCGAGCGCTGCGCCAACGCCTGCTCATGACCCGCCAACGTTTGATGATCACCACGAATCATAGGTCCCGTCAACGCCTCTTCACCACTTGCCAAAACATTTGCCATACTCTGACGCGCAAAAGGTATCACCACCTGCTCAGGCAAACCTAACTCCTGCTGCATAAACGCCATAAAACGCTGCCACAACATAGCACTGCCATTACCCGCTAAGACACACCAGGCATGATAAAGCGCTTTCTTCTCCGCTAAAATGCTATAGCAAGGATTAGGCCAAATAGATAACAGCTCCCCCGGCACATCATCTGTACACACAAAAGGGATGACTTGATAGTCAGATAACGGATAAAGTTCTGTACCAAAAGTCATTAACGGATGCACACCATAGGCCAAATCAGTTTGCAAAGCCCCAGAAAAATGCACCCAGGTCACAGAAGCTAGCGCGCGCTCTTCTTGCGCACGAATAAAATCTTCGATCGCATCATCAGGAATACATAAGAAAACATAAGCAACTTGCTTACAATGAATTTGAAATTGTTCGTGAGATTGCCCTCTATGCCAACTTACATAGGACAAGCCCAAAAGTGTCATGTAATGCGTAAGATGCGTCGCCAAACGGCCCCGACCCACCACGCAATATTCAGGTACCTGTCGCATTGATCAAGTCCTTACTACTTTATTAACTGTTTAACCCGTCTCGCCCCACCACTAAAGCAGGTACCAGCGTTACATCAAACTAACATAACTAAAGAATGCATGCAAATATTCTCTATTAAACAACGACCAATACAGAAAAAATCATTGCATAAGACCCACAACACTAAGCCATTTGCATTTCCAACTGCCTGACAAACGGCCAAGCTTCTTGTCGCCAAGCCATATCCCAAAATTGCCACTCGTAACTAGTAGCTCGATAAAAATGCACCGACATAATATCACGCTCTGCATGAAAAGGGGTTTTTTGTGTCCGGAATATCGGAATTTGTGGTGGGGAATACCAAGTTAAAATAAGAGTAATTCTTATTGGAGTTTAATGCTTAAAATAGGTCTAAGGTTGAAGAATCCTGAATAGACCGTATACAGTCGAGAGAATTATTATTTGGAGAATTCATCAGGGTTGAAACGGGATGGAAGGCCAATGATTTTGTAAAAGGGATAAGATTAACTATGGCCTGGTTTGAAGGAGTTGTTTCACAATGGATCCATTCATCAACTGTCATGGGATTTAAAATGACTGGCATTCGATTATGGATATGGGCGATTTCCTTTTGGGGTGATGTTGTAATCACTGTGTAAGATTCAATAGTTTGACTATCAGTTGATGTCCAAGTAGTCCATAATCCTGCCATTGGGAGCAATTTTTTGTCAGGGTGGAAAATGTAGAACGGTTGGTTCCTGTCACTTTCCCGTTTCCATTCAAAATAACCGTCTGTAATAACCACACATCTATTTTGATTGATCAAATTCTGAAAGGAAGGTTTTTCTAAAATTGTTTCAGATCGTGCATTAATCATTTTGGAACCGATGGACTTATCCTTGGCCCAATGCGGAATTAATCCCCACTGCATTGGTTTTACAATTCTTGAATTATCTTCTCCAATAAGTATTGGAGATATTTGAGTAGGTGCTATATTAAAGCTTGGATTAAAATCATCATCCGCCCATTCATCGATGGCCAATTCTTCAATGATAGATTGCATATCTCGAGTGAGTGTTTTGCGCCCGCACATGTTCTAATCTACTGAAAAAACACTACCATTAATCCCGTAATATTAATTTTCCTTTATTTTTTTCCTTGTAAATCTTTATGAACTTTGTGATTGACTGATCAAGGTTTTATGAACAATATGTATAAACTAGTTTTACTCCGCCATGGTGAAAGTCAATGGAATTTAGAAAATCGTTTCACTGGCTGGACCGATGTAGGCCTCACCGAAAAAGGTGAATCCGAAGCTCTGGAGTCGGGACAACTCTTGAAAGAAAATGGATTTGAATTCGATGTAATTCACACATCGGTTTTGAAGCGAGCAAACCGAACAATGGACATTTGTTTAAATGAAATGGGAATCAGTGACATCCCGATCCACCATCATTGGCGATTAAACGAAAGACATTATGGTGCGCTCCAAGGATTGAATAAAGCAGAAACCGCAGCTAAATACGGTGATGAGCAAGTTCATATTTGGCGACGAAGCTACATCACACCGCCACCTAAACTTGACTTAAATGATAAACGACATCCTCAGTTTGATGAACTATATTCCGATTTGGATCCAAGCGATCTTCCTGCATCAGAATGTTTGAAAGACACTGTGGATCGTTTTTTACCCTATTGGTTTGATGCCATTAAACTTGATATTGAGGAAGGGAAACGAGTTTTGATTGTAGCCCATGGGAATTCACTCCGGGCATTGGTGAAATATTTAGACAATATTTCAGATGAAGACATTGTGAAACTCAATATACCAACCGGTGTTCCTTTGGTTTATGAATTAGATAAAAAGTTGGCACCCATCAAACACTATTATTTAGGGGATAAGGACGCTATTGCAAAAAAGGCTGCTGAAGTTGCAGCCCAGGGGAAAGCAAAATAATCTTATTTAAAAATTCGATTTAGTTCACCGGAAAGTCGAACACCACCTTGAAGCAATCGTTTTTCCAGTAAAGCTTTGTTTTTATAAAAATATTCCCACTTAAGATTGTCTCTGGAAAAGTCATAACACTGGCTCCGCAGATTCTTGGATTCATTCACATAAACCATTAGTGAATCACCTTGCCAATCTCGCACATCACCATAGTCAATGCCTAAAAGGAGATAGTCTGCGTATTCAGTATAACTCAAATTTTGGTGCTGAATCAGTTTTGTATCCCAAATGCTGTGCAAATTTGTTTCTTCACCGAACCAGCTAACTTTGATATCATTCCCGCCACGGTCTTTCCCATTGCCCACGTGGAGGGGTTGGTGTAAATCTCCAATCAAATGCACCATAAATTTCAAAGCAAATTGTTTATCTTCTTGGGATGATTTTCGATTTTTCAATGTTGCGATGAAATCATTCATTTTTTCAACTGCTTTACCGCTGTGTTTTCCTGGTATGTATTCTTCACCATCAGGAATTGTGCAAAAATGCCAATCCCAAGCATGATCCCAATTTGGATCGGATTTGATCTCATCCGCCCATGTGCTCACTCTGGAAAGATCCTCATGTCCTAAAATTCTTTTGACCTGCATTTTTGCATTTTTTGTAAGGTATGTATTTGCGACTTTCCCGACAATTCGATGTCCGGTTTTTCCCCAACCAAAAAGGAATTGAGTCATCAATAAAAAAAGAAAAAAGCTTTTTGAAATTTTCATGGTGCGAGTAAATGTTGAATATGTTTTAAATCTCCATCAATATTGAGTGATGGTTTTAATCCGAGAATATGTGTAATCATGGGATAAATATTAACATTCTCAAATGGTTCAGATACAAACCCTTTTTTGAATGCCGGTCCTGAAGCAATAAATAAAGCATGCATACTTTCCAGTTGATTGTCATATCCATGCGTCCCGCCAATGGGGATGTAAACACCAGCCTCTGATGAGGAACCTATGGCTTGGTTTTCGATATACCAACCTTCCTCTGCCAAAACCAATGCATCTTTAATTCTATGATGATTTTTAAAATGAAATCGTTCTGGAATATCTTCCCGTAAATAAGCATTCACATGTGCCGCTGCATGAATTTCTTTCGCTGCTTTTTCAATCGCATCCTTATCATGGCTATATAGTAGGGCGTATGGCCCATCGCCTTCTTGTGTGATTGTATCCATATTTGTGATAGCAGCCAGAGAGACAGTTCTTTCAGAGCTGATCTCTACCATGCCATGGTCTGCCACAGCGATGATATTTAAATCTTCACCAACGGGAGATTCACTCAATTTATGAACAAGGTCTCCAAATAAAGAATCTAAATGGGTGACTATTCCTCCTGTTTCAACACTTCTTGGTCCAGTATTATGGCCTGTCCAATCCGGCTCGTGGAAATATAAAAGACATAACTGTGGTCGTTCAGGTTTTGGCAAAGAGAACCATTTCACCACCGAATCAATCCGTGCTTCAAATGGAAAGTTGTGCTCATATCGTTTCCAGCGGCTGGGATACACACCACCAATGGGCGCTTCTGATCCAACCCAAAAAAAAGACGCACTTGTCACACCTTGTTTTTCTGCTGTGACCCAAATGGGTTCGCCGCCATAGAATTTTGGATCTTCAACTTTTGATCGATCAGAAAGGGTATATGTATCGTCAAGTTTCTCATCATAAAAGTGATTCCCGATGAGGCCATGATTCTCAGCATACATGCCGGTGGCGATACTATAATGGTTTGGAAATGTTTTAGGAACAAAAACAGGAATCAATCCTTTTGATCGAACACCGGTTTTTAAAAACCGATCGAAATTTGGCGTGTGATATAAATCAAGATAATCTGCCCGGAAGCCATCAAAAGAGATTAATAAAACTGATTGGTTTTCATTTTTTTGGTCGCAACCAATAAGAATAAATAAAATGGAAAATTGAAGAAAAAGTTTTTTCACTTATTCAAATGGAACAAACCCAAGAATCATTCCCGGATATTTATCAGTAGCAATTAAAAATCCTTTTTCGTCCAATCGCACAATTCCCTCCCAATTCCTTGAATTTTCTTTATCCAAAACTAATTGAATAGGTTCTCTTCCGGAGTGTTGAATTTTATTGTCAACAATTTCCAATTCAATAATTCGTTCCACAGCAACTGAGTTATTATGGGATTCCCCTTCCCCGAAAGCTATGGCAATGGGATCCATTGCAGGTTTTACTCTTTTTGTGTCACCCGGCCAATGATAATTAATTGCCCAAAATTTATTATTTTTATCTAACCTGGAGACATCTGTAATTCTGTATTCAATATTGGGAAAATTGAGTTTTGAAACAGAAAAATCTTCAGTTGATATCTGATATTGCCAAACAGATTTTTGAAGGTTCATTCCATGAACTTCATAGAATGCTATCACATCATTATCATGGACTAACAAACTTTCAAAGGTCATATTCTTTACCTGAATTGGTGTTTCCAATTCTAACAGATTTTCTTCCGGGATTGTAGCCTCTTTCGTTTTTGGATCAATTGTACCCCATGCCAAAAAGCAACGCATGGTTTTGCCATCTTTCGCTTCTAATGTGGTGAAAAAATCATTCCCATTAAATGCGATAGCCTCCAAACCTTCGAATCCAGGAATGGATTTTGAATAATCTGGTGTTATAAATGTTGGTTGGTCTGGTTTGATTGGTTCTGGACTTTCAGAATTCAAAGAAACTTCAAGATTGGATTTCGGGATCATGTATAAAAATCCACCCAAATTTTCCGGAAGTAATACCAAGTTATTGCCATACCAATCCATGCTGGAAATTTCCTGCTTCGGATTGGTAATGAGTCCTGATAGTGGTATATCTTGGTATGGAACCTCGCCACAAATTCCAATGGTAAAGATATTGAAAATTAAAAATTGTTTAAATCGAACCATAAATTCTAATAGAAAGTTTAAAATATTGGCACGGAACCTAATGAGAAGGCCGAATCATTTCCTGCCCTTTTTTTAAAAATGAGAGCCTATTTAAGAATCAAGTACTTCGCAGAGTTTTTTTAAAAGCTCAAATGAATAAATTCCTGCATTGTGCCCATCTTTCCAAAAGGGACGAATAGCATAATAACCCACAGGTTGGATTCCGGAAATAAGATAACTTTCTTCTCTCATGATTTGAGGCGGCCCCTTATATACATTACCAAAAACATCTGTTTCCCCGGCGCAGGTTGCACAGGGACAATTATCACGGATTCCTTTGAGGGGAAGGGCATTTTCAGAATCATCATTCCATTTTAACAGCAGGAGATCATTTAAAACCTCGTGATGATTTAATTGTAAATCCCCCATTATTTAATCAATAAGAGCTTTGTTGTTTGGATGTTAGTTCTTGATTGAAGTTTTGCGATGTAAACACCACTAGGTTGGTTTGTTGCATTCCATTGAATTTCATGCTGCCCCGGATTGATAGCTCCATTCATCACTGATTCCACGATACGCCCTTTCATATCAAAGATTTGCAAATTGACATGGCCCACCGATTTTTCATCAACATTGAACTTGATAGTTGTCGTTGGATTAAATGGATTGGGGTACGCTGGAAAAAGTGATATAGACTCAGGAATGGCTGTTTTTTCTGTCAGTGCTAAATCAGGTATTTCAACTTTATTGAATTCAAATTCGCCATTTGTGGTCATAACCATATGTGGTGGAATATTAAATTCCGGTTTTATGAATGTAGAATAAAAACCACCTGTTAATGTTGAGTCAGTCACCTCTGAAATTTCTAATTCTCCAGCCAACCCTAAATATAGATCATCAGCAAATTCTAAAAATAAATTCGTTAATAATGAATCAAAGATTAGGGAGTCGCCAAAAGAAGTTGTATCAGAAAAATAGTCGAATAATTCAACAACGAAAGATGAATCCAATCCCGGCATAAGGACAACAATTGTTTCCAAACTTAAGGGATCATCCTGATCACCTTGTCCGGGGATCACCCAAGTTCGCGGTTGAATGGGGAAAGTCGTATCTTGTAAAATGGCAAAGAAAAGATCATAGGACTCATCCTCATTTTCCGAGATGGAACCCATCACAAAATATGATGTTTCTAATCCAATTTGATTAGAGGCGAATCCCGTAGGAATTGTATCCTGAATCATTGAGGTAAAAGTGCCATTCACTGTACCTGTATAATCAAACGTGATTGTCCCATCATAGGCATCTTGGGCAAAACAGATATAACAAATAAAAGGTAATAATTTTTTCATTTAAAAAGTCCTAAAGTATAAATAATAAACGAATGATACCTCTCCACCCCCCACATGAAGAATAAATAAAATTCAGATTTTATAAAACTATTTTCGGTCTCGTTTTAAGACAATAATTAGACAAGCTCCGATATTTACAAAACCGGTTTTAAGATTGGGATAAGGTTCACCCTGGGGTACAATATTGGTATTTTCAAAAAGTCTGATGGCAACAGGGAGATCGGGAAACCAATAATCAATGGATCCGCCTACGTTAAATCCTAATCCACCGTAGGTTGGTTCTCCATCATATTCAAGGTGACTTAAAGCAAAGGCGGACGGTTCATGCCTGAATGCCATATTATAACTCACGCCAAAATCCAAGCAGAGATGGAGCGGTTTTGGCAAAAAGAAAAATACAGGTTGAAAATCGATGCTCAAATTACCAATGGCTTGAAAAGCCTTTACCACGCCCATATCGGGACTATCAAATCCGTAGGTCATGAGTTTGAAACCGGGGGAAATATCCACTGCTCCGGTTGGAAAGTAAGGCGCCTGAAATCCAATACCCATATTAGGTGAAAGCGTGGTTGCATTTGAAGAATCATCCAAGGAGGCTAATGGGACGATCGGCATCCCACCATAAGTGGTAATGGAATAGAATTCTAAATCTGATTTTTTACTTTCTTCGTACTTATACTCTTCTTTTTGGGTGGTGTATTCATCGTATTTAAAATCGTCGTATTCATCCAGCCAATCATCATCATTGGCTAAAAATTCACCTTTTTCGTAAAAATATTTCACCATGCTGTTGACCACCGGATACATGCCGTTTTCCATCTTCAATGTATCAATATTGCCAACCAGTACACCTTCCGGTGTATCAAGTCCCATAGGAATGATATACACGGTGGACTCATCCACTTTGGTGACTCTTCCCACAATATAGGTCCCGTCGAAAAAAGTTATTTTTCCGTGAATTCCAAAAAGGAAACCGACGAATAAAGGTAAAATTATTATTTTTCTGATATATGATTTATTCATAATGGAAATAGAATATAGGTGAAAAATCATTAAAATAAAAGACCGGTAAGATAAAAGACATTTCAGGCAATCAAGCCTTGTCAAATGGAATTCTCTATTTGTTTAACAATTTATTTTTAGGTTTTGTCGAACTAATCTTAGGATATTTCAACTATATTAAAATTCATACCCGATTGAAATCCCTGCGCCAATCCAACCCGTTGCACCACCGGCATCATATGCGCTTTTTTCTTTTTGTACAATATTGGATCGGGATGTTATACGGACTTCCAGTCCTTCGATCTGTTCCTCGATGGCTTCAACAAAAGGAATATGACCATATTTATCCATGATCAGATTTCCAACAGGGATATCTATACTGCCTCCGGCTATAAATCCTGTCCCTTCGTGGAAAACACCTGTAGCAGCCGTTAAACTGATGCTGATATCCCCAATGAAAATCCCCGGGCTTAAACCAATTTGAAAAGCCAATCCGCCGAATTTCCTCTGATTTCCTGTGGATTGAATAAATTTATAATTGGCAATTTCCACAATGGCGTTCACAAAAAAATCGCCCATAAAAAATCCATAGGGCGTGCCAAGGGATAATCCTAAAACAGGATAGGATTTGTCATAATATTCAAAGGAGGATGCTTTTATAAGCGGGAATCCGGTATATAGATTTAAGCTGTAATTGGGCACAATCACATATTCGACAACATATTCATCCCTGCTTTTTTTCTTTAATTGTTTTTCTTCAACAGGACTGACAAACGTTCCATTTTTGAACAATAACAACACCTCATTCCCGGCCACAAGGATCTTCCCGTCATCTAATTTGAGAGTATCAATGTTATCCATGAAGATCTCTTCTGGGAAGTCCAAACCAACGGGGATGATATACACAGAAGATTGATCAACTGTGTATATATCTCCCTGGATGGAGGTGCCATCAAAGAATACAATGGTTCCGTCAACAGCGCAAAGAAGACTGATGAACAAGTGAATAAAAAAGATATTTCGCATCGTGTGGTTAGTTGGAGCTGGAATGAAACTAACAATTTTTTTCCACAATAAAAAGTGGGCCCGGAGGGATTCGAACCCCCAACCAATGGATTATGAGTCCACTGCTCTAACCGTTGAGCTACAGGCCCAATTCCGGGGCGAAAGTTAAGGGTTATTTTTTTCACTTTGACTTTTTTCATTGAGTTATTGCCAACTTTTTATGTTGCGCCATTGTGATTGTAAATGAAAATTCTCCGCCGATTTACCTCATGAAAAAACAGAACAAAATTAGTTTCACCATTCTTGGAATCAATGGTGCTATTGCCGTATTGAATTCAGAACAGTTTCATATAATTCATATTGATATCCTTACCAGCGGCCCCGCAGAAAAAAATGAATCACTCATGGATGCAGTTTTTTCATCCAATATGAGACCACGGTTCTATGAAAAATCCGGATTTTTTCAAAAATATCCGGAAGGACGAACTCAAGGAATTGCCGTCACTTTTTCAGGCCAAGTTCTTACACAAGATTTACCAGATTTCTCAGATAAAAATAATGCCTGTTTACTGGCGCTGGATCAAATCGAAGATCCCCAAAATTTTGGACAAATTATTCGGACAGCAGAATGCGCGGGGATAGATGCCATTATTTTTCCGAGGCATCATTCAGCGAACATCTCTGATACGGTGTTGCAAGTGAGTCAAGGCGCATTTATTAATATGCCACTCATAGAAGTGACCAATTTAAAAAATACATTTTCAGAATTAAAAGAGGATGGTTTTTGGATTGTTGGCTTGGAAAATAGCATTGATGCAAAACCATGGCACACTATTGATTATAAAGATAAAACAGTGATTGTGGTGGGAAGTGAGGGAAAAGGCATTCGCGAAAAAGTGCTGGAGTCTTGTGATTTTAAAGCGACCATTCCCATGCAAGGGATTACCAACTCCCTGAATGTAAGCGCTGCAGTATCGGCAATTATTTTTGAACGACTTAGACAAATAGAGGAGACACATTAATGGCATCCACCCACGATTACGATTTTGATAAACGGAATGAAGATATCCAGATTTACATCAATGGAGATTTCTTTCATCGCAATGAAGCAAAGGTGTCTGTCATGGATAGCGGCTATCTTTTAGGCGATGGTGTTTGGGAAGGGATTCGGTTACACAAAGGGCATTTAATTCATCTGCAAGATCATTTGGATCGGTTGTTTGTCGGGGCTGAAAAAATTGCCATGGATATTGGACAATCCAAGATTGACATCACCAATGCGCTCCATAAAACTTTGAAAAAAAATAACATGGAATCAGATGTCCATATTCGACTCATTGTGTCACGTGGGATTAAGAAAACGCCTTATCAACATCCGAAAGTCACTATCGGTAAACCAACCGTCGTAATTATTCCCGAATACAAAAAAGCCAGCGAAGAGGTGAAAGAAAACGGCATCACGTTGGGGACGGTTAAAACGAGACGTGATTTTCAAATTCAGGACCCAACCATTAATTCTTTGAGCAAACATAATTGTATCGCAGCCTGCATCGAAGCAGACAAACTGGGCGTGGATGAGGGGCTCATGTTAGATCCACACGGATTTGTGTCCACTTGTAATTCAACCAATTTTTTTATTGTTCGGAATGGTGAAGTGTGGACATCCACCGGCGATTATTGTTTAAATGGTGTTACGCGTGGAAGTGTGATTCGGCTTTGTAAAGAATACGGTGTTCCTGTTTTTGAAAAGAATTTTGTCATGGAAGACGTATATACTGCAGATGAGGTATTTGTGACGGGAACATTCGCCGGTGTCATTCCTGTTCCAACCGTAGATGGGCATACAATCGGAGATGGCACTCGTGGAGATGTTACTAAAAACCTTCAGGATTGGTATGCATTAGACATTGAAAAAATTGTGGATGCATCATGAACAAAATCCGAATTGCCATGTGGTCCGGCCCACGAAATATATCCACAGCAATGATGCGATCGTTTGAAAATCGCCCCGATACGGTTGTATCAGATGAACCATTCTATGCACATTATTTAGATAAAACAGGGTTGGATCATCCCGGAAAAGATGATGTTTTGGCATCTCAAAGTACTGATTGGTATGAAGTGGCAACCATGTGTTCAGGTGAGATTCCAGATGGAAAACCCATTTGGTATCAAAAGCACATGGCGCAACATAATTTGGAAGGATGCGATTTATCCTGGATCGAAAATGTGAAAAATTGTTTTTTAATTCGAGATCCCAAATATGTGATTGCCAGTTACGGGAAACGGTTCCCTGTGGAGAATGAACGGTTGTTAGGATTTGTTCAGCAGTCTGAACTATTAAACATGATTGAAAATGCAACAGGGGAAACGCCACCGATTTTGGATTCGAAAGATATTTTAATGAATCCAATAGGAGTTTTATCAAAATTCTGTGAAATAATTGGAATTCCATTTATGGATCACATGTTGAATTGGCCCGCAGGAAAACGAGACAGCGATGGTGTTTGGGCGCCTCATTGGTACAATCGTGTGGAAGAATCCACTGGATTTAAACCTTACTCTGAAAAAGAAATTGAACTAGATGATTCGTTGAAACCGATTTATGAAAAGTGTCTCTTTCATTATAATCAACTTTGGGAGAAACGAATTTCAGTCTAAGGTACTGTGAAACAATTCATCACATTCAAATTTGAAAATGACGTTTTGCATTATAATACAGAAAAAGGGTCATGAGATTTTATAATATTACCTGTTTCTTTAGCCAAGGAAATTCGGGAAATAGTTGGAGATCAAACCAAAGGGTGGGGCTCCATTCCTGTAGAAGTTTGTGTGGGAGAGACTAATTGGAACACATCCATTTTCCAGGATAAAAAATTAAATTCTTTTGTGCTGCCGCTAAAAGCTTCTGTACGAAAGGCGGAAAAAATTTCGGTGAATCAAACTGTCAAAGTTTCCATCATACTTGAAATGTAATTAACTAGGAAAAACCATTCCCACCGTTCCATTTATCCTTATTACATTTTAATATCCTAACCATAGCAGGAAACATTGTATGAGCAATAATAAAACAAGCCGCAGACATTTTCTTAAAACAACTGCTGCCCTAAGCGCAGGTTTATTTTTACCACATTCAATGGGACTGGCAAGAATGGGTTCCAGCGATGAAAACAGGATTATTGTCATTGGTGCTGGTTTGGCAGGTTTATCCTGTGCATACGATCTTCAACAATCAGGGTTTAATGTATTATTACTCGAAGCGCGGTCTCGCCCCGGAGGCAGAGTTCGGACGTACCGTGACCAATTCGCTGATGGATTGTACGCAGAAATGGGCGCTGAATATGTTGACTCAAGTGATAAATATGTTCGGAAATATGCACAAGAATTTGATCTTCCCATTCTTCCGGCGAAACAATACGACGGCATTTACGTCCGAGGCCAGCATATCTCCATGGCGGATATGAAATCCAAGAAAAGTGATCTACCTTATAATGGGGTTGTGCAAGGCAAACTTTTTGCCCAAGAAGTGGCTTACATCCAGAAATGGATCAAGATGGTAAAAAAAATGGGGGAATCTTCTATGCAGGTTCAAGCCTTGGATAAATTATCTGTTGCAGATATCCTAAGGAAAGGTGGTGCACCAAATGATATTATTGAACTTTACACCTACACCAATGCAACAGAATCCACAACAATTCCTTCAAAAATGTCCGCATTGTATATGGTTTTAGCAAATTCGAGGACATCGGCTTTTAGTGAAAATACTGAAGAAGGCAGAATTTTTGGTGGTAATGATCAACTCCCAAAAACTTTTGCCAAAAAATTAGGGAATGCGCTCCATTACAATAGAGCAGTACAAAAAATTGAGTATTCAAAAAACCAAGTTTCTGTTCACTTCCTTGAAAATGGGAATCAGCAATTTGTCACAGGGACCAAATGTGTCCTTGCAACGCCCTTATCTACACTGCGAAGGATAAAAATTGACCCCTTGTTTTCCAGTGAAAAAATGCATTGTATACGAAATCAATCCTATGGCCATGTGATGAAGGTTGCCATGCAATACCGTCGCCGCATTTGGGATGAGCCTGGCTCCATCGGTCAGCGCGTTTTTACAGATACACCCTTACGTCGTGTTTACCATTTTTCTATTGATCAACCGGGACCGAGGGGAATTCTACTTTCATTCACATCCGGAGATGATGCAAAAAAGCTAGGTAGAATGAGCGAAGCAAAAAGGATGGAAACTGCAGAAAAAACCTGTGCAAACATATGGAAAAATTCCCCCAATTACTGGGAAGGCGGCATTACTAAATATTGGAATGAAGACCCTTGGACCCGAGCGAGTTATTCAATAGCAGGTGTGGGTCAAAAGGATTTCCAAAAAATCTTATCTAAATCAGAAGGGGATTTTTATTTCGCTGGAGAACACACATCTACCTACAGGGCATCCATGAATGGTGCTATTGAATCAGGTCTGCGTGTCAGCAAGGAAATAAAGAGTTCTTAAAAATTTGAATTTATTTTGTTCCGAAAAGGCGATCACCGGCATCACCCAATCCCGGGACAATATATTTATTCTCATTTAGTTTTTCATCTAAGTCTGCTGCATAAACATGAACATCAGGATGTACTTCGCAAAATGCTGCAACACCTTCCGGCGCAGCAATCAGACACATAAATTTGATTTGGGTTGCGCCTAATTCTTTTAAACTATTTGCTGTGGCAATGGCGGTTCCACCTGTGGCCAACATAGGATCCACAATAATGAAATTTCTCTCTTCCGGTTTTTTAGGAATCTTGAAATAATAATGAACCGGCTGATGGGTTGTTTCATCTCGTTCCATCCCAACATAACCAACACGTGCATTGGGAATAAGTTTTAATAATCCATCCACCATGCCAAGCCCTGCTCGAAGAATGGGAACAAGAACAACATCTTTCCCTTCGACTTTTACACCTACAGTTTCAATTAATGGTGTTTCAACTTTGACTGAGTGGAATGGAAAATCTCTGGTGAGCTCAAAAGCGACTAAGGTTCCAACTTCGTTCACCAATTCTCGAAATGCTTGGTGTCCCGTGTCTTTATTACGGATGATCGTAAGTTTATGGCGGATGAGTGGATGATCTACCACGTGAAAATTTGTGTATTGTTTCATGTTATCTAGATGGTAAGAGGGTTGAGAGTGTTCGATATTTCAATTTGAATTTAAAGACCGAAAAGTGGGAAAAAATAAAAAACCCCACGAATGTGGGGCTTCTTGACAGAGATTCATGGTATTCTCTCGAGTGATCCGGGTGCGACTCGAACGCACGACCAATGGCTTAAAAGGCCAATGTTCACTTTTTTACTGTTCCCGTAAGTGGCGTAATAATAGAATATAGAGTGATAAAAAAATAACTTAAAATTTAATAGTCGGTGTTTGACCGGTGGTTGGGACAGTTGGCGTATAGTATTGGATGGAGCGGGGGTTTTTTGTTTGTAGGATGATGGGTAGATTTGGATATGGAGATTATTGATTGGCTAATTGAGTTAGGTGTATCTCAATCTGAAACAAGTACACTTACAGACCGAACCTGAAATAAGTCCCAACAAAAGAAAACGAATTAAACATAACAAGGACAGAGATTTATACAATGAAAAGACTTAGCATTAAATCAAGATTACTACTCACGATGGTTCTCATCACAACCATTTCATGTTTTATACTCATCATTATTGGATATCTTAATGGCCGAGACGCTATACTTGAAAGTAATGAGAAACATTTAACGAGCGTTAGAGCTGCTAAACAATATCAGATTGAAAAATATTTTTCCTATACAAGAAATACAACAAATGTATTTGGTTCAAACAGTACTATAAAACAAGCTACAACTGAGTTTATAGATGCATTTAATTCACTTCAGTCATCACAATTAAAGGTTGAAATATCAGAAAATTTTAAATCTTATTATGATTTATATATTAATAAACTAGCTCAGCATATGAATATTAATAAAAATAGGACTCCTTTTTATCCCCGTTCCGATGTTGGCGTATTTTTACAAAATAAATATATTATTGATAATGAAAACCCTTTAGGAGATAAACATTTTCTCTCCGATACGAAAGAAAATTTTAAATACAATCAAGTTCATAAAAAGTATCATCCATATTTTAGACAAATTATTGAAAATTTTGGTTTTTATGATATGTTTCTGGTTGATTTGGAAAAAGGGAATATTGTTTATTCTGTATTTAAAGAAGCTGATTATGCTACCAACCTATATGATGGCCCCTATCGCGAAAGTAATCTGGCCAAATTAGTAAAACAGATAAAATCAAATACTGATATAACAAAACCAAGAATTATTGATTTTGAATTTTATCGACCTTCTTATGGTGCACCGGCTGCATTCATGGGCATTCCACTAACAGAAGAGAATAAAACAATTGGCGCTCTCGTATTTCAACTTCCTATTGATGAAATCAATAATATTATGACTGGGAACCAAAACTGGGTTGCAGATGGGCTGGGAGCATCTGGTGAAACATATTTAGTAGGTGAAGACTTTTTAATGAGGAGCGTGTCTCGTTTTTTCCTAGAAGATTCAATTGGTTATACAGATGCATTATTAGATATTGGTGTTACCCAAGAATATATAAATAAAATGTACCACACAGGGACAAACATACTTCTTCAACGCGTGAAAACGGACGGTGTTATATCAGCATTTAAAGGTGAAAAAGAAACGCGAGTCATTGATGATTATAGATCGGTCCCAGTTTTAAGTTCTTATAGCCAGGTTAATATTTCTGGACTAAACTGGGTCATCCTTTCTGAGATAGACGAAGCAGAAGCAAATCAACCTATAAAAGATTTTCAACAAAAAGTATTTATCGCCCTTATTATTATTTTACTCATAACTACTTTTTTATCCATGTTTTTATCTGGACAATTTGTAAAGTCAATTGAAATCTTAATGTCGGGAGTCGACCGTCTTCGAAACAAAGACTACTCAAAAAATATTGAAATTAATACCAATGATGAATTTGAAGATCTAGCCTACAGTTTTAATCAAATGGTAAGAGATCTATCAGAAAATGAAAAACTTCTTTTTAAAGAACAGGAAGAAAACAAAAAACTGCTTCTAAACTTTATCCCTGAAACGGTAGTTCAAAAGCTTCAAAATGGTGAATTAAATATTGCAAACAGTTATCCAAATGTTTCGCTTGTAGTTATTGATATTGTTGGGTTTTCACAAATTTCTGAAGAATTGGGGCCAAATGATTCTATCACCATTTTAAATGAATTAGTTTCATTTATTGATACAGCAGCGAAAAAACATCAAATCGAAAAGATAAGGACAATCGGGAATACATATTTTGCAACATCTGGCATGTTGAATCCGAGGTTGGACCATGCAAAAAAGAGTTTAGAATTTTCAAAAGAAATCAGGCAGCTGATCATCCAATTTAATATAAATCAAAAAATGTCTCTGCAACTTAAGACCACAATTCACTCTGGGCCAGTAATGGCTGGTATAGTTGGTGTGGAAAACTATAATTATGATTTGTGGGGTGAAACTGTGTCAGATGTATTCAGGCTGAATGAAAAATCAACGCCAGATGAGATATTAGTAACTCCTGCTGTTTATGAAGCTTTAAATACAATTTATAATTTTGATAAAGTGGACGTTGGGTTCAATGATGAAGTTTATAAGCTAATAAATAAAACAAAAAATAATCCATCATCATGAGCAATTTTTTTAATATGGATGTATTAAACACACATTGGTTTACATACGGTATAGCTTTAGTTATAGGCACACCCATATTAATCATATCAATCAATGAAGTGATATATATCTTAAAAAAGAAAGATAATCAATTAGCATCTCCCCTTAGAAATATTCGAAATATTATTATTCCTTTCACTGCTTTGATCATATTCTTCACACAAATTGCTGAAGTTGGTAACGATAGCTCTATTTTGAAAATATTAGAAACAGTGACCTGGATTGTCACTATTAATATTTTAATGGTGTTCTTAAATATAATTTTGTTTTCAAAAAGCGGGATTTTAAAAAATAAAACCCCTCAATTATTTTTGGATATTTTTAGAGTGGTTATGGTCCTTTTTGGGACTGCAATTATTTTATCTGTTGTATGGGATCAAAATCTTGGTGGATTGATTACTGCCTTAGGGCTTGGGTCATTTGTCTTAGGGTTGGCCTTACAAGATACCTTAGGGAATTTATTCTCAGGGATTGCTTTGGTATATGAAAAACCATTCGACGAGGGAGATTGGATTAAAATTGGTAACCATGTTGGTAAAATTGTAGAAATGAATTGGCGCGCAATTAGGCTCCTAACTAGAGAGAAGGAACTCATCGTAATCCCTCATCTTGTTATTGGTCAAGAGTCCATAATAAATTTCAGTAAACCTGAGCAAGTCTATATTTTAAAACAGGTTATTGGATTTTCATATGACACAGCACCAAATAATGTTAAAGAGGCATTAATGGAGACATGTAAATCAACACCTGGTATTTTACATTCTTCCCCAATCCAAATAAAAGTATGCGAATATGGAGATTCATCCATTAATTATGAAGTGGAATTTGGAATTCAAGACTATACCTATCGTGAGGAAATAATGGATGATTTCATGACACGTGTTTGGTATGCTGTAAGGCGTTATGATCTCAATATTCCTTTCCCTCAATTGACTATTCACAATGTAAAGGATATTTCTCAAAAAAATACGGTTAAGGAGGAAAACATTAATTCAATCCTTAACCATCTTCCAGAACTTATTCCAATTGATAAAACTCAAGCCCAAAACCTAAAAGGTGGAGCTGAAATACATTATTTTGGTAGAGGAGAAATAATATTGGACGAAGATGATGAAGCTGGATATTTATTTATTATTTTAGATGGAAAAGCAAGTTTATCTGGCACAAATAACGATGGTGATAAAGTTAGCGTAGGCGTTTTAGAAGTAGGTGATTTTTTTGGTGAGATTGCGTTATTTACAAGTAATTCCAGTTCATTTAAAGTAATGGCTATAACAGATTTAACTGTAATAACTATTTCGCCACCCAAAGTTCTTGAGTTAGTTGAGAACAATTCTAAATTCGCATATTACCTAGATGAAATCATGGATATTAGACGAGATATCAAAAACAAAAAATCATATCAAGAATCGTAGACCGCCATTCCAGTTTCTTGCTGGCTGATAATGAGGGAATGCATTTCATGAGTTCCCTATAGCTGATGCATTAATCAATATGATAGATGCTAATGCTGATAAGGATAATCCTCTATT
>CAXFCD010000031.1:0-1860 GCA_964001155.1 uncultured bacterium | reverse complement strand
CTGAATGATATGATGTGTCATTCTGTGGAAGAAGCACGATACATGCTCACCAAACCCGGCGCACCAAGAGATTCATTAACACCAAAAAGTGTAAACGCTTATGCATCGTGTCTCAAATGGCAGCGACCAGAATATGCTCAAATATTGGCTGAAAATAGTGGTGGCAAAACAGATTATCTGAATCGGCCTGCGGAAGATTTTGCCCGTTCGTTGATCGAATATGAAGATGAAGATGGAAACAATCTTGTGGTGGAAACCACCACATCCTGGTGCTTTGTGGGCGCAGGACTCCGCTTGAGTATGGAATTGTTTGGTCCGGAATATTCCATGTTTGTGAATACTTTAGATTCGGATTTGAAAGTGTTCTTCAGCCGGAAAGTTGCCGGAGCAGAAGCAGAAGATTTGGTGGAAAAACAAAATGCTGAATCAGGCGAAATGCCTGTCGTATCAAGCGAAACGGACACCTATGGTTACACGGCAGAAAATCGCCATATGGTTCAATCATTTTTGGCCGGTAAGCGTCCTAAAGAAAATTTTGACGACGGCGTAAATGTGACGGAGCTTCTCATGACAGCCTACATGAGTGCGGAGCAGGACAAAACAATTCCATTCCCACCACCGGGATTAGATGACTTTGTCCCTGCTGTGGCCAAAGGCGAATGGAACCCAAAAAAGAAATGAGATATGCATGAAACAATTAATTTTACTTTTATCACTTTATTTAACAGTTGGATGCAGGACTGAAACCATGAATTGGATAACATTATTTGATGGAAGGGAAGTTTCCGGGATGCGCGGCTATAAAATGGATGATATGCCTTGGTCGTGTTGGGAAATAAAAGATGGTGAACTTAAAACCATCCCAAATCAACCCACGGTGGATATTATTACAACAGACCAATTCAAAGATTTTGAATTGAAATTAGAATGGAAAACATCACCTGCAGGCAATTCTGGCATTTTTCATAATGCAACTGAAGAAAACGACTGGATTTGGCAATCTGCGCCGGAAATGCAAGTGTTGGACGATGAAGCACACCATGACGGGAATAATTCCAAAACATCCGCAGGTGCGTTGTACGATCTCATCGCCCCCACAAATAAATCGTTAAAACCTGTGGGCGAATTCAATCAGGTGAAAATCAAAGTTCAAAACAATGAAGTAGAATATTGGATTAATGGTTCGAAGATTGTTGAATTTGTGCTGGGAAGCCCTGAATTGAATGAACTCATCCAGAATAGCAAATTTCACTCAATGCCAAATTTTGCCAAATCAAACCAAGGTCATGTTGGACTTCAACACCATGGTGAAGAAGTTTGGTATCGCAATGTACGGATCAGAAAACTGTAATTTGAATTGGACCGCCGAACATTTCTTAAAACATCCTCCATTTTCACAGGCGGACTTGCCTTAACAGGCTCTTCCTGTTTTTCTCAAAAAAAATTGCCCTTTAAAATTTCTTTAGCTGAATGGTCCCTCCACCGAACACTTTTTTCCGGTGAATTGGATCATTTAGATTTTCCCAAAGTTGCAAAACAAGATTTTGGATTGGATGCAGTGGAATATGTGAATTCATTCTTTTTTGAAAAAGCAAAAGAAACCGAATATCTAAAAGAAATGAAATCTAGATGTGATGACCTGGGGGTGAAAAGTTTACTCATCATGTGCGATAATGAAGGGCGATTGGGCGATCCTGATGATAGTAAAAGAATCAATGCTGTGGAGAACCATTATAAATGGGTGGAAGCTGCGAAATATCTAGGCTGTCATTCCATCCGTGTGAATGCTGCCAGTGAAGGGAGCTACGAAGATCAAATGAAACTTGCTGCAAATGGATTACGGCGATTGGTTGACTTTGG
>CAXFCD010000030.1:0-11460 GCA_964001155.1 uncultured bacterium | reverse complement strand
TTTATTTCCTGTATTCTCCAGGCCGAGATTATTTATGAATCCGGCAGTTTAGTTGAATTCTTCGGTGGGTCTGCGCCCGGCAGCAGTTATGATAATTGGGTCAGCCATGTGACAGAAGGTATCGCACGGGAGGACTATAATGATTATGGCCCAGATTGGCTGGATGTGCAAACAAACGGTTTTGGCCAATATAATAAATTGTACTCTTTTTCTTCAGAAATGGACTATTGGGAATACATTTTTTCATTCTTTGTTTTAGGTGATACCACTACCGTTGATTCATTACTTCAGGATTCATTAGCAACATTCTTTTATGAATTGGTGATATTCGAAGATACCACGCTCAATAAGACATTTCACTTATTGAGAGAACAGCTTGATTCTACTTTCATTGATACAAACCAAGTTGATGTGCCTGATGATGATGTGGTTGGCGGATTTCGAAATAGTTGGGGATTATATATTATCAACCCCAATGCCACTCGAGAGCAGGTCTTGATCCAAGTCCCTCATCCATGTGATGATTTTATCGCCCCTTATGTTGCCTTAGATCTTTTTCTGGAAATTGATGCATTTGGTTTCATGATCAATGGCGCAGGACGGGAAGTGGCCTGGTCAGAAGAGGGGACATTCACCAACAGTAAATCTCATTCTGATCCCTCTCGATATGAACATACGGTTTTTCAAAAATTCCAGGAAGCGGTAACCGAACCTTTGGTGAATGTTCAGCCCCATTGGCCCCTAGTGTTTGCCATCCATAGTTTTGATAATGCGTCCCACTCAACAAGGAATTCTGTTATTCTTGCTGCCGGGGCTTCAAATCCTAATACCAATAAACCGATTCGTGATATTACTAGCGATCATTTCGATATTGTGAATTTCTCCCAAGAATTCCCTATCCCGGCAGAACAATTCACCAATCTGGAACCGCTTCATGTTACCGATTACTATGAGGCCAATTATGATTATGATTTTTACTATGATAACGGAACCGAAGAATTCCCCATCCGGGAATCCACTAGTTTGAATGGCATCCAAAATGGCCATCAAATGGTTCATTTACAGGAATTGGTCAGTGGATATTCTGTGTATGAACCTTGGGTCCAGGTGGAAATGGACGAAAAACCCATGTTATTTGACGATACAGATCTATCTGACGAGTTAGTTTATTCCCAAGGGCTTTACCCAACGAATGTTCACAACTTTACCATGATACGTGATTATTACCAACCCTTCATTCAGACCGTTCAGGATTATTTGACTCATTGGGAAACAGTGCCGGATGGTACTGCCCCCGATTCCATTGATTTTTTAATGGCCTACAATACTGGATTTAATAATACTGTTTATCTCAATTGGACCCCGGAATTTGATACAAATTTTAAATCCTATGAAATCCAATATGCACAAGATTCAATTACAATAAACTCTCCCATAATAGATTTGCAAGATTATCCGACTTTGCAATATATGCGCACGGATGAAACATATATTTATTTACCAAATACCTCCGATCCGTGGTATTTCAGGATCCGAGCAAGAGATTACTTTGACAATGTGAGCCCTTGGTCAGTTTCCGTCTCAAATATACTGCCCGGGCATAGCCCGCCGGATACGTTATTGATATTTGATGAAAATACAGTTTTTGAGAGCATTTCCGACGAAGATATAGATAGCGATCATTACTTTATAGATACAGCTTTAACCATGCCCGGGACGAGCCCGACATTAGCCATTTTTGGCAATACATGGAAAACCGTGCAAATTGATTCGTTTTTTCCGGATACTACCACCGTTTTGCAATTTTTCGGTCGAATTGACAGTATTTCCGAAATCCAGGCTATCGGTTTTTCCGATGGGGAAAAAACATTGCGATATTCAATTGCGGGTACGCAAATGCTGGATATTGAAGAGTGGATTCCAGTTTACCAGGGAGCAGGATACACTCGAATTTGGCGGTCTTATGAAATCCCTCTTGGGAACGATTGGGTAGCTTGGTATGATTCTCTTTCTGCCATCACAGAAATCCAATTCATCAATGACCACGATGACACAACGCGAGCACCGGGTAGTGTTCATTTCAGTCAGATTCTCGATTTATCACCGGATTTGCCCATTCCCCCCACAGTTTTTATTGATTATACCACCGGCGATCTAAGAACCGAGAATAACCAGGAAATGGTTTCAGTTACCTTTAATTCCACTGTCATTGATTCTGATTCTTATAATTTTTCATTTTTATGGGAATTTGGAGATGGTGCTACCTCAAATGAAATTCATCCAATCCACAACTACATGGTCGAGGATGATCATGAATACACAGTCATTTTGACAGTAGAAGATGAAACCGGACACCAAGGCTGGGCCACCACCGCCGTCCAAGTTGACGAAGGAGAATCATCCTTTCCTCTCACCATGAATTTTGTGGGCGATATAATGATGGGCCGCCGATTCGAAGGAGAAAATGGCATTATAACAACCCAGGGCGTTGATGCTCTATTTGAGCCAACTCTCGAAATTTTAGGTATGGCAGCGGATGTAACGCTGGCAAATCTTGAAATTCCCTTGTCAGACCAGGGGACACCTCATCCTACAAAAGGTGTTATTTTTCGGTGTGCGCCCTCCAATGTTGGCGGCTTGCTCTACGGCGGGATTGATGTGGTTTCTTTGGCAAATAACCATATCATGGATTATATGGAACCGGCTATGATCCAAACAATGAATCTTCTGGATGAAGTGGGCATCCACCATTCCGGTGCAGGGATGGATAGTTATGAGGCATACCTGCCGGCAATTTTGTCACGAAAGGGCCAAACCATCGCTTTCATCGCTTCCAGTGACAGAACCGGTCAATATAACAATTATCAACCGTATCTAAACGCCGGAGAGAATAAGCCCGGTTTTGCTTATATGACGCCCTATTATTTGAAACAGCAGCTCCAAGCTGTGAGAGAGTCTGTGGACTTGGTTGTGGTGGAAATGCACGCCGGTAGCGAATATTCTTATTCTCCAGGTGCAGATTATGATTCTTATGAGCCTCCCGATGGATTTTCTGCCATGCGGATTAATCCTGCAAGTACGGAAGGTTTTAATCCGGATCTATTGATCGGGCTGGAAGAAGAAGATTATTCCCCAAGATTGGATCGACCCCAGATGTGGGATCGAGCCATACGACAATTTGCCATTGATGAGGGCGCTGATGCGGTGATTGTTCATCATCCTCATATTATTCAAGGCGTGGAGATCTATAATGGAAAAATGATTGCCCATTCACTTGGAAATTTCATTTTCGATCTGAATTATCCCGAAACATATCCTTCCATGATTTTAAATGCAGAGGCGGACGAATCGGGGTTTTATGCCTATTCCATTTCCCCCGTTTATATTGACGATTATTTGACGGTTCCCGCCACCGGTGAATTGGCCAATTACATCTTGGATAATATTGCTGTTCGCTCCCGTGAATTGGATACCTATGTTCATGTCAATTCGGATCATCACCTTGGAACAGTCATTATGGATTCTACTACACTTCAAACCCAACAAATGGATTATTTGGGTATTGTTGGCGATGCGAAACAATTCCAATTCAATGATCAGATCTATTATAAATCTGACCCGATTCCTTTGGCCGATGCAGGAAGTTTATCAGAAATTTTAGGTGGGTATAATCAAATCACCCACTATCGTTTAGGCCGGGAAAAAATATGGATGAAAAATTTTGAAAATGAAGGCAGCACGCTCTGGAATTTCAACAGTGACAGTGAATTTCTCCAAGATTCTGTGTTCCGCCGCGGCGGCACCGGTGCAACCCATATTCGCCAGGAGACTTCCCTAGATAACATTATTACAAATTTAGAGGAAAGGGCTCCTTTTAATAATGAACTCGCACACACAATACATGGATTTATTAAAACGGAAAACGGAAAAGATGTTACGCTGCAATTAAGGCTCGCTCAAGGGAGAACCAGCGAAAGCTTGCTCACAGAATCCATTGATGATTCTGTTCAGGGAACCATGGATTGGTTCTATTATTGGGATGCAGCGCCTACGCATGAAGATGCCAATTTTTTTGATATCAGGATGAGCACCGGAACCCCGGATTCAGGACAAGCACAAGCGTGGTTTGATGATGTTGGGTTAATAGAATGGGACAGTTTGCAATCATTCACCAATTTCCCTATCCAAATCATGCACCCCAACAATTATAATTATATCCAGATTTTTTTCACCCAAACTCAAATGGGCCCTATATATGTTGAATTAAAAAATTCAATCATTGGAGAATTGGCACCTTTAACAGCTCAGCCAAAAGCGGTAAATACAACCATAACTGTTCCGGGATTTTTCCATCTCTATGATGAATCCACGGGACCCGTTGGTGGCCGAAACTGGCTCTATGGCGAAGGAATTGGCGGCATGGGCAAAACACCAGTTTTTCCTTGTGAAGAACCTGGAATCTATGAATTGTCACTGACAGTCACCGGGCCAAATGGTGCCGAGGATACCGGTTACCTTACCGTTGTAGGATTAGCAGAAAACTCAGAACAACACGGATTGGGGGACGTGAACGGCGATGGCAATGTAACCGCAGTAGATGTTATGCTATGTGTGAATAATCTTTTAGGGTTTGTGGACCTTGAACCTGAAGAATTTTTGGCCGCTGATATGGATGGAAATGGGAAAATTGAAATCTATGATGCGTTACTGATTGCTGATTTGTTTAATTAATTTTTCTTTGCTTTCCATTTATGGTACCGGGGAATGGGCGCATCTCCAACTAAAATATTAAAAATGTCCTCCTCCAGCGTCTCGACAGGTGATTCTATAATGCGGCCGATTTCTAATCCATCTCTATAAAATATCATAGTGGGAACATGGTGAATATTTTTTCCTTTTTCTATATCAAAACCACTCTTCTTTTCCCGGTCAAGAAAGATGATATCCATTTCATGTAACTGAACATTCATCACATCCAATATTCTGTAAAACCGTGGAACTTCCCTACGACTGTCCTCGCACCAGGTTCCTAAAAACAGGTCAATTTTAAAATTATCTATTAAATCGCCTGCAGCAGCCATGAGTCCCTCATCGCCTTCATAATTCTCATATTCTTCAGCAAACCAAACACCGTAATGCCCCGTTGTTAAATCGGACCGTTGACCGATACCTACAATCATTGGATCACCTGTTTTTTTATCTATGACTGTTTTTAGAGTTTGGGCAAAAAGAATGTTCAGTATTAAAAGTAAATAAATGAGAAATTTCATTATCAAATCTAAACACCATTCACATAAAGCAAAAATTCATTCAAATCCGAAACCACCATCCTTTGGGTGGTTTCGAGCCGTTCTCGACTCACATGTCCATTTTCCACCAATACACATTCAATTCCCATGGCTTCAGCAACGTCGCTGTCGTGGATCGTATCGCCCACCATCACTACTTCATTAGAATTAAATTGTAATTCATTCATCCATTGGACACCCAAAGCTGTTTTTCCCGTGGCATACTGGTTATCTATGCCTAGCACTTTTATAAAAAATGTTGACAAGTCATGGTCTTGGATCCAACCCGTTAAAAAATCTTGTTTCCCTGCAGATAAAACGGATTGAGTTAGGCCATTTTTCTTTACATATTCCAATACAGGGAGAGCTTCCCGGTGTAGATCTACTTTGTGGAAATTTTCACCATAATAAGCCACAAATTCATCGCCGGCAATGTGGAATGGTTCCTTTTCAAAATCAAATCCTACACGCTGATAATATTTTTCAACAGGAAAACAGAAAACTGACTGGTACTTTTCTTCTGTCAGCAAATCAAGGTTTCGCTTACCCAATGCTTGATTAATCGCTTCCACGCAAAGCCAACGGTCATCTAACAGTGTGCCGTTCCAGTCCCAGATGATATGTTTGTATTTCATAAAATAATTGGCGGAAAAGTTCGGGCAGTTTAACCATAAATGGGATAATTTTTCTGCCTCATGTCAGTAAATTTTATCCAATCCATTACCACAAGACTAAACCAACCTCTCCCCGGGAAAGACGCCCAACGACAAATGATGGTAACGCCCCGAATTCCTTTTCCAAAAATTGATCTAAATAAAAAAGGAATTCCTGCCTCAGTTTTGATTCTTCTTTTCCCAAAAAATGATGATTGGTATTTTTATCTCACCAAGCGCACAGATACTGTTGACCACCACAAAGGACAAATTTCCCTTCCCGGTGGTGTGGTAGAAAACGGGGAAACCCTGGAACACGCCGCCTTACGTGAAACCCATGAAGAGATTGGTGTTAATCCCGAAAAGATACAGCTGATTGGTTCCCTCACTTCTTTTTATATTCCCGTATCCGGATTTGAGTTGTTTCCATTTATCGGCTGGATTGAGTCCGAACCGGAAACAGCCATTTATGATAAAGAAGTTGAAAGAATTTTTTCAGCATCCATAACAGATTTCATGTTAGACAAAACACAAAAAAGTAAAAAAGACACCCTCCGGGGATTTCCGGTCAATATCCCTTATTTTGATTTGGGCGGCGAAATGGTTTGGGGCGCCACCTCCATGATTTTAGCAGAATTCAAAAAGGTCCTGGAGGAATTACAATGAACTTGGGGCAATGGTTAAATTCCTTAGATGCTATTGACCATGCAATTTTATTGGTCATTTTTTTAATCGGGATTTATTTCAGTAAAGCGACTTTGGATGGGCTTATAGAATTTTACGATAAAAAGAAAAAATTCAGCAAATTCAGGATCCATTTCCGTGTCACTCCGGCGGCGCTGATTTTTGTGGGATGTATATATAGTCTGATTATTTACCAGATTTTAAGCGCCATGTTCAAATTTATTCCTTAACTCTTTTTCTTTTTTCGGGCTATCTCCATGGCTTTCCAAGCCAAGTTTGGCATTTTTTCCAGTGAGTTAAATTGTCCTGCCCCTTTCAACCATTCACCGCCGTCCATGGTAACCACTTCACCATTCATGTACCCGCTTTCATCTGCCATCATATAAGCGGCAAGATTTGCCAATTCTTCGTGCTCCCCGAATCGTTTTAAAGGAACCCGCTCCATCATTTTTTTCTCTATGTTGAGTCCAGGCGGCACCAATCGTTTCCAGGCGCCTTTTGTAGGAAAGGGTCCCGGCGCGATGGCATTGGTGCGGATGTTATACTTGGCCCATTCCACAGCCAATGATCTCGTCATGGCTAACACACCGGCCTTGGCACAGGCAGAGGGAACCACCCAGCCGGAACCGGTGAAGGCATAGGTGGTTATAATATTCAGGATAGTCCCGCCCTTTGAGTCCCGCATGATTCGCCCCGCTGCTTGGGTACAATTAAATGTTCCCACCAGCACAATATCAATAATGGTTCGAAATGCATTTTCAGACAAATTTTCTGTGGGTGAAATGAAATTCCCTGCAGCATTATTGAGCAAGCCGTCAATTTGACCAAACTTTTCCTTCGCTTGGGTTACTAAATTTCCCACTTGGTCTGAATGGCGAATATCTGCTGGAACGGTCAAAATTTCCGCCCCTGTTTGGTCATTGATCTCTGTGGCCGTCTCATCCAAAACATCCTTCTTGCGGCTGGTCAACACTAGATTTGCGCCCAATGCGCCAAATTTGGTAGCCATGGATTTTCCTAATCCGGTACCACCGCCGGTAACAATAATTGTTTTTCCTGCTAAAAGGTCATTTTTAAACATGAGATTTTACTCTGGGTCTTGATACGGCTTGTCTCAACGACTAAATTCAATTAGTCCGATGAAATCTTACATCAACTTCTTTCACCGAAACAACCCCAATTTGTCTTAATGTCACATCCCAAAAATAAAATATTTGTCCTAGATACCAATGTGATACTTCATGATGCTACTTGCATTCATCATTTTGAAGATAATGAAATTGTAATCCCCATTTCTGTCCTGGAAGAATTGGACCAATTTAAGCGCGGGAACGAACAACTTCATTTTAATGCTCGGAATTTCTTACGAAATCTGGATGATCTATCTACAGGAACCAATAATGATGAATTGAATGAAAGCGATGGGAAAATTAAAGTTGTTGTAAATCATAATTGGCATCCGGATGTGGAGGCATCCTTCCAGGAAGATTGCCCGGATCACCGCATCATTAATTGCGCCTATAAACTCCACATAGACAACTCGGACCGGGAAGTGATTCTGGTAACTAAGGATACAAATATGCGGTTGAAATCCCGGTCTTTGGGGCTCAGCGCGGAGGATTATTCTCGGGATGCCATCGAAGATGTGAGCCAGGTTTACACCGGCAGTCGACTGATAGAAGGTGTTGGCTCCAATGAGATTGATGACTTGTATGCCTCCTATGGAATGGATGTGGATGAGTTGGAAGCTGTGACCAATCCCATGTCCAATGAAAATTTTATTTTAAGGAATGGACAAAAATCCATCCTCGCAGCGTTTGACCCATTTGAGAAAAAAGTTGTTCGGGTGGATAAGCCCATGGCTTACGGCATTACACCTCGAAATGCAGAACAATCCTTTGCCTTGCACATGCTCATGGATAACCGAATCCAATTGGTTACTTTATCGGGAAAGGCCGGAACCGGTAAAACGCTGCTTGCTCTTGCGGCGGCCCTGGAACGGCGGTCTGATTATCGGCAGATTTTTCTAGCACGCCCCATTGTGCCTTTAAGTAATCGCGATCTGGGATTTCTTCCCGGCGATCTGCAGTCCAAATTGGACCCTTATATGCAGCCTCTTTTTGATAATTTGTCTGTGATTCGCCACCAATTCAAACCCAACGATAAGCGCGCCATCAAAATCAATGAAATGCTGGAACATGATAAATTATTGATTACGCCTTTGGCCTACATCCGCGGACGCAGTTTACAAAAAGCGTATTTCATTGTGGATGAAGCCCAAAACCTGACGCCCCATGAAGTGAAAACTGTAATTACCCGGGCCGGTGAAGGAACCAAAATTATTTTTACAGGAGATATTCATCAAATTGACCATCCTTATTTGGATAAACGTTCAAACGGGCTAACCTATCTTATCAGCCGCATGAAGGGTCAGGATGTGTTTGCTCATATTACGTTGGAGAAAGGGGAACGAAGCCCCTTAGCGGAATTGGCAAGTAACCTTCTTTAACAATTAGCCGCGAAGGTCGCTAAGAGACACAAAGAAAAAAACCTTTGAAAATCATCACCCGCTTTGTGGCATGAATCTAATCGCTAAAAACTTTATCTACTTTTTCTTCTACTTTCTTTTCCACAATCTTTTTTGTGGATTCTTTTGCATCTTCTAAGGATTCTGCCGCAACCTCTTTCACTTTCTTGAATTCTTCAGAAACGGATTCTTTTAATTCATCCACTGTTTGGGGTACCTCCTGTTCCGTATAATTCAAGTAAACCACATAAAGCACCAGTATCACACCAACAGCAAAAATGAGTTTTATCACTTTCTTGATAATTGCAAAGACCAGCATGATTGCCAGTACACCGGCGATTGCAAGATAAACCGGATTTGAAAAAAGAGTATCAATCGTATTTTCCATGTCAAAATCTAATTAATTTTCCCCATGCGATGGGTCTTCATCATTCTCTTTCTTTCCGCACTTGTTGGACAATCAAAGTATCCCGCCGATTCACTTTTGGCATCCAAAGATATTTCTATTATACATAAGATCGGAATTCTACCAATAGCCGGATGGCAACGCATCTCTTACAATACCAATTTACTCAATTGTCAATTTTATCCCAGTTGTTCCAATTATGGTGCGGAGGCGGTTAAACAATACGGTCTCATTCGCGGTGGGGCCATGGCCAGTGAGCGGATTGTAAGATGCAATCCATTTGCGTTTCATTATCAATTAAAATACCAGCAACCTTTTCATCAAAAAGATGGTCGGTTAGAAGATCCTGTTTCCCCTTTGCAACATGATCAGTCGAAAAAATCGCCAATTCTTGCAGGGGTTTTATCCGCAATTCTTCCCGGTGCCGGACGAATGTATGCCGGGCGAGTGTTGGATGGCATCATGGGAACCTGGGTTATGTTTATGGTTGGGAATACAGCCTATTTGGCGTATAAAAATGAGAAGCCCATTGCGGCGCCTGTTTATTCAACAATGGCTGTATTTGTTTACATGGGTGAAATTTATGGTGCATGGCGGGCTGCGAAATATAATCACCCACCGGAACAGTCCTCTTTCAATTCTATAAATTGAATTTGTAAAATTTACCCCGATTTTATTGATTAATTGCCACTGTAGCTCAGCTGGTAGAGCAACGCATTCGTAATGCGTAGGTCAGCGGTTCGATCCCGCTCAGTGGCTCTTTTTCATTTTAACTTTATTCCAAAAAATAAAAGATTACTTTTACAAAGAATATTGGTTTTTAAATGGACAGAAACAAAACATGGCGATTGATATTTTTATAACAATTTTTTTTACAGCAATTGTACAATCTATCTTTGGGACCGGTGTTTTATTATTTGGAACGCCGATTCTATTAATCCTCGGTTATAATTTCCATTTTTCCCTAACCGTTTTATTACCTGCATCAATTTTAATTAATTTATTTCAATTGAAAATCGGGTTCAATCAAATTGATTTTCAGTTTTATAAAAGATTAGTCTTATTTAGTATTCCACTGATTGTTTTATGTCTTTATTTAACTCATTTAAGTTCATTCAATATCAATCTCTTCATCGGTGCTTTTCTTATTATTTTGTCCCTGAAGGAAATCATTCCAACCATAGAAAATTTGATCAAAAACCTGATTCGATATGAATCATTTTATTTAATGATTATGGGCATGATTCATGGATTAACTAATTTGGGAGGCGCATTACTTTCGGGGATTGTGTTTAATAAAGATCTGTCTAAAAATAGTAAGAGAGCAACCATCGCCATCTCTTATTTAACCTTCGCCCTCTTTCAAATAGGAACTTTAATCCTATTCATGGACCACAATGAATTTCTAACCAACAATAAATTTATCTATTGGTTATTAGGGCCTGGAATATTCTATATAGTTGAAAAGTTTGTCTTTGTTAAAATTGATGAAAAAAAGTATGGTACTTATACCAACTATTTTCTTTTTGCAATTGGATTGGTTCTTCTATCAAAAAACCTGATTTAACATTTTTAATAAACTTCCACTTCTAGCAATTCCACTTCAAAGATCAATGTAGCGCTCGGCGGAATGACATCACCGGCACCCCTATCACCATATCCTAACTCTGCAGGAATGGTCAATTTTCGTTTACCACCCACTTTCATTCCTTTCACACCCAGATCCCAACCTTTGATGACGGAGCCAACTCCCAGAGTAAATGTATAGGGTTCTCGGCCGGGTTTCAGAGATGAATCAAAAATCGATCCATCTTCCAGACTACCAGTGTAATTCACAACGACCTTATTAAAATCTTGAGCTTGGAGTCCATCGCCAACGACAAGTTCCTCGATTTTGAGTCC
>CAXFCD010000029.1:0-1780 GCA_964001155.1 uncultured bacterium | reverse complement strand
TGGGCGAATGCTTGGCTCAATGAAGGATTTGCCACATTTTTCTCTCGAAAATATCGTGAACATCATTTTGGGTATGATGAAGGTGAATATATTCGTTTTGGTGAAATTCGTGGATATTTTGGTTCCAATAAACGGTGGCGGCGACCAACGGTTCAGCATCATTTTTATGAATCCATGGAAGTCTTCGATGGTCACATATATGCAAAGGGTAGTTTAATTCTGAATATGATGCAGGATCATTTAGGCGATGATGCATTTTGGCGAGGAATTCAGTATTACACAAAAGAGAATGCTTATAAAAATGTGGAAACATCAGATTTGAAAAAAGCCATTGAAGAAACCACGGGACAAAATTTGGATTGGTTTTTTAAACAATGGGTCTATGAACCGGGATATCCTGAATTCGATGTGAAATGGGTGTACAATCAGCGGAATAAATCTGTGAAACTCACTGTAAAGCAAACTCAGAAAAATACCAATTTGTTTAAGATGCCTGTCAATGTGGAGATTGATGGTAACATACATTCCATTTGGGTGGAAGAAAAAGATGCTGTTTTTGAAATTCCTGTAAAAAGCAGACCAAAAATGGTTGTGTTTAACGCAGGGATGCGGATGCCATGTAAACTCAAATTCAATAAATCAGTGAATGAATGGATTCTCCAACTCAAAGAAGGAAACCACATTTTAGATCGAATTGCTGCTGCACAAGAATTAGGCACGAAAAAGGGGAGACGCATTGTGGAGCTGGCATTGTTAGAATCAGCAAAATCCGATCCATTTTGGGGTGTGCGGAAAGAAGCCGTCAATGCATTTGCGAAACTCAAATCCAAGAAATATGCTTCTGATTTAATGACTTTAGAAAATGGTCAGGATAATCGTGTCCGCCGTGCCATTTGGGGTGCATTGAAAAATTATAAAAATGTTGACACTGTGAGTGAATTCTTGCAAAACATCATTGAAACAGATGAAAAATATTATAGTGTTGCTGATGCATTTAGAGCATTGGTGGTTGTTGATACTACAGCAGCGCGACAAAAAGTAGATGCATTGCTTGAAACAGATTCTCACAATGATGTGATTCGAAAAGCAGCCATCACTTATTTTGGCAGTGTGGTGACGGACAAAAATTATGACCGATTGAAAGAATTGGTGTCCTATGGCGGCACCACTTGGGATGCACGCCCTGAAGCGGTGAATCAGTTAGGGAAATACGCCAAGAAAAAACCAAAAACGGTTGATCTGTTTGTTGATCTATTAAAAGATAATACGAGGAATGTTCGGCGAAATGCTGTAAGGATGCTTAGAACACACGGAAATAAAAGTCATTTAGGACATTTGGATGAAGTATTGGCCATGGATCCCATCATTAGCCGAGATGTGCGAGCTGCAAAAAAGAATATTTTGAATCCACCGAAAAAACCTGCTAAAAAAGGTCCGGAAAAGAAATTGGAAGAAGCGAATAAAAAATTGGATGACATCCGGAAATTGATCAAATATTAACATGGGCCAACCTTGGTCAGTTTGGCTTTTGCCGGATAAGACAGATGGAACCAATCTTCAGACATTGGTTGATGGTTGCTGCGCACGTTTCGGCTCTCATTCATATGACCCTCATGTGACCTTATTTGGTAGAGTGGATAATGAACCGAAATCCACATCCTCCGTTTTTGAAAATCTGTACCAAAACCATTCACCATTTTCGCTGGGAGTAGGAAGCGTCCAAACAGGCGAACCGCCATGGAAATCACTTTTTCTTCAATTGGCAAAATCGGATTCATTG
>CAXFCD010000028.1:0-13140 GCA_964001155.1 uncultured bacterium | reverse complement strand
CAATTCTCCAAACCCATCGCCGGATACCAGCTCACACAAGCAAAGCTTGCAGATATGGTTACCCGAATCACTGAAGCACAGTTATTGGTTTATCGTTTAGGAAGACTAAAAGATGAAGGTAATATGACCTTTCAGCAGGTATCAATGGCGAAGCGGAACAATTGTGAGTTGGCCAGAGATGTTGCCAGTATTTCTCGTGGCATGTTAGGTGCCAACGGTGTGACGGAAGATTATCCAATTATGCGGCACATGGCCAATATTGAGTCGGTCTATACCTACGAAGGGACCCACGAGATGCATACCCTGATCTTGGGTCAGGATGTAACAGGTTTGGCCGCTTACGATTCATAGAATATTATTTAGAAAGCTTAATTCTATCATATAAAAAATGTTTTTTATCATTGCTCTATTAATATTGTGGACCATGCATGGCTATGTTGCTTATAGAATAATTCCAACAATTGGATTATCATCCTTTCAATCCATATTTGCCTATATTTTAACATTTCTACTGAGTTTACTACCTATTATTCCAATTCTGCTTAGGATGAGCGGCAATGAAGCAAAGATCATAGATAAATTATCTCTTGTAGGTTATACGAGTTTAGGATTCTTTACATTGTCATTTATGACATTTCTAGCTAAGGATATTTTCGTTCAATTACTGTCTTTCTCCAGTGGATTATTTAACGATCATCAAATCATTGATGATAAAAAAAGAGATTTTATAAAGAAATCTTTGTCCATTGGTTTACTCGGGATCACGGGTTCAGCCACAGTGTATGGATTCTCTTCCGCAAGGATTGGACCTAGGATTTTCAAACAGGATATTTATTTAGAATCTTTACCAATCGAATTTGAAGATTTCAAGATAGCACAAATTTCAGATCTTCATGTGGGGCCGACGATAAAAAGACCATATGTTGAGAATGTGTTGGATCAGATCAGTCAAATCAATCCAAATCTTATTGCTGTGACAGGAGATCTTGTTGACGGTTCAGTCAAATATCTTCGTTCAGATTTGGAGCCGCTAAGGGACATGATCGCACATTATGGCACTTTTTTTGTAACAGGGAATCATGAGTATTACAGTGGCGTTGATCAGTGGTTGGATGAAACTGAAAAAATAGGAATGATAAACCTTGTAAATGAAAATAAAATTATTAGTATAAATGAACAGAAAATCGCCATTGCAGGAATTACAGATTACAAGGCACATCAGATCAAAACCAGTCATAAATCAAATCCGAAAAAAGCTCTTGAGAATGTACCAGAGAATATGATTAGAATTATGTTAGCTCATCAGCCTAAAAGTATTTATGCTGTTCATGAAGCAGGCGTGGACCTTCAATTATCCGGTCATACTCATGGTGGGCAATTCTGGCCATTTACTTATCCTACAAAGCTAGCGAATACTTATCTTGCAGGACATTATGATCATTTTGGAACTCAGATTTATGTTAATCGCGGTACAGGGTATTGGGGGCCTCCATTACGATTGGGTGTTTCAGCTGAGATCACTCTATTCCGATTAAAGAAAAAGAAAACAATTTTATCATAGGTTTCTTGAAAAATAGAGCAGGGCATCTACCACAAATAATTATTTTTTTAAAAAATTTAATCCAATCGGTTTATATTTATTAGTGAAATTTATCGATACAAATGATTCGTTTGAGCGGTAATAATTAGCCAAATTTTTGGTTTCATTATTTTATCCAATGTTTCTGCTTTTATTTTATTTAACGACTCTAATTATTTCATATGTGTGACCCTGCTGGGCCCTTCTAAAACATCAAATCCTTTATCAGAAAGATTGCTGAAATTAGGATTATTAGTCAGAGCACCAGCGTACAGTTCTCCATTGCGGTAAGCCTCACAGGCATCCTGACTCTCCCAGTAATAGACGCCGCCATAAGTATTGTTCGTCTGGTCAGATAACCATACTTTAGAAATAAGCCCGGGAAGAGTGGCAAAGTTTGGTGCCACTTCATCTCCTACTCCCATAAAATCATCATGGGTAATGCCTTTCAGGTTAAAGTTGATTACCTGAATGTAGGTTGGTGATCCATCTTTCAAACTTCCAGTTACAGAAGTGGGCCCTTCTAACACGTCAAATCCTTTATCAGATAAATTGACAAAATTCGGGTTATTGGCAAGTGCACCAGCATAGAGTTCACCGCTTCTGTAGGCATCCAAATTACTCTGACCTTCCCACGAATAAACACCCCCATATGCATTGTTCGCCTCATCTGAGAGCCAAACCTTTTTGATAAGTCCGGTCAGTGGTGCAAAATTTGGCGACACTTCATTTGCCACACCCATGAAATCATCATGTGTGATTCCTTCAAGATTAAAGTTTACCACTTGGATCGTATTTACACTCATTTTTGGTTTTTCCTCTGGAGTTGAAGTTATTATTGCAGTTGATGATGGTGCCGCACATGATTGAAATATTAATAAGCCAAAACTCAATGTAACGGCTAAAATCCATGCTGATTTTTTAAACATGTTTATCATTCTTCTTTCCTTCTTAGTTTGATTAATCCCCTACTGGGAACCACAATATAGAATTTTTTTAAAAAATAAAATAGCTTTTAAATATTTTTTTATCTATCCATTTTTCTTGTGAAGAATTGTTAGAAAAAATTTAGTCTCATCGGTTTATATTTATTAGTGAATTTTATCGATACAGATGATTTGTTTGAAAGGTTTCTGGTCATGAGTGACATTCATATTCATGCACTTTGGGTATGAAACGCCGGGATTTTATAAGAACCAGCGCCATAGGGCTGGCTGCACCATCCAGATTGATAAGTGGAGAATCTTTAAAACTAAATATGAATGATCCACTAATCCTTTCTACATGGGAACATGGACTCCCTGCCAATGATGTGGCGTGGGATGTACTGCATAAAGGTGGTTCCGCTATGGATGCTGCAGAAGCAGGCGCCAAAGTGCCGGAAGCGGATCCAACTAGTACGTCGGTTGGTTTTGGTGGACTCCCGGATGAACAGGGAAATGTCACATTGGATGCCTGCGTTATGGATTCTACCGGAAATGCGGGATCGGTGGCATTTCTACAAAATATCAAGCATCCTGTTTCCGTTGCCCGGAAAGTAATGGAAGATACGAAACATGTCATGTTGGTTGGAGAAGGAGCAAAGCAGTTTGCTGTTTCAAAGGGTTTTGAAGAAATGGATTTACTAACAGACGAATCCAAGAGAGCCTGGGAAGAGTGGAAAAAGAAACGCAGGGAAATGACGCCCCACGAAACCCACGATACGATTTCTGTTTTGGTCCAGGATAAGAATGGTGATCTGGCAGGCGCGTGCACTACTAGTGGCTGGGCCTATAAATTACACGGCAGAGTGGGAGACAGCCCTATCATCGGCGCAGGACTCTTTGTAGATAATGAGATTGGTTGTGCGGCTGCCACAGGATTAGGGGAAGAATTGATCAAGTCCACTGGCAGTTTTTTGGTGGTGGAACTCATGCGGCAAGGATATGACCCAACGGCAGCTTGCGAAGAAGCGTTAAGCCGCGTCATCAAAGCGCACAATGGAAACCCCGATTTTCAGATTGCCTATATTGCCATCAGAAAAGACGGCGAAATTGGTTCTGCTTGTATTAAATGGTCTTTTGATTATGCGCTGGCGAGGGGTGGAGAAAATAAACTCCACAAGATCAAGGGAATGATCTAATTATCCAATATGATATTGGAAATGAGAAACAAATCATAAATATCCACCATAAGATCCGTGTTCACATCAGCAATATTAAATTGTTCTTCCTTGAGTTCAATAAATCCAAGGACATGCCAAACAACATGTAACAAATCCAAAACGGAAACAACGCCATCCTGATTCACATCTCCCGGGAGATCTTTATATTTGTCCACAATTTTAATCACTTCCCGCAAAGTCACTTTTGCTGCTTCCTGGGCTGTTTCCCAATCTATGAGTCCACCCACATGAACGTGTCCCGCAGTGTAGCACGGAATGTTTAGGGAATCCATCATTGCTTTATACCACACACCATGATATCCCATAAATTCTGATAAATACCCGCCGGCGCCATTGGTGTAATCAATGTATGGGTTGAGTCCCAAATTAGCAGAATCAATAGCTGCAACAATGGAATCCATGGGCAAGGAACAATTGCGCTGTGTTTCCGCAGCGACACTGGAATCTGGTGGTGTGGGCGTTGGGAAGTAAGGTGCTGTAAAATCAGCAGTCCAATAATAGCGGTTGTAGTATTTCCATTCTAGCTCCCAACTTAAGTCAATATAACCTCGACTGAATGTAATAATAGCTATGGGATTCAAAGTGTCAACAATGTTCCACCAGTCTTCCGATGTGTCTTGGTAATCCACTTCGAAATCACCCATACCCTGCCCGCAATTGCTGCAATCCGGTGGCGTAAATTCCGGAAAAAATGAAATAACATTATAACCGCGATTTTCCCAATTTCCACCGATCCACCCATCAGGATTTGTAAGAAGGTTTTTACTAAATGGCCGTATGGCCTCATTGGAGGGCGGCCAATAACCGCAAAGGAGTATGTTATTGCTGTAGTCCCGGAGTGGCGGTCCACCGGGATTGACAGTTTCTTCAAAATTCTGCGGTCTTTCATTGAGAATCAATTCTTGCACAGGGAATATAGGTGAAGATCCGGTGGGAACAGAAAATTCGATCAAGATCTTCCGACCTTTCAATTGACCGGTTACATTGTTAGAATGGTGTTGAAGATAGTCCCTCTTATAAGGACCAACCCAACCGTTGGTATTCAAATTGATGAAATAAAGTGTCATTCCTTCAGGTAGGGGTTTATCAATCAGTTTGAAATGAAAGGGGATAACTTCATCCAGTTGGAATTCCAAAAAATATATATCTTCATCCAAGACTTGAATCGGTTCCAAAGAATAAATAATGCCACGAGGGATGGGAGAAGGCGCTTCAATGTCAATTTTGAATATGTCGGATTCAAGATCCATTTCAAAATATTTTGGTTTACCGTGAGGCAGTTCTTGTCCAACAATTTGGACAAAGATGAAAAAAACGGATATGATAACACGATGCACGATAAAAATTAATTTAAAATGACTGAATGAAACACCTGATCTTCTCCATCAATCTCGATGCAGGCATAACCATTTTTGTCAACATTTTTAAAAATTCCGGTATGGGTATTCCCTCGATCCTTGAATGAAATGGGTTGATTCAGGTGACCGCAATATTGTGTCCAATCCCGGATGATTTCTTGGGGAACTTGCTGTAATTTTTCCCAATATTGTTCAAAAAAAGTAATAACAATTGCAGCGACTAATTCCCGCTGGTGAACATGTCCCGTCATTAGATTGAGGGAAGTTGCTGACTCTTTCAATTCATCGGGGAAATCCATTTCAGTTTCATTGATATTCAGACCAATCCCAACAACTATGGCTCGCACTTGCTGTCCTGCCAAGCGGCTTTCGCACAAGATACCACCTACTTTTTTCTCATTAATTAATATATCATTGGGCCATTTCAATTTCGGGGAACTTCCGCGATTTTCCAATGCTTTCGCTGCTGCTGCACCGGCAGCCAAAGGTATAAGTCCTGCTTTTTCAGCGGTAATTGACTCCAACAGAATGAGAGACATGGCAAGCCCTTTACTTGGGCTCATGAACCATGAATTTTTTCCGCGACCCTTACCGGCGAATTGATGGTCTGTTATCACCAAAGCACCATGATGAACAGCCGTTTCATCAATGAGTTCCCAGGCTTCCTCGTTAGTGGATTCCAAGCGATTGTAATATTCGATTTGATTCCCATAAGTTCGGGTTCGCAAATTGGTTTGAATCAGATTGGAAAAAATCATCAATACAAAAAGAGGTAAGTCAATTCAACATAAGCCAATCCCATTGCAAGACCGGCACCGGCGATTACCTGAGCGGGTGTGTGTGCTTTCAAGATTACGCGGGAGACACAAACCATAATCATTGAAAGTCCCATGATGATCGGTGCATGAATACCAAAAAGCCATAGGGCAACCAATGGTCCACCGAGCCCAATGGCATGGATGGATATTTTCCAATATTGGGTGATGTACCATACAATGGCTGTATTCAAAGCGTAACAAAACATGAGTCCCTGAACCAAGGGTGTGGCTTGGAAATATTTCAGGATAAGAAATCCTAAACCGTAATAAATCGTTCCGTAGACTAAGGGTTGAACGCGCTGTTCCCGAATGGAGGCATCCAGATCAGAGAGTTTCCCCTCTCTTTTGAAAAGGAGAACTGTTACGATTGTAAGCAAAGTGCTAAAAATAAATGAAATGATGAAAATTAAATGGGGATCGGCGTTTCCTTTATCACCATAAACCAGCATGCCGAAGGTGAGTGTGGACACCATCATTGGATGGAAAAGAATGGAAAAAAAATTGGCGAGTTTTACCAACATTAATTATGTGTCTTGGTGTTCACCAAATACACTGCGGAGTGTATCTGAAATTTCCCCCAGCGTACAATCATTTTTCACACAGTCGATGATGGCAGGCATGACATTATCTGATGATTCTGCTATTTCTTTCAACGTTACCAGCCGGGACTGAACCTGATCGTTATTCCGTATATGTTTCAAATTTTTGACCGATTCAATTTGTGCATTTACTTTTGCCGGGTCAATTTCTAATAGTTCCGGTTCCACCTCTTCCTGATCTTCATATCCATTCACGCCAACAATAATTCGTTCTTTTGAATCAATCTCTTTCTGGTAATCGTAAGCGCTGTGTGCGATTTCATTTTGAGTCCATCCTTTTTCAATGGCAGCCACTGCACCGCCTAAAGAATCGATTTCTTTGATCAAATCCATAGCGCCATTAACAAAATTATCCGTCATCTCTTCAATTACATAACTGCCGCCAAATGGGTCAGGATGTTCGGGTATACCACTTTCATGGGCAATAATTTGTTGTGTCCTTAAAGCTAATTTCGCTGCTTCATCTGTTGGGAGGGCTAAAGCTTCATCTCTACTATTTGTATGAAGGGATTGCGTCCCCCCTAAAACTGCTGATATAGCTTGAATCGTTGTTCGAACAACATTGTTATCAATTTGAGATGCCGTAAGCGTTGAACCGCCAGTTTGAGTATGAAATCTGCAAAGAAGTGCTTTTTCATTGGTGACGGCAAATCGTTCTTGCATGATGGTGGCCCACATTTTCCGCGCCGCCCGAAATTTTGCAACTTCTTCTAAAAAGCCATTGTGAGCATTAAAGAAAAATGATAGTCGTGAGCCAAACTGATTGGGGTCCAAACCTTTTTCAATGGCGGACTCTACATAGGCAATACCATTTGCAAAGGTGAACGCTAATTCTTGTTCGGCGGTACTGCCCGCTTCACGAATGTGATACCCGGAAATGGAAATAGTATTCCATTTTGGCACATGATTGGCACAGAATTTAAAAACATCCGTCACCAATCGCATGGAAGCAGCAGGTGGATAAATGTAAGTCCCCCGAGCAACGTATTCTTTTAAAATGTCATTTTGAATTGTTCCCCTGAGTTTTTCTGCAGACACGCCTTGTTTTTCTGCAGTGGCGATGTAAAGCGCTAATAAAATAGGTGCGGTGGCATTGATAGTCATGGAAGTTGAGACTTGTTCTAAAGGAATCTTCTTAAACAGCGTTTCCATATTTTGCAGACTGGAAATGGGAACACCAACTTTGCCTACTTCTCCCAAGGACATGGCATGATCGGAATCGTACCCGATTTGTGTAGGAAGATCAAACGCAACAGACAATCCCATAACGCCATTTTCCAACAAATACCGGTACCGTTTGTTGGATTCTTCAGCGGAGGTGAATCCTGCATATTGCCGCATGGTCCAAAGACGCTCTTTGTACATCTCCGGATAAATACCACGTGTGTAGGGAAATTGGCCCGGTTTTTCCTTGCTCATGATATGCCTCTATCTTTTTTAATTTGTTGGTAAGCATCATTCACAGCTTTGAATTTTTCCTCCGCTAATTTTTGCATTTCTTCCCCGAGATGAGCCACTTTGTCCGGATGGTATTTGTTGGCCATTTTTCGGTAGGCTTTTTTCACCTCCGAATCTGAAGCTGATTTATCTATCTCCAATATTTTATAGTGAGCCAATTCATCTTTAGTAAACATAGCCTTGATGGATTCATAGTCTCGGGAATTGATATTCAAGTAATTAGCGATGGTTTGAATCTCCCGAACTTCCAGTGGATGAACATGCCCATCCGCCGCTGAGAGTCCGAAAAGCACATGGATCAATTCTAATCGGCTGGGATGGTCCATGGATCGCTGGATTTGGCGGCATACGTCTTTTAATGGATAATCCTGTTCCAAAATATCCTTAAATAATGTCATGAATTCTCTGGTTTGATTGACACCGAATTGCTGTTTTAGAAATCGTTTAACATAATCCAATTCTGATTTTAAGAGTTGGCCGTCCGCTTTCATTACTTTGGCGAACAGGACGAGAATGGAAATGACAAAGTCCGCCGTTTTCGTTTGGGCATAAGCCCGACCCCGGCGCGTTGATCCCGTCCACCGGGAAGCACGATCCTCGTTCATGGAAGCAAAGGCAAAACCTAAAATAGCGCCGATTGGGCCACCCATGACCCAGCCCAAGCCACCCCATAACCATTTTTTATCTATGGGCATAAATGTATCTCATGAAAAGTAAAAGAATGAAAAAGTCCCGAAACGAATCCCAAATTTATCCGTTAAACAATACCAGTTCACAGGAGTTTTAAGAAGGACATACTGGCGGTATATTTTCCTATGGAAATCCCCCTGCGAATTCAACTTCTTCTTTGGTGGACCATTTTATTCCGAGGAGGAAAAAAAGAACAAAGTATTGTCACGATCAAGAAAAAAGGCCGGGGCGCTGCCAATATCTTGTTTTTATTGCCGTCGGAAAAAGAACACGCCCGAATCGCTGCTCATTTTGTCAAAAGAGACCTTGACGATTATTCACGACAAATTCGCTATGTGGTGCACAAAGACGGGCTGCAATTTTACTCGAAACAATTAAAACCAAACATGATTACATTTGATGATGAAGATTTGAATTGGCTCGGTGGATTGAAGTCTGAATCTGTCCTGGATCGTATCAAATCTTTAGATTATGATGCTTTGGTAGATCTTAATCAATCTGAAGACCAAACCTTATCTCTGGTGACAATGGAATTGGATATACCTATAAAAATCGGTTTTCAATCACCTTTGGCCGATAAACTTTATACTTTGGTGATCCAACGGTCACCCAGAGGATTTTTAGAACATAATTATGAAACCATTGAACGTTTATTAGGACTGGCATGAAACTTATTGTCTTTGAAGACCAAGGATCTCTGAACTTGGAACCCATCTCTCTGACGCGACCTGTCTTTGATCTTCGCTATGGCGCTGGATCACTTTTGAATCGCCTTGAAAGAATTTGCCCCGATGATTCAATTGGGCTTTGGGTCAGAGATGACTTGGCAAATCTTACCCAAGAAAATTATTCGGACATGAGGGTAAACCAAACCCCGCAAGAAGAAACGCTTTGGCTCAATGCCAAGGTATTGTGGGATGAAAATTTAATTATCCAACTAAAAAATTCTACCGCCGGTGTTTGGATGATGGGCGATGAATGTCTTGGGGCACTGTTATCAAAGTCCGCTGCGGAGGAATGGCTAAAGGCAGGTGGGCCGTTGTCTGTCTTTCCACCGGAAGGGGAAATCCATCATATGGAGAATGTAAAATGTATAAAATATTTGTGGGACTTGTTGGCCTTAATCCCGGAAGCGGTTACTGATTCAAAAACATCCAATCATAATACACCCAATTTGGATAATGTTTTGCTTGATGAAACGGTCGGGCCTGTGGTATTGACAAAGGATGTGATTGTGGAACCATTTTCATTGCTGAAAGGCCCTCTCTACATCGGGGATGGCAGTTTCATTGCATCCCACAGTAAAATCAGAAATTCGGTGATCGGTCCTGGCTGTAAAATAGGTGGTGAGATGAGCGGTACAATCATCCAGGGTAATTCAAATAAAGTCCATGACGGCTTTCTCGGTGATAGTTTTTTGGGTGAATGGGTGAATATTGGCGCCGGCACTAACAACAGTAATTTGAAAAATAATTATTCCCCCGTGTCTATGCAGGTGAATGGTGAGGCGGTGAAATCCGGACGACTTTTTTTAGGTTCTGTGATTGGAGATCATACCAAAACTGCAATCGGAACACAACTCAATACCGGGACAAATATTGGTGTGGGGTGTAATGTTTTAGCTCAAACATTCCCCAAACGACATATTCCATCCTTCACGTTTTGCCTACAGGGAAAACATCGCGATATGAATTTTGATCAATTTATTGAAACAGTAGAAACAGTAAAACATCGTCGAAATCTTCATTTGACTTCCGGTGAAAAAAAGTTGTTAAAATCAATATATTTAACTCGGTAATCGCAAACTCATCATTTATATTAACCGCCGATTTTAGAGGGAAAAACAAATGCTTGAAGGCTTAATCTGCCCTGTCTGCGAAAATACAATAGAAGAAATTGATCTTAAAGAATCATTGAAATGCCCCAATTGCGCTGTTGATTTGAAAGACCGGAAATACTTGGATTTTCTGGAATTTCTCATGGCCAATGGAATTGTGGAAAATTTGGATTTCTTTGATCAGGAAGTGTACAGCGATGATGTGGATGACTTAGATCAAACCAAAGAGGAGGAGGGTGATCCGAGTGAATTCGAGAAGAAAAAAGATCTGTTCAATATTTATGAAAATGAACTCCATCCTAAGAATGTCGAAGAAGATGAGGGAATCAAAGATTACACTCAATTTGATGGTATCAATGATGATTGGGAAGAGTTTAATGAACGAGACTTTTCCACAAGTAAAGACAAATAGGATATCAAATGGAACCTAAAAAGAAAAACGTCCAACAGATCAATATTGAATTAGATGAAAAAATCAGTTCCGGTGAGTATGCAAATTTTGTAGTTGTGACCCATTCACCGGCAGAATTTGTTATGGATTTTACCCGTATCCTGCCGGGTGTACCCAAAGCAAAAGTTCATTCCAGGATTATTATGGCGCCCCAGCATGCCAAAGCATTTTTAGGCGCATTGAATGACAATATTAAGAAGTTTGAAGCAAAAAACGGCGAAATCAAAATGCCCAGCCGCGATGAAGGTTTTTCATCCTTTGGCGTTAAACCTCCCAAGGACGTTCTGCCGAACTAAACAAGATTTTCGGGGGTATCACCTTCGTACCACACCCAGGTTTGTCCCCGTTTTAATTCTCTCATTTTTAAAATCACCCACAGGGTGAGAAAAATCCACGCCATTCCATAACCAATAATTCCCCCAATAAAAACATCCGCCGGGTAATGTACACCTACATAAACCCGGGAAAAAGCAATGAGAATCGCTAAAGAAAACATGGGAATTTTTACTTTATTATAAAAGTAAGACAGGATCACAGCAAAGGCAAACATATTGGCTGCGTGGTTGGAAGGCATACTCCATTTTCCACCTTTCCCAACCAGAAGATTTACAAAGTCTATAAGATTATGAGATGGACGAATACGACCAAAATAGGGTTTTAAAATATAGGCAGAAACAGCATCTGTTGTTATGAGAGTCACGATCAAAATCGCCAAGGCAATCCGTCCCCGCTTTCCTTGATAAAAAGTCAGAAAAATGATCAAAAGAATGAGAGGAAATATCCAGTTTTTTTCATTGGTGATGAATGGCATAATGAAATCAAACAGGGGATTGGAACAAGTTTGGTTGATCCAAAAAAGGATTTTTATATCAATGGATTCAAAATATTCCAGCATGAATTATTATATGGTCAATTTTCGGTTTTTTAGAATTTGCTTGCCGGGTATTGGGATACCATCTAACTTATATCTCAATATTAACAGCAGGATAATGGAAGAGAATCCTGGCAGTTCCCCCGCTTCCAGGATTTGAGTTATCCTGCTTAATTTCAAAAAAGCCCTCCGCTTTTTCTGTCCGGTAATTGGCTGGGAAAATATAGAAAGCGGAGGGCTTTTTCTTATTTAAAATTTTGTCTGAAGCCTTAAAAGGAGAACTCTCCCCAAGGATGGACCGCCAATAATTTCTGTATGACTATGGTCCAATACATTGGAAATTGTGAAATTACCTTTCAAGTATTGATTGAATTCATAGCCCAAATGGAGGTCAAAAATGGTGTAGGGTTTTATATCACCGAAATAAATTCCGGAAGACCACTTGAATCCATCCACATATCTTGCATTTAAAGAGGCTGTAAAGGGTGTGCGTCGCGGATTGTATTGCAGTTTCATTCCGGCTTTGTGCCGTGGCGCATTGATGGGATCATTGGCTTTAGTGATTGGATTAAAAAATTCTGTCATTCCTAAATGTGAATAGGTAAGATCCAAAGACCATTCCAAGTTCACAATAGCTGTAATACTGGCATCCAAGCCCCACATGTCCACTTCACCATAATTGATGTAGCCCACCACAACAGGTGGTGTATACCCGGGAATCGTGTCCATGGCGGTAATGCCCTGAATACTGCCTCGCCAATGGTTGAATGCTTCGTCGTAGTCATCTTCATCAATAATATTGTTTTTTTCAAGATCGTCAATTGTGTTCATCAAACTGTCCCCATCATAGTCCGTTTCCAAAACTGATTTTTCTATGACAATGGGTGTGATAAAAGTTACCGGACTCACAAAACTACTGTAATGGCTGGTATAGAGATCCAGTGTTCCAAAGACGCGAGAATTCAATCTTCCTTTATAACCCAATTCCCAGGATTTCACAATTTCTGCTTCAATCTCAGGAAGGTCAATGACAGTCTGCCCAAAAAAGCCGGGGATTTTTGGATCGGTTGAGGGATAGAAGAAAATACTTTCACTGGTATCAACAGGTAAATATTTGAATTCTTCAATACTGTAATAGTAGGGATTCCCTAGCGTATCTTTCGGGAAGACATAACCGCCATCGGCTCCTTGGGCATACACTTTAAAGATTGAAACCCTAGTAACAAAAATGTCTAAAAATAAAGCCTGATTGGAAGGAGTATTAAAAGCTGTAGCCCAGGTCAGACGGAAATTCTGGTTTTCTTTCGGACGGTAT
>CAXFCD010000027.1:0-10132 GCA_964001155.1 uncultured bacterium | reverse complement strand
TTTACAAAAACAGTTGAACCATAAGGGATATTAAAAGAAGCATTTTCATAACCATCTTCATCTAGAATGAATAATTTTGCATGGCGAACCATACAACGTGTCACTCCAACACCGGCTTCATCAATTGTATCAGCATAATCATAATTATCTGAAAATTTCACAACGCCGGGCCGTTTGGTAGCCATTTCTGATTGCTCAATAATACGTGTTGCCGTACCACCAATATGAAAGGTACGCAAAGTCAACTGCGTTCCGGGTTCTCCAATGCTTTGAGCAGCTCGAATACCTACCGCAGTTCCAATGTCAACCAACTGGTGCGTTGACAAATCCCAACCATAACATTTTGCACAGCAGCCTCGTTTAGCTTCACAGGTTAAAATTGATCGGATCCGGATATTTTCTACACCGCTATCGCCAATTAATTCTGCTTCTGCTTCTTCTATAACTGAACCTGCTTTTACAACCACGTCACCCTTAACGATAAAGTCATCCAAAATGGTACGACCTAATATCCGATCAGCCAAGGGTTCAATAATCTCTTCACCCTCTTTTAGGTCAGAGATTACGATTCCGTTGATGGTGTCGCAATCCGTGATATACACAACTACATCTTGTGCTACGTCAACCAAACGCCGAGTTAGGTAACCAGCATCAGCTGTTTTCAGCGCAGTATCCGCCAAACCTTTCCGGGCACCGTGCGTGGAAATGAAGTATTCAAATACGGACAGCCCCTCTTTAAAATTGGAAGTAATGGGAGATTCAATAATTTCACCTACACCACCCTTCATTGATTTTTGGGGTTTTGCCATCAATCCACGCATACCGGCTAACTGCTTGATCTGATCTTGGGAACCCCGAGCTCCAGAGTCCGCCATCATGTATACAGGATTAAACCCTTGACGGTCATCTTGCAATGCATCCATCATGGTACCTGCCACGCGATTTGTAGCGTGAGTCCATACGTCAATGACTTTATTGTACCGCTCACCATCAGTTAAAATGTGGCGGTCAAATTTCCTTCGAATTTCATCAACTTCTTTTTGTGCCTCATTTAAAATATCATCTTTCTTTTCCGGAATGAGAACATCACTAATAGCAATCGAAGCACCACTGACAGTTGCCATGCCAAATCCGAGATCTTTTAAGCGGTCTAAGAAAAGTACAGTTTGAAAATTCCCTGCAACCAAATAAGCATTATTTACAATTTGGGTCAATTTTTTCTTATTGACGATGTCATTCACAAAACCAACACTATCGGGGAGAATTGAATTAAAAACAATTCGCCCAACGGTGGTGTCTTTTATCCATTCATCATTGTGTCGAACATTTACGATCGCATGGAGTCCAACAGCTTTATTTTCATAAGCGAGCAATCCTTCTTCAATTGAGCTGAATGTTTTACCTTCCCCTTTGTCACCTTTTTTCGGGCGGGTCAAGTAATAACATCCTAATACCATATCTTGGGATGGAACAGCAATGGGCTGTCCGTTTGCAGGATGAAGGATATTATGGCTGGATAACATGAGCATCCGGGCTTCCATTTGCGCTTCTAAAGCAAGAGGAACGTGAACAGCCATTTGGTCACCATCAAAGTCAGCGTTAAATGCTGCACATACCAATGGATGCAACTGAATTGCTTTTCCATCAACAAGAATAGGCTGGAATGCCTGAATACCTAATCTGTGCAGCGTTGGTGCACGGTTAAGTAAAACCGGGTGGTCTTGAACCACATATTCCAATACTTTATAAACAACCGGTTCACGGTTCTCCACCATGAGTTTTGCACTCCGTGGAGTTTGTGCATATCCACGAGACATTAATTCATGAATCATATGGGGTTTAAATAATTCCAGTGCCATATTCTTAGGCATCCCACATTCGTGAAGACTGAGACCCGGCCCCACGACAATAACCGAACGCCCAGAATAATCAACTCGTTTCCCTAAGAGATTTTGACGGAAACGCCCTGTTTTCCCTCTCAACATATCAGAGAGAGATTTTAGGGGTCGCCGTGAACCGCTGCGGATGGCTGTCTTGCGACGGTTATTATCAAATAAAGCATCCACAGATTCCTGAAGCATCCGTTTTTCATTTCTCAAAATGACGTCCGGAGCTTTGATTTCCATCAACTGTTTCAACCTGTTATTCCGAATGATGATCCGGCGGTATAAATCGTTCAGGTCTGAGGCAGCAAAGCGACCACCTTCTAATGGGACAAGGGGACGTAATTCTGGCGGGATGACCGGCAGAATAGATACAATCATCCATTCCGGTTTATTTAATCGTTTTTTCGTTGGATCCGGAACAAAGGCTTGGACAACTTTCAGTCGCTTTAAGGCATCAGCGCGTTTTTGCTTCGACTTGGAAGTTTTGACCACATCGATGAGCTCTTTTTTCAAATCAATGATATTGATCCTAGACAGCATTTCCTTTACTGCATCGCCGCCCATGGTAGCTAAGAAATAATTTTCATTATCCCTGTCTTCTTCGGACACAGCCATATATCCAAATTGCTGCTCGAGTTCTAAATATTCATCTTCTTCGATCAACTCAAACTGCTCCATGCCGCTTGCACCAGGTTCAATGACCATAAACATTTCAAAGTAGATCACCCGCTCAAGGTCTTTGGTGCTTTTCCCTGCAAGATAGCTCAGTTTGCTGGGGATAGACCGCAAATACCAAATATGAACAACCGGAACAGCTAGGGTGATATGTCCCATACGTTCCCGGCGAACTTTTTTACGGGTGACTTCAACACCACAACGGTCACAAATAATGCCGCGATACCGGATTCCTTTGTATTTACCGCAATGACATTCATAGTCTTTCACCGGACCGAAGATCTTTTCACAGAAAAGGCCATCTTTTTCCGGTTTGTATGAGCGGTAATTTATCGTTTCCGGTTTTAATACTTCCCCGTAAGAACGGGCAAGAATCATTTCCGGAGACGATAATCCGATGGTGATTGAATTATAATTTTTCGAGGTATCAATACTAGTTGATTGGATGTAAGTCAAAGCAAGTACTCCTTATTAATCAAGTTCTACATCAATGCAAAGACCTTGGAGTTCCTTGATCATTACATTAAAAGATTCAGGCGATGAATATTGAGGCATTTGTTCACCGCGGACGATCGAGTTATACACCTTAGATCGACCTTCAACATCATCGGATTTCACAGTTAATAATTCATGCAAAGTATGGGCCGCGCCGTAGGCTTGTAGCGCCCAAACCTCCATCTCACCAAACCGCTGTCCACCAAATTGGGCTTTACCGCCCAATGGCTGCTGCGTGATAAGGGAATAAGGACCCGTAGAACGAGCGTGCATTTTATCATCAACCATATGACTCAATTTCATCATGTAAATATTTCCAACCGTTACAGGGTTATCAAAATATTCACCGGTTTTCCCATCAATTAGACGTGCTTTTCCGGAAGCGGGCAGTCCGGCTTTTGCAAGCTCAGTTGCCACTTCTTCTGGGGTGGCTCCGTCAAAAACAGGCGTTGCAAACTTGCGACCTGTTATTTCGCCTACCCAGCCCAACATGGTTTCATAGAGTTGTCCCAAATTCATTCGGGACGGTACACCCAATGGATTTAAAACAACATCAACCGGTGTTCCATCTTCCATAAAAGGCATATCTTCTTCCGGAACAATAGTAGCAACAATCCCTTTGTTTCCATGACGTCCTGCCATTTTATCACCCACAGAAATTTTCCGCTTTTGGGCCACAAATACTTTAGCAAGTTTCAGGATGCCGGGTTGGAGTTCATCTCCGACGCGAAGTTTGAAAATTTCCCGTTCAAGATTTGTCTCAATTCTGGCCCATTCTTCCCGGAATGAACGCCAGACAGCCTTAATCTTTTTCCAAACTGCTTTATCTTCGATCCATGCTTCATCTTGGGCAAACCGTTCCATATCAAAACTGTTTAACCGTTTTAGGGTCAGTTTTGTAGATTTTTTAATTAGCGTTTTGCCTGAGGATAGGTCTCGAATACCGTTTGAGATTTGGTCTTTTAAAAGATTGGTCAATTTCTCATCACGTGATTCTTTCAGGTGCTTTTTCTGTGACGCTGCATTTTTCTGGAAAAGAAGAATTTGTTCCCTTTCTTCCTTCTTGGTGCGCTTAGCTTGTTTTTCAAAAAGCTGGGTTTTGATGACTACACCCTTAATGCCGGGCTCAGCCCGCTTGGAAGCATCTTTTACTTCACCTGCTTTTTCACCAAAGATGGCACGCAACAATTTTTCTTCCGGTGTTGGGTCGGTTTCGCCTTTTGGTGTGACTTTACCAATAAGGATATCACCTTCTTTCACGCGAGCGCCGGGACGAATGATGCCGGATTCATCCAAATCTTTTGTGGCATCTTCGCTCACGTTTGGAATTTCCGGTGTTAACTCTTCTTGCCCACGCTTGGTGTCGCGAACTTCCAATTCGATCTCATTACAATGAACCGAACTGAAAATATCTTCTTTCACCAATCGTTCATTCAAAACAATCGCATCTTCAAAGTTGTAGCCGCGCCAAGGCATAAATGCCACTCGGATATTTGACCCCAAAGCCAATTCACCCTCTTCAGTAGCGGCGCCATCAGCGATGACATCACCGGTTTTCACATGTGTACCTTCCACGATAAGCGGACGTTGGTTATGCACTGTGTTTTGGTTGGTTCGGTGGAATTTCTTCAGGACAACTTCAATAATATTTTCACCTTCGTAAAGCGCCAATGAATCCATCACATCTTTCCGCTTGATCAGGATGCGTTCTGAATCCACATAAACCACTCTGCCATCAACAGGTGACGTGACAGCAGACCGTGAATCCACAGCCACTTTGCCTTCAATTCCTGTTCCAACAATGGGCGATTTTGGATTCATGAGCGGTACAGCTTGTCGTTGCATGTTTGATCCCATGAGTGCACGGTTTGCATCATCGTGCTCAAGGAATGGAATCAATGCCGCAGCAACACTCAAAATCTGGTTTGGCGATACTTCCACAAAATCAACATCGGCCGGACTTACAATGGGGAAATCCCCTTTCACGCGGGCACGGATTTTCTCTTCAATGATTTTGCCTGTATCATTCCTGTCAGTGGATGCCTGAGCAACGAGAACCCGGTCTTCATCATCTGCTGATAGATATTCAATCTTATTGGTGACGATGGACCCTTGTCCATTCTTTTTGATTTTACGATAGGGAGATTCGATAAATCCGTGGTCGTTGACTTCAGCATACATGGCTAAAGATGAGATCAAACCAATGTTTGGACCTTCCGGTGTTTCAATAGGACAGAGACGGCCATAATGAGTATAGTGAACATCTCGGACTTCAAAACCTGCACGTTCACGAGTTAGGCCACCAGGCCCAAGGGCGGAAATACGACGCTTATGTGTAATTTCTGCCAATGGATTGGTTTGGTCACCAAACTGGGAAAGCTGAGAGGTACCAAAGAAGGTATTGATTACGGTGGTAACCACGCGTGAATTGATCAAATCCTGTGGCGTAATACTTTCAGATTCACGCAAATTCATTCTTTCGTGAATGGTGCGAATCATCCGGCTCAATGCCACGCTAAACTGGTTGGTCAACTGCTCACCAATGGTTTTAACGCGACGATTACCTAAATGGTCAATATCATCTACGCCCCTTTCTCCTTTACGCATTTCAATCAGGAAGTTGATGACCTGGATAATATCATCCATAGTTAAAACTGTATCTTCAACATTAACATTTAAGTTAAACTGTTGGTTTAAGCGATATCGTCCAACTTGACCTAAATCATACTTTTTAGGACTAAAGAAAATCCGCTCAATAAATTTTTGAGCTGTTTCAAGGTTCGGTGGTTCACTGGAACGAATGAGCTGATACACAACGCCTAGCGCATCTTCTGTGCTTCTGGTGGGATCTTTCTCGATGGTATTCAAAAGCAACATGGAATGGAAATTCTTATTTCCGTCCACGACTTTAATTTCTTTAATTCCGGCTTCTTTCAATGATTCGATATTTTCTGCCGTCAACTCTGTTCCACCTTCAAAGAAGATTTCACCAGTTCGTGTATCTACGATATCTTCCGTCACCGTAGCACCGATATACTTGGTCAAATCGTCTTTTTTCGGATTCAGCGGCTTAAGAGATCCGAAAGCATTAAATATATCTGTATTGGATGAATACCCTAAGGCTCTTAACAGCATGGTAACCGGGAATTTTCTCCGGCGGTCAATAATGACAAATAAACAATCATTAATATCTGTTGTAAAGTCAACCCAAGACCCCCGGGCGGGAATAATCCTGGCCTGGAACAGCTTTGTACCGTTCGGATGGATGGATTCATCAAAGAACACACCCGGTGAACGCTGAAGCTGGGATACAATCACCCGTTCAGCACCATTAATAATAAAGGTCCCTTTTTGGGTCATGTAGGGGATATTTCCAAAATACACATCCTGCTCAATACTTTGCGCATATTCATTTTTGTTATTCTCGTCAGTAATGTGCAAAGCAAGACGAACACGAAGCGGCGCAGAATACGTGACACCACGATCCATACACTCGTCCGGTGTGTATTTAGGTTGACCTAAGTAATAGGTTTTGTATTGAAGGATGTAATTCCGATGTGAATCTTCAATCGGAAATACATTATTAAAAACGCCCTCTAGACCAATTTGCTTCCGCGCTTCCTGAGGAATCCATTCCTGCAAGAATTGCTGGTAAGCTTTTGTTTGAATAGAGAGAAGATCCGGTACATCCACAAAAGCGGGAATCTTTGAATAAGATTTACGCTCTATGGATTGAGTCGTTGAAGCTCCCAATTAAGCCTCCCGATGTTTAGTTAGTAAAAGAATAAAAGGTTGAATGCTTATGCTTAAGCAACTTCAACTTCAGCGCCAGCTTCTTCAAGCTGTGCTTTGATATCATTGGCTTCTGCTTCAGAAATACCTTCTTTCAGGGCTTTTGGCGCAGAATCAACAAGTTCCTTCGCTTCTTTCAGTCCTAAATCTGTCAGGCTGCGAACCACTTTGATCACATTGATCTTGGCTTGGCCGGCGGATTTAAGAATTACGTCAAATTCGGTTTTTGCTTCAGCGCCTGCATCGCCGCCTGCTGCCGGTGCAGCTGCTACGGCAACCGGTGCGGCTGCGGTTACACCAAATTTGTCTTCGATTTCACTGATGAGTTCTGAGATTTCCACCATATTTGATTCTTCAAGATATGTGAGGACGTCTGCACGAGTAACTGCCATTTGGACTACTCCTTACTGGTTTTTCAAGATTAAGATTTTTGTTCTTTTAAACTATTCAATACACCCACTGTATTTTGCAGCGGTGCACTTAAAGTAGAGACCAATTTCTGCAATGGACTATTGAGCATTGCTATCAATTTTGCCAACAATTCATCTTTGCTGGGCATGTCTGCTAACTTTTTGAATTCTTCTCCGGCTAAAAATTCACCATCAAACAAGATTCCTTTAACTGTGGGTAAATCGCTATCTTTTGTGAATTCCTTGATCACTTTCGCCGGTGCTACCGGTTCATCATAAGAAACGGCGATCGCAGTGGATCCTTTTAAGACATCATCCAAGCCACTGATTTCATTTTGTTCAGCCGCTAATTTGATCAATGTATTTTTTGCGACTTTGTATTCAACATCTGCTTTAAAAAATTCACTGCGAAGCTTGGTCACATCACTGACATTCAGACCGTGATATTCAGTAAAATAGACTGCGGTAGCCTTGGAAAAGGTTTCCGACAGTTCTTTTACCTGTTCAATATTTTTTGTTTTCGGCATGTATTTACCTTATGGATGTATGGTCAATTTGAATTCCCGGGCCCATGGTAGATGAAATGGACATTTTTTCAAGATATTGTCCTTTCACCGATGCAGGGCGCACTTTCATAATCGTGTCGTAAACGGTTTGGATATTTTCTACCAATTTTTCTTTCTCAAATGAGACTTTTCCGCAGGGAACATGAATAATACCAGTTTTCTCGACCCTTAATTCAACTTGCCCTGCTTTTAAATCTTGCACTGCTTTTGCCACATCCATGGTAACAGTGCCACTCTTGGGATTAGGCATAAGGCCTTTTGGACCTAATATTCTCCCCAATTTTCCCAATTCACCCATCATATCCGGTGTAGCAACAATTTTATCTACCTCGGTCCAACCATTTTTGATCTTGGTTAAATAATCTTTATTACCTACAAAATCAGCACCTGCTTCTTGCGCTTCTTTTTCTTTAGGCCCTTGAGCTAAAACAAGTACGGTAACAGATTTCCCTGTCCCGTGGGGCAACGGTGTGGTAACACGAATATTTTCTTCTGCGTGTCTGGGATCCACATCGAGGTTGATGGCTAAATCCACACTTTCATCAAATTTGGAAAATTTGAATTCTAGAACCATATCAACTGCGTCATTCAACGGATATGATTTCATTTTATCATATTTTTCAGTAATTGATTTCATGTTCTTTGATAGCTGCATAATGCCACCTTATCCTTTCACTTCGATGCCCATGGATACACATGTACCCTTGATCATCACCATAGCTTGTTCGACAGTATTGGCATTTAAGTCAGGCATCTTTATTTCCGCAATAGATCGGATATCTGCTTCAGTCACTATCCCAACTTTTTCACGATTGGGCTCACCGGAACCTTTTCCGATTTTAGCTGCTTTCAAGATCAATTTTGCAGCTGGTGGTGTCTTGGTGATAAACGTGAAACTGCGATCTGCATAAACAGTAATTTCAACCGGAATCACGTCTCCCATCTTATCCTGGGTAGCCGCATTAAATGCTTTACAAAAATCCATAATATTCACACCGTGCTGCCCTAATGCGGGACCCACAGGCGGTGCCGGGTTTGCCTGTCCTGCTTGAATCTGCAGCTTAATAAATCCGATGACTTTCTTTGCCATAATACTTTAAACCTTGTTTAATTTTCCATTTCGACTTGAAGATAATCCAACTCGACCGGTGTTTGCCGTCCGAAAATGCTTACCAAAACCTTTAATTTTTGTTTATCATGGTTCACTTCCTGTACAAGACCGGAAAAATCCATGAATGGCCCATCTGTTACTTTCACCGGATCACCTACTTTATATGGCGCTGCCTCTGTGACTCGCAACGGACCATCGCCACCATCAAAATCACCTAAGAAACGCTGGGCTTCTTCCGGTTTCAATGGTTGGGGTGCACCTTTGGGACCAACAAATGCAATCACACCATTCACATTTTCCAAGAGATACCGTGTTTCTTTGTTCATTTCCAAACGAATGAGTAAATATCCGGGAAAGAAGACCCGTTCTTTGATCTTTTTCTTCCCATCACGCATTTCAACGATATTTTCCGATGGAACCAACACATCACTGATTTGCTCATCCATGCCGGATGTAGAAACATCATAGAGAATGGCTTCTTTAATCTTTTTTTCCTTACCGGAAATAACGCGTAGTGTGTACCAATCCATACTTACAGAATGAAATTCAAAACTTTTGACAAAAGGAAATCCACGAAAAATAAAAACAGGATCAAAATGAGAGATAAGGATAACACCACATAAGTAGACCCTTTTAATTCATCCCAATTCGGCCATGAAACTTTTTTCATTTCGAACTGCACATCAGCGATAAACTGCTGAAGTTTTTTAAACATTCTATTTCCTTTACTTTTTTAACTCTTTAAAAAGAGAATTAATTTTTTTTGAGTGTAACTCAATTTTAGCAGGAGAGACAGGACTTGAACCTGCAACCTACGGCTTTGGAGGCCGTTGCTCTACCAATTGAGCTACTCTCCTATTGAAAAGCGGGAGCAGATCCGAGATCTGCTCCCAACGAACTATTTCGTTTCTTTGAAAACAACGTGTTTTCGAACAACAGGATCATACTTTTTGTACTCAACACGACCAGGATGGAGCTTTTTACTCTTAGTGATCGTATATCGATAGCCGGTTCCGGCTGTACTTTCAATTTGTATGATTGCGCGTTTGCTGTTACCAGCCATAGTGCTTAATCCTATTCAACAATATCTGTAACCACACCAGCACCTACAGTGTGACCGCCTTCACGGATAGCAAAACGAAGCTCTTTATCCATGGCGATCGGTGTGATCAATTCAACTTCAAATTCTACATTGTC
>CAXFCD010000026.1:0-9950 GCA_964001155.1 uncultured bacterium | reverse complement strand
TGTCCATTAAAACACAAATTTCTAACATCCATATAACAGCTAAATAAATCTGCAGTGAATTTGGATGTTGCGCCGCGATCAATTGTTGCAGTAAGCAAAAGTTGCGTTTTGGATTCATGAAATTTGTTTTTGACCTCTGTTGTTGTTAAAGGACGAATTTTCCAATGGGTATCAATGGCGAGATAAGTGGCTCTATTGTCATATTGGTCAATCACATATCCATGTTTTAATAAAATACGTTGGGCAATTTCCTGAAATCCAAACGAGGTTACTTTCCCTAAATAGTAACGATAAGCATTTTTGTTTAGTTCACCTGAAGCTACGGAACCTGAAAAACAGCTGGGAATTAAAATAAATATAAAAAATGCTCCTGCCAGTAGTTTAACCTTATCCGACAGGAGCATCTTAAAAAAGGATTGAATAAGACTTACCTTTGAGTGAAGGGTAATGTCATTCCGGTTTTGCGTGGAGCGACGTTACCGGTACTACCACCATGGGAATACACATCCAATAAGGACACTTCCAATTCTTTTGCCGGAACCGGGAAATGAATTGGCGTTCCTGCTACCAATTCTGTTTCCTGTCCTGTTTCTGCATCACCAGTCCAACCGCGGCGATCAAAAAAGGCTAATCCCGGTGTAGAGAATGTTTCAATCTTTTTCTCATATTTCAGCCATTTGAAAAAGTCAGGTTCATCACCGGTTAGAGCGGGCAACTGACCATTGGTTGTTCGTGTGACATTAATGATAGCAGCAGCGCCGGCATTGTCACCTTGGCGATATAATGCTTCTGCTTTTAAAAGCTGCATTTCTTCGTACCACATAGTTGTCAATTGATCTACGCCATCAACGAAATTGGCTTCCCACCGGTCAAAATTATAGTAAGAGAAATGATAGGTCCCACGGTCGGGCCTAAACCAAGGTTCACCAGCATGTGAAAAATAAAGTCCCGCAGAATCCGGTGTGTCTCCGGTAATCCTGCGATCTGCAGTATGAATGTTAAACGGTTGCCGATCTGCAACTGGTGTATTGAGCCATGCGGTATAATTTCCGGATGTATCTGCTGTGCCAATCGTTTTGTAATCTACTCTAGTCCAGGAGTCTAAATAACTGATCTCCCGATACCAACTATACCAATTAGTCCAAACATCTGCATAAGGTCCAAAGTCTTCCCCATCAGTGATTCCATCATCCACATGAGATACTACAGCGGCCCAATCCACAGCAGCGCGTTCGGCAGGCGTCCGTGCGACACAAGCAGTATAACGGGCAATATAGGAATGAGCAACCCGAGCCAATTGGGCATTGGTTAACTCCATGCCATTGATCCAGGATGAAGGGAGCGTAAATGTGTTAGCTTCGCATAAAGTTATACAGGCTTCAAGATGAGCAATACCTGCTGCCATCACATCGCTGTGCAATTTTAGTGGCATTTCCACAGTTCCTGCAGCTACACCTTCCATATCGGTGGTTTCATCCAAAATGAATGCTTGGTCGAAAAAAGCTCCCAAATAGCAAAAAGAAATCCCTTGAATGAATCGACCAAAGGCAACCGCACGTTTCGTATCTGCCCCATCAATCCCGATTTCGATGGGATTTTCCGCGTCCAAGATACTTGATAAGGCATCATTCACGCTGGAAACGGCGGAATACAACCCATACCAAGGTGTTTCTAAATGACCAATGTCAATGTAGGAAGTTGAATTATCAAATTTCACTCGTGGTTCTGATGAAAGATCTTTCATGGCCGCATTTCCCCATGAGGAGGTATGTTCATCTGCTACAACAGATAATCCATTGGTTGGTGTCCAATTTTCCGTGGCATACCAAAAAGTATTAAAAGCACCGCCGATGAGACTTTCGATATCTGATGGAGATGTTAGGGCTCGGTCCTTATCCGGTTCATTTGGATTTTGGATGTCTAAGTCAGCACACCCAGCAATAAAGATAAACGGCAAGCAGAAAAGAATTTTTATTTTGAATTGGTTTAACATAGTTGTCTCCCTCCTATATATCTAATTCTAAAATAAAGGAATAGGTACGGAAGTTGGGATATCCATACCCGTCGAAACGCGATACGACTGCTGAACCGCCCTCACTGGCAGCGTGGCCCACTTCCGGATCATACCCTGAATATTCTGTCCACGTCAGTAGGTTTCGGCCTACAACGCCTACCGTTAAACGATTTCCCAATCCAAAGTTTGACAAATTCAAATTGTATCGCACAGATAATTCCTGAAGTTTCAAATAAGAACCATCTTCTACAAAATGACTGGTTGTATTTCTGACATTATACAGTTTATCATAATAAATAGATGGTTTCTTGTTTTCATCACTTTTCCCGCCTTGGTTATCTTCACCAGTTTTATGATCCCTCATACCCCACTGACGAGTAAGATTGTAAATATTTCCGCCTTTTTGTCCTTCAAATAGTGCATAGATTGAAAAATTCTTGAAACGAAAATCTGTGGAAAAAGCATAATTAAAGTCCGGTACAGTTGAGCCGAGATTTGCCACATCGCTGCCGGTTTCATCCACATAAATAATAGGAATGCCCCAATTATAATTAGCACTTTCAGAACTATCACTACTGTAGAGTGTGCCGGATGTGCCCCATAATGAATCTGAGATGCCTTGAGTATAAGCATTTCCGGAACCGACCCAAACCACATACCCATCATCATTAATATCAAATTCAGCGTTGTTGACAAAGGATGGTAATTCACTCAATTCGGTTATGAATTTATTCCCATAAAGCGTGCCCAGTTGCTCACCTTCCCTATTGATAAAGACATACATTCCTTGGCTGCCATCCGGCGCCCAAGTATAACTCGGTAAATCAAATTTGGTGATCTTTTGTTCTGTTTTATCAAAATGAAAATTGGAGGTCCATTGAATATCCCGTGTGTCCATGAGAATACCCTGGAGACTTAATTCCATAGTGTTGCTTTCCAAGGTTCCTGCATTTTTCCATTGGCTTTCATAGCCGAATGGCGCTTGAAGCGGTACCAATAAAATTTGATCTTCAATAACAGAATTTGCTTGAGTGAACTGGACAGACAGGCGATTCAATAAGGAGAAATCCAAACCAAATTCTGTTTCGGTGGAAAATTCCGGTTTCAGGTCTTTATTGCCTAAGTTTTCTTTGGAAATGATGCCACCGCTGACGCTGTAAGTTTCATATTGCGCCACGAAGTTTGGACGATTCCCTGCCGTTCCTTGGGAGAACCGAACCTTAAATTCATCCATGGTGCCTTTCATCCCTAACCAAAATGGTTCTTCCGAAATCCGCCAGGCTGTACTCACACGATAATAATTTTGCCATCGTTCATTTTCCCCAAAGAGAGAACTGCCATCCTTTCTCAGTAAAACATCAGCAATGTATTTATTTTTAAAATCCAAGCCGGAAATGAAATAATATCCTTCACTGGAAATTTCAGATTGATAAGAACCAATTTCCTTACTTTCTGTCGTCACATCTAAAGATGGGATATTACTCGCAGAAAATTTTGCACCTTCCGCCTGCATAGATTCAAACTGGTCATTTTCATACAAATATCGAACTTTACTTCGCAAACTTAGATCATTGAAATCCTGATTAAATGAGGCAGTTATATCTGCATTCATGGCTTGGGAAATAGAATGGTATTTATAGAGAAACCCATCAGATATAGAGCCGCCTACGGTAGATTTATATCCTTTTGGATAATAGTTAGTATAGTCTGTGGTGGCTCGGTCAAAACTCAAATTTGATTGAATCGTCATAAAACGGAGCGGTGTGTAACTCAGACTAAAATTGGTGAGATACCGATTCCTTTCCTGGTCTCGGTCCTCATACAAAAATGAATAAAGTGGATTTTCCATTTCAGGAAATATAGGATCAGGTGCAATGAATATTTGGTCATAAGTATCGTCCCAAGTTCCATTCAAGGCACCTTGTTCATAATTTTCAGTATCAACCATGAGCAGATCCACAGCCGGAGACATAAAGGTTAAATTGAAGAACGGGCTGCCCACATCTTCCAGCGCTTCATCCGATGAAGATTGACTGAAATATGTACTGGTGGATAATCTCAATCTATCAGCCAATTTATGGTCAAGGTTTACTCGTAAGCTGTTTCGCTCATAGCCTTTCAAATTATAAATAATTCCCGGTTCTTTTGTATTTTTAAAAGAGGTATAAAAATTCGTTGTGGGAGAATTATGAGATAAAGAAATAGTGTTGATCCTGAATTCCCCTGGATTGAAAAACCTGTCTAAATGATCAAATCCGCCGGATGGGAGTAATTGAGGATCACCGGAACCGGGAACACCTGTTTCCACATATTTGAATTCATTGTCTTGGAAATAAATCCCCGGTGAAAATTCATCTAAAGCGCGAGTTCCCGCCGGATCCCGTGGGTCCACCCAATTTCCACTGGCATCGATATAATCACCGGAAGATACACCTACACCATTGCTATCCGTATAACTTGATTCTGCCAATTTATAATAATGATATTTTACCAATTCGGGTTTTTTAGGCAATTCATTGGTTCCGTATTCAGATTTGAAATTGATTCGTGTTTTTTCAAATGGAAGATCTTTCCCCCGGGATGTCTTGATTTGCACAACACCCTGGGCTGCCCGAGCACCATACAAAGAAGAGCCTGCTGCACCTTTCACCACTTCGATACTTTCAATGTCAGATGCATCAATGTCCGCCATTTCTGCATCATTGCTTAGAATTACACCATCCACGATATATAGAGGATTTTGGGACCGACCGGAAGCATTGATACTGGTAGCACCCCGGAGTTGAACACTGGCTGCCGAACCGGGCTGACCACTTCCTTTGACTATTTTAGCACCGGCGACTTTGCCTCGAATTGCACTTTCTGCTGATGTAGGCGGCGCTTGTTGGAGTTGCTCCCTATTAAGGGAAGAAATAGCATAGGGAGTCATGGTCTTTTGCCGTTCACCTACCATCCCCGTCACCACCACTTCTGAGAGTCCAAGAACATCCTTTTTAAGCACAACATCATAACTAGATTGGTCTACTGAAACTGTGAAGGATTTTGATGCATACCCAATATAAGAAACCACAATTTCACCACCGGAAGCAGATAAATCTTGATCAGAAAGGGTTAAATAAAAATTCCCTTCCAAGTCTGTCATGGTTCCAGTAGTGGTGTTTCTTACCAGTAAGTTTGCCACTGGTAATTCAGAACCATCATCGCCTTTTACAGAACCGGAAATATTGGTTTGCGAAAATGAAAGCGCTGTAAATAACGCCAGGGAAATGATAAAGATTGTGCCCTTCTTCATACCGTTCTTTTCCTTTAATTATAGATTCACCAAGGTGTTTAATCGGAAAAACCTAATAAGCAGAAAAAGATTAGGCAATAATTATATCGTAGATTTTTTCTTTATTATAAATTATATAATCGAATGATTTCTTTATACCTTGAGTCAGTCTTGAATGCATCGAACATGGGGTCGGTCAAAATATAAATGTAAGGATTTTGCTCTTGAATGTCTTTCTTTATGACTGCCAAGCCCTCTTCATGTTGTCCCAGTTGAAGTTGAACAATGGCTTTTAAACTTTGAATTCCGTCTGCTTTTCCGAATGAGGTTAATTGTTGCATCATCTTTTCAGCCTTTCCTTTATCACCCATTTGAGCATAAACCAGTCCTTTCCCCATGAGAGCCATGGCTTGTAAAAACGGTGATAATCCAACAAATCCCTTTTCGGAATCATCAAAAGCAGCTAATGCTTTATCATATTTTTTTTCATGAAGGTAAAGCCTGCCTTCTACCATTCGCGATAGCGGCGTGTTGGGCGCAATATTATAGCCTTGCTCAATATATGATTTTGCAGCTTTAAAATCTTGTTTCAAATAACATGTAAACGCTAAATATTCAATGGAAATGGGTGAATTTGGAGTGAGGTCTGCAGACCGTTTTAAACTTTTAATTGCATTGTTTAAATCACCGGTAATCATATAAATTTCTCCTAAAGACCGATGAGAGTTTCCATCTTTCGGGCTGAGTTCGACCCATGACTCACACGTTTGAATAGCTTTTTCCCAAGCGCCTTGCCGACGATAAATCAATGCAAGGTTTCCATAAGCTTTTGTGTAATTCGGATTCAGTTCCAACAACGATGTTAAGGTGGATTCAGCCTCTTCCAATCGATTTAAATCACGATATACATTACTCAAGTTTATTCTGATAATTCCAGACAGCGGATCCAACATTTTTGCAACTTGAATATATTCGAGTGCTTTTTGATTATTTCTCAGAACAGTGCGTGAAAAATCAGAATACCAATGATAGGCTGTTGCATAGTTAGGATTCATTTCAATGGCTTTTAAGAAATATCCCTCCGTTATTTTTGGATCATCTTTGCGAATAATACTCACATAAGCACTGGCCGATTGAACTTCTGCCAAGTTCGGATTGAGTTCCATGGCTTTTGCCGCATTGAATTCTGCCAAGGGTAATTTTTCATCAAATGAATCATATCCATAATCACACAACAATAAATAGGTATTGGCCAACCCAACATAAGCCAAAGGATAATTGGGATCTTTCCTGACGGTTTGTTTAAACAGAGATAACGCTTTCCGCATCCCCTCTTCATCCCGTCTGCTCTGGAAATGGATACCCTGTAAATATAAATTATAAGCTTCAATGTTTGTTTCACTGGCCGTGGGTGCCGCTTGTTCAGAATGGCTGATATAATCCATTTTGAGTGTCCCAACGATTGTTTGTGCAATTTCATCCTGAACAGCGAAAATATCTTCCAATTCCCTATCATAAGTTTCAGACCAGAGATGCGCATCATCTTTAGAGCGAATCAACTGTGCAGTGATTCGAACTTTATTCCCGGCTTTTCGAACACTGCCTTCTAGCACATTTCTCACATCCAGTTGCCGACCAATTTCTGCAATTGATATATCAGTTCTTCCTTTGTAAGTAAATACAGATGTTCTGGAAATAACGCGAAGATTTTTTATTTTGGCTAAATAATTCAAAATTTCTTCGGTTATACCATCGCTGAAATATTCATTCTCCTTATCCGAACTCATATTCACAAAAGGTAACACCGCAATGGATTCACCATCATCGCCTCCGGGCGTATCCTCTCCACCCATAAACATGAAACCGGCTACGAGGGCAATGGCTAAAACAACCCCGCCAATGATCATGGGCATTTTTGATGAAGATGGATTTTGGACATCACGAATGGTCTGGGATAAAGGTGTGTCAGCAGGAACGGGTTGAACAGGTGGTGTCGTTGGTGCGTCTTCCAATTTTGCATCAACGGAAATATCTTCAGAAAAAGGTAAACCATGGGACGTGATGCAATGAATGTTTACGGTTTGGCGAACACCCTTTAAAGAAGGACTCCCAACTAATTTTGTCTGGTAAACAGGATCACGCAACAAACTTGCATTCACAGGTTCTGTGACAACAATTCCGCCGGGCACAGCAAATGGTTCTACGCGAGACGCAACATTAACATCATCCCCGATCACATCGCCTCCTTGCTGGATCACTTCACCTTGATGGATCCCAATGCGAAGATCAAGATTGGCAATATTCTTGAGTGTGTGCTGAATCTCGATACAACAATCCACCGCATCTTTTGAAGTGGAAAATGCAAGTAAGAGTCCATCGCCCATCTCCTTTAACCATTCACCGTTAAATCGTTCTACAATAGGCTTTATACTCGTTCGTTGCGTGTCAAGTAATTGGAGCGCTAAGGGCTCATTTTCAGCTGTGAGTTTTGTAAAACCGACAATGTCGGTGAATACTATAGTCGCGAGTCTTCTTTGTTGGTCTGGCATTTTAATATAAAGTCATTCCGAGGAGTTTATATCGATGAGGACGTGCCTACACTCCGTTACGGCAGATGAAAATTTACGGTATTTTTAACCTAATCTAGGTTTTTTCAATCATAAGACTTTTTCAGTAATTAATGGAAATTCTTCATTCTCCGCCGGATGGCGGACCAGAATGACGAGGATGTGTTAAGAATTCACCTTCTCCCATGCTTCTAGTAACTGCCTGGGTAAAGGATAACTCAAATATTTTTCCTTCATATTATCTTCTAAAGCTGCCGATTTTTTCTGGAGTTGTTCATAAACTGATTTTAAATAAGATACATCACCTAAAAGTTTATATAATTGAAAGCCAAGCTCAAATTCGATATTCTCTGCATTAAGAATTAGTTTTTGAAGTTTATCGTTTTTGTAATCTTTTCCTAATTTTTTATATGAATAATAAAGATAAGCAACTGTTTCTAACTCTAACCATTTCATTTCGTTTGCTTTTTGAAGTTCTAAAGATTTTTCTAAGTAATCCTGTGCTTCATCATACCTTTCCATCAGGGTGTAAACAAGCCCTATATTATTAAGGACTATAATAATTCCAACTTTATCACCGATCTCTTCTACGATCTCTAGTGATTGTTTGTAATAACTTAATCCATCATCGTATTTTCCAGCATTATGGTACAGAACACCGTTGTTACTCAGACTAACACCCTTCTGGCGCTTGTCACCTATTTCTTCAGCGATTGCGATAGACTTATTAGAGTATTCTAGTGCTTTATCGAAGTCGCCGTAATGAAAATAAATTGCGCCAATACAATTATAAATGTCTCCCATCCCACTTTTGTCATTTAAGTGTTCAGCTTGTGTCAGAATAGTCCTAAAAATGTCCATTGCCCTTTCATAATGGCCCAAAACTCTGTATATATTACCAATTAAGATTTTAGCAGCAATTAGGTTGTCGTCCAATTTTATTGCTTTATTTAATAAACCAATTGCGATTTCATTATCCGCCGGTTTTTGCCGTTTATCAAATGTATGTTTTCCTTTTAAATAGAATTCATAGGCTTCAGGATTTACGCTTTCAGTTTTCTTCTCAGCTTTTGGCTTGGTATCCAACGCTTTAAGAAGACCATCAGAAAGGTTTGATTTTATATTTGGCAGATTGTCCCAATTCTCTTGCCATCTATCGGACCAAATTACTTTTTTCTCTTTGGTGTCATACAATTCCATAGAAAGCTGAAACATATTGCCCATTTTCCAAAGCATGCCCTGAGCTATATAGCGAACAAAAAGTTTTTCTGAGAGTCCATTATTATCAAGATTTGTGTAATCTAATTTTTCAACATCTGATAAACTAGCGACACGAATTAAACCAGCACCACTGCATTCAGTAATTAAATCCGCAGAAATGCCGTAGGCAAAGAATACATCTTCATCCGCACCTTTGTTTGTAAATGGGATGATTGCAATGGATGGTACTTCATCATCAGTATGTTTTTCAACTTTTGTTTCTTTGTATCGGGATTTATCCGGTGCTTTGAGTTTGTCACCTTTTAGCGCATAGACTTCAACCAATCGTCCTACACCTTTTAAGGATTGTAACCCTAAGGATTCCCCATTGAATTCTTTTTTGTTTTCCAGTTCATCAAAAACATTTTTGGAGACACAGACTCCCCCAATTGGCGACAAGGATTCTAATCGGCTGGCGATATTAACACCTTCACCAAAGACATCTTCACCATCAAAGACAATATCTCCAATATGGAGACCGACTCTTAAATTGAGCTGATCTTCATCGTAAGTCGTCTCTTGTAGTTTCACTGCGCAGGTGGATGCATCAATGGCAGAGCTGAAATAAGACAGCGTTCCATCACCGATTTCTTTTACAAATACGCCATTGTTATCTTTGATCAGTGGTTGGATGATGGATCGTTTTTTCTTTACAGCTTGGATAGCGGTATGTTCATCATATGACATGCTTTCTGTATAACCGGCAATATCGGTGAACATAATGGCTGCAAGTTTACGTGTTTGGTCAGGCATTAACCTTCTCCCATGCTTCTACAATCTGTTTTGGGATGGGGTAATTTAAAAACTTATCCTTCGATTCATCATCCAAGGCATCAGC
>CAXFCD010000025.1:0-10591 GCA_964001155.1 uncultured bacterium | reverse complement strand
TTTTAGCTTCAGCTGCTTCCTCTTCTGCTAACCTTTTAGCTTCAGCTGCTTCCTCTTCTGCTAACCTTTTAGCTTCAGCCGCTTCCTCTTCTGCTAACTTCTCGATTTTGCCGTCCTCGCCACTTTTAGGTTCGGTATCTTTTTTATTATTTGCACAACTTACCAATACAGTTAGTATAAGTAATATTATCCAACTCTTCTTCATATGTATCCCAAAATATAATTTGATTTTTAAATGTAAATATAGCAAAAATAGCTGTCAATATGCCACATTGATTACATCCTTACTATTTATTTGGTTTTAGAACCTAGGTAAGTAATATAAAAATTATGAATTGTTAGCTTATTAGTTTCAGGCGTATTGACTAAATAGATCGGATTCAATTCTAAAGTAGTTTATTCAAATAGAAAATAGCACTAAAGTTGTAATAATTCATTTTTAATATTGCTCCTAAATCGATTTTGAATAAAAATTTTAAAAAAGAAAGGATAATTAAATCACTCTAGAATTTATAGTAAAAGTAAAGCCCTCAATATTTTATCATTTAAGGTTAAATAAGTGTCCAATATTATATTTTGAAAAACATATTTATATTGGTCCATATCTTGATGCTGTCTGCAAACGCATAATCTGTTTTTAGTAAAATATAATCAGTGTCAAAAGTAGAAATAGCAAATATGCTAATCTTCGTATTCTTCTAAGGGCGGACAAGAACAAATAAGATTCCGATCGCCATATGCATTATCCACACGACCGACTGTCGGCCAATATTTATAATCTTTCAACCAGGACGCAGGATAAACCGCTTCTTCTCTGGAATACCCATGTTCCCATTCACTTGTGATGGCTCGTTCAGCCGAGTGTGGCGCATTCTTCAGCGGATTATCATTTTTATCAACCGTGCCATCAATCACTTGTTGAATTTCATTTTTGATAGAAATCATGGCATTACAAAACCGGTCCAATTCTTCTTTGGATTCACTTTCAGTTGGCTCTATCATGAGCGTCCCCGGCACAGGGAAAGACATGGTAGGCGCATGAAATCCATAATCCATGAGTCGCTTGGCAACATCTTCATCTGAAATGCCTGATTCCTTCCGGAGGTCTCTTAAATCAATAATGAATTCATGGGCATTATAATTGCTGATTCCTTTGTACAAAACTGGGAAATGACTCTCCAATTTCTTTGCCATATAATTCGCATTCAAGATGGCAACTTGCGTTGCTTTTTTTAGACCATCTCCACCCATCATCGTCATGTATGCCCAGGAGATTGGCAAAATACTGCTGCTGCCGTAAGGCGCTGAAGACACGGCATGGATGGCTTGATTGCCACCTGTTTTAAGTTGAGAATGACCTGGCAAAAACGGCGCTAAATGTTCTTTACAAACGATGGGACCCATTCCCGGTCCGCCGCCGCCATGTGGAATGCAAAATGTTTTATGGAGGTTAATATGCATGACATCGCCACCAAATTCACCGGGCTGACATAAACCAACCATGGCATTCAAATTGGCACCGTCCAAATACACTTGTCCGCCATGTGAATGAACTATATCACAAATGTCTCGAATGGTGTGTTCGAATACACCGTGGGTTGATGGATAGGTCACCATAATCGCTGCCAAATTTTCGCTATGTTGTTCAGCTTTTTCTTTTAAATCATCTTTAGAAATGTTACCATGTTTATCGCAGGCAACCACTACCACTTTCATCCCGGCTAATACGGCCGATGCTGGGTTTGTCCCATGAGCAGAAGCGGGGATTAAACAAACATTTCTATGGTGATCGCCATTGGCTCGATGAAACGCACGAATGACCAACAGCCCGGCATATTCGCCTTGGGCACCGGAATTGGGTTGCATAGAAATATCATCAAACCCGGTGGATTTGACCAAATAATCGCCCAATTCAGAAATGAGTTCCCGGTAGCCCACTGTTTGATCATCAGGTGCGAAGGGGTGAATATTGCCAAACTCATGCCATGTGACAGCTTCCATCTCTGTGGTGGCATTGAGTTTCATAGTACAAGACCCCAAGGGAATCATACTTGTGTTCAAAGATAAATCTTTCACTTCTAAGCGATGGATATACCGCATCATTTCAGTCTCAGATCGATATGTATGAAAGACAGGATGCTCTAAATATGATGTTGTTCTGACTAATTCATCCGGAATAGTTGAACCGATGTCATCTTTTTTAGGTGCATCAAACACCAATAAAAGGTTATCCAAATGTGCTTCTGTTGTTGTTTCATCAATTGAGACGCCCACAAATCCATCACCGTAATCCCGTAGATTAAATTCCTGTAATTCAGCTTTTTCTTGCCAACCGTGTTCCGCTTTGAATTTGACTGTATCAAAGAAATAGTCATGGACAAATTCAAATCCCGCTGCTTCTAACGACCCTGCAAATGTTGCTGCCAGTTGATTCACGCGTTCAGCAATTGCTTTGAGCCCATTTGGGCCATGGTAGACGGCATACATTCCGGACATGATTGCCAACAGCACTTGCGCTGTACAAATGTTGGATGTGGCTTTTTCACGTCGAATATGTTGTTCTCGAGTTTGGAGCGCCATTCGTAATGCTGAGTTTCCATAGACATCTTGGGATACACCGATTATACGTCCGGGAATTTTCCGTTTGAATTCATCTGTTGTTGCAAAAAAGGCTGCATGGGGTCCGCCATATCCCATGGGAACACCAAACCGTTGCGAATTCCCCACTGCCACATCGGCACCCATTTCTCCCGGTGTTTTCAGAAGGGTCAATGCCAATAAATCTGTGGTCATACAAATAAAGGATTTATTTTCATGTGCAGAATTGCACAATGCTGAAAAATCTGTTATAGATCCTTCTGTATCAGGATATTGAACCAACGCACCAAATACAGATTCAATAATATCGAATTCATTATGAGATTTGATTTCAAGTTGAATTCCCAACGGTTCAGACCGTGTTTTTAAAACATCAATGGTTTGGGGATGACATGTGTTTGAAACCAGGAATGTATTCTTATTTGGATCTCGTGTAGCATTATAAAACATCACCATGGCTTCTGCTGCTGCTGTACCTTCATCCAACAAAGATGCATTGGCTAAAGGGAGTCCTGTTAGATTTGAAACCATGGTTTGGAAATTCAGTAATGCTTCCAAACGACCTTGACTGATTTCAGCTTGATACGGCGTGTATTGGGTGTACCAACCGGGATTTTCTAAAATGTTGCGCTTAATGACACCGGGGACAACAGTCCCGTAATATCCCATCCCAATAAATGAACGAAAGACAGAATTTTTCCCTGCCAATTCCTGAAGGCGTTTAATGGTGTCCGCTTCAGATTTTTTTGGCGGCAAATCCAATTCATCTTGAATTAAAATATTTTTCGGAACAACAGAGTTGGATAATTCTTCTAGAGAAGAAAACCCCAATTGATTTAACATCTCTTGGATATGGTTTTCCCGGGGTCCGATATGGCGATTAACGAAAGATTCAAACATGGAATAAAAAGATTAAAAATGGTTCATTATTTAGCTGTGAGATTAAAAAATTTCCGTGGCTTAGCCTATTCTGATTTTTATTGATGATGCTTGTTTATTTGGGTGATTCTTTGGCAATTTCTGCCTATGAGAGATACCGCGGAATTCCAAGCTAAAAAAGAACTTTTGATTAAAATTGGAGACCGGATTCTCATTGACGACCAAGAGTGGAAAGTGGCAGAAATTACGGATGATGAAGTGACACTTTACCGAGAAGGCGTTGGTGGCTTGAGCCATACAATTCATATGCCTGTTAAAGACGTCGAGTCTCTTCTCCCAGAACACGCTTAATCAAAAGCTTTATCGAAGATTTATTAATTCGTATTCAGGAATTATATCGGTAAATTCAACCGCTGAATATGAATAAAATAATTAAAACAGGATTCATGAAATTAATTCCTGCAGGGAGATGTTTGAAATCATCCCGTGGAACTGAATCAAAAAATTAAATATGTAGAATGCACCATTAACGGTGCATTTTTTTTACATTGAGGTAACTATGTCCATGGAAAAACTTATTGAATTACAAGGAATCGACACCAAACTCAAGGATTTAAACGATCTTTTAGGCGACTTGCCAACCAAAGTGGATGAATTGAATCAACAGGAAGAAACAATTAAAAATTCACTGGGAGAAAAAAAAGAACGGCTAAAAGAACTGGAAGTTGAATCTAACAAACGTGAAGTTCGAATTGCTGAGGTGAATGACAAGGTTAATAAATTAAAAGATCAACTATTTTTAGTGACCACAAACAAACAATATGATGCTCTCATGCATGAAATAGATCATCTGAAAGAAGAACGCTCTGTATTTGAAACTGAATCACTATCTTTTATGGAAGAAAAGGAATCGTTGACAAAATCGGTGGAGACGATGGAATCAGAGTTAGGTTCCTTGTCCGATGATTTAACAGTCCGAAGGGAAAAATTGGAATTTGCAATATCAGAATCTGCTGATGAAAAATCAATTCTGGAGCAGCAAAGATCGGAACGGATAAGCGGAATTGATATGGATATTGTATCGATCTACAACCGCGTTTCTCAAGCTCGGGACGGATTAGCCGTTGTGAATCTATCCGGAAGTGCTTGCGGTGGTTGCGGGGCACATGTCCCCATGCAAAAGGTCACTGAAGTCCGGGCAAATACCCGCATCCATCGTTGTGATGTGTGCGGAAGATTTCTATATAGTGAAAATAATTCTGTAAATTAACCTGATTTTTGAAAATTGAGTCGGTCGGATGGTTACTCTCGGCCCGCGTGAGCGGTCCGGGGGAGGAAAGTCCGGGCACCGCAGAACAGGATGCTCCTTAATGGGGAGAGGTGTGCTATGGCACATCATGGAAAGTGCAGCAGAAAGTAAACCGCCTCGCATTGCGGGGTAAGGGTGAAAGGGTGGTGTAAGAGACCACCAGATTCTGAATAAATTCAGGATGCTTGTAAACCCCATCCGGTGCAAGATCGAATAGGCTCTGAGATGTTGTTCGCATTGTGAAAAGAGCGGGTAGGTTGCTAGACCTCATTGGCAACAATTAGGCCAGATGAATGACCATCCCATCATGTTTGATACGTCAACATGATGGACAAAACTCGGCTTATAGACCGACTCAATTTTTCTTTTTTATATGAAGTGGAAATTTCCAAACCCAGACCCATCCCAAGTTCAACAAATTGTTGAACACTATAATGTCCCAAAACTCTTTGCAGAAATAATGGCATCTCGAGGGCTCAATGAACCAAAAATAACAACGCCGTTTTTTACACCTGACATTTCCCAACTCCACAATCCGTTTCTGATGAAAGATATGGAAAAAGCGGTGAAACGCGTAATCCAAAATATTCGAACTGGAACACCGATTTTTATTTTTGGCGATTATGATGTGGATGGCACAACAGGTGCATCGCTGCTTGAAGTTGGATTGTCAAGATTAGGAGCGAAAACCACACCTTATATTCCAAACAGAGAAAAAGAAGGGTATGGTTTATCTGAGTTTGGGATTGATAAAGCATCAAAAATTGGGGCTGATTTAATGATCACGTGCGACTGTGGAATTAATGCCATTAATCGAACCAATTATGCCAATCAAAAAGGAATTGATGTGATCATTACCGACCATCACATTCCCGGTGATGATTTACCCAAAGCTTTCGCTATTTTGAACCCTAAACGAAAAGATTGCGAATATCCCTTCAAAGGATTATGTGGCGGTGGTGTGGCGCTGAAACTTCTTTCAGCCATCACAACAAAATTGGGTAAATCCAATAAGTTAATCATTGATTTAATGGATTTGGTCGCATTGGGTACATCAGCTGATCTTGTTCCATTGAGGGATGAAAATCGTGTGTTTGTCCACTATGGACTGCAAACATTGCGAACTACACGGCGTCCCGGATTGCGAGAATTATTAAAGGTAGCAAAAGTGGATTTGGATCGTGATCTTTCAGTGACCCAGGTTATTTTTCATGTTGCACCGCGGATTAATGCTGCAGGGCGCCTCGGTGATGCAAATCGAGCTGTAGAATTATTGACCACCACCGATACAGTCCGCGCCAAGGAATTAGCGATTGAATTAGATGCAGAAAATAAAAATAGGCAAATCATTCAGCAATCAGTCGTAGATGATGCAATTTTGATGGTGAATTCAACAGTGAATTTAGAAAAGGATAAGGCCATTGTTTTGGGGTCTCGTGGTTGGCATCAGGGTGTTGTGGGCATTGCTGCTTCCAAGATTAAGGAAGAATTCAACCGGCCTGCTATTATCATTTCTTTTGATGGAGAAGGGAATGGGAAAGGATCCGCTAGAAGTTTGAAAGGGCTAGATTTGTATGATGCGCTCCGAGAAACAAGTAATCATTTAGATAATTTTGGTGGGCATGCAATGGCCGCAGGATTGGCAATTTCTGAATCGAATTTAACTGATTTCAGGATAGCATTTTTATCCCATGCCAATTCGATTTTAAGTGATGATGATTTAGAACCAACTCTTTATTTGGATAGCCGTATTTTGTTAAATGATATCAATCATAGGTTTATGGAATTCTTGAAAAAATTAAGTCCCTATGGACCAGGAAATATGCGCCCAAAATTTGCCGTGGAAAATGCGCATGTCGTTGGTAATCCTAAAGTGATTGGCAATGGTGACCATATCAGGTTTCAGGTGCGGCAAAATCAATCTACATTTGATGTAGTCGGATTTGGTCTTGCAGAACATTACCAGGATCTGATCTTGGGGCATCCTGTGGATATCGCTTGCGTGGTTGAAATCAATGTGTGGAAAGGAAAAGAATCCATCCAATTGAACGCCCGAGACATTCGATTGTCTGCAAGTACATAACTCCTGTTGTAAATTCAAACTTAAACCTTTTAAACAAGAGCATATTTTCAATGGATAGTTTATTTTTTAATGATGATCACATTATGATACGCGATATGGTGCGTGAATTTGCCGATACGGAAATCACGCCCGTTGCCCGCGAGTTGGACGAACAAGAAAAATTCCCGAAAGACCTTGTTGAAAAAATGGCTGAGTTAGGCCTCATGGGAATTATTGTTCCGGAAGAATATGGCGGTGCGGGATTGGATATGGTGGCTTTCGCAACTGCCATCATGGAATTGGGACGGGCAGATGCATCGGTAGCCATCACCATGGCAGCTCACACATCTTTGGGGACATTGCCCCTTTTATTGTTTGGCAATGATGACCAAAAAAATACGTATTTACCCAAACTCGCATCTGGAGAATCATTAGGCGCATTCGGGCTTACAGAACCGGAAGCAGGGAGCGATGCCGGCGCCACCAAAACAAAAGCTGTACAGAGCGGTGATGAATATTTAGTGAACGGTGGCAAGATTTTTATAACCAATGCAGGGGAAGCAAGTATATTATCTTTTACATCTCAGGTGGAGGAAAACGGTGAAAATTTGGGAATCGCAGCATTCATTATTCCTACAGATACACCTGGGCTGGAATTGGGTCCCAAAGAAAAGAAAATGGGGTGGCATGCAAGCGATACGCGGCAGCTATTTTTCAAAAATATGAGAATTCCTGCTTCAGCTATGTTGGGTTCGCCGACGGATGGATTCAAAACCTTTTTAAAAACATTAACCTCCGGTCGTGTTTCCATTGGAGCATTATCTGTGGGGACAGCACTCGGCGCTTATGAACGGGCTTTGCAGTATTCAACGGAGCGAAACGCATTTGGAAAACCGATCCATAAGTTTCAATCCGTCGGTTTCAAATTAGCGGATATGGCTACCAAGATTGAAGCATCTAAATTGTTGGTTTATCATGCTGCGTGGATGAAGGACCAAGGAATGGATATTACGAAAGAGGCTGCCATGGCTAAACTCTTTGCCAGCGAAACAGCCATGGAAGTAACCAATGAAGCCATTCAAGTACACGGTGGGAATGGATATGTGAAGGAATATGATGTTGAACGATTTTTCCGGGATGCGAAAATCCTAGAGATCGGTGAAGGCACCAGCGAAATCCAGCGACTTATAATTTCAAGAGAAATTCTCAAGACCATCAACGTTTAATGGCTGCAGAGCAAAAACCAAATCCACTTGTTCAATATTTTTTATTGGATAAATATTGGGTTCAGTACCTGATCATATTTGGAATGATCCTTATGATCTCACTGTTATTCCCTTTAGGGAAATCATTGAAATATTCTTACCAGTTGAATGACATCACCCGAGAACCTATCATTGCGCCATTTACCTTTCCTATCCTGAAATCTGAAGAGCGGCTTCAAGCAGACTTGGGAGAACAAAAAAAATCAGTCCCATTTACTTTTAATCGTAATGATGAAATTGTGGCCAACCAATCTGCCGATTTGAATGAATTCTTTGCCATGGTGAATGAACTCCGATTTGCAAGTTGGCGCTTGGATGAGTCACGGCGATTGGTATACGAACGTCGCTATCACAAGCAATATGAAAAAGCCCGGTCCGAATTTGTTTCCGATAGCGCAAACCTGACAATTCTCACCAAAGAATTTCATCGGCTTTATCCGTTTACGGTGGATAAACCAGCTTGGTTTACCTATGTCACACCTCAGCAGGATCCGAAAAATATGAAAGATTTGGACCTGAATAAGGAACGAGTTATTCAGATTTGCAGGAACAGGTGGACCGAGGGAATCTATGATATTGCCATCAGTGAAATTGCCAGTCATCAGGTGACAGTCAACCAAAGCGATGTCCCGGATTTGGCATCACCGCAGACATTTAATGATTTACAGGCAGCTTGGACAAAAGCTCGAAAGGAGTTGTTATCCGTTTTTTCGGAAGGGGATGTTTTCAGGGATTTGGGTTACGACTTAATTGTGGAATTTATGAAACCGAATCTTTTATTCAATCGGGAAATCACCGAACGGCGTCAAATAGAAAGTTTGAATAAAGTGCCCAGGAGCCAAGGTGTGGTACTGGAAAATGAATTGATCGTTGATGCGAATATTCGGATTACCGATGATGTTCTCCAAAAATTAAATTCTCTTTCAGTCGCTGTTACCAAGCAGGAAAAGGGCGCCGGTTGGACTAAAATGGTGTGGAGTTTCTTAGGACGTATCATTCTTTTGTCTGTTGTGGTTTCGCTCTTTTTTGCATTCTTGGTGGTATATCGTGTTACCATATTCCGGGATTGGAAAATGGTACTTTTGATTGCCATTGTATTTTTACTCCAGTTGGGATTAGCTCACATTTTTGTGATTCGCTTGGAATGGTCGGAATATTTGATTCCTGTGACAGTGGGTGCTATGACACTTACGATTTTGTTTGATGCCCGGATTGGTTTCATGGCCACCACATCCATGGCAATCCTCATGGGACTCATGATGGGGCAAAATATTGACCTTGTGATTGTTTCCCTTTTCACGGCCACCATTGCCGTGTATAACATCAGGGAATTGAGAAAAAGGAGTCAATTGTTTATAACCATGTTCGCATTGATTGCAGCAAGTATTTTTGTAGTGATTGGATTGGGCTTGTTCAAGGAACACAGTTGGACTGGCATGTTAACGGATATTCAACTTTTAGCCATCAATAGTGTCTTGGCGCCCATTGTCACTTATGGCCTCATCGGCATTTTTGAAATTATTTTTGAAGTAACAACTGACCTCACCTTAATTGAATTGTTGGATTATGATCATCCGTTGTTGAAGCGTGCACAACAGGAAACAAATGGGACCTTTAACCATAGCATTGTTGTGGGAAATTTGGCTGAATCCTGTGCCAATGCTATCGGAGCTCATTCGCTTTTATGCCGTGTTGGCGCCTATTATCATGATATCGGAAAAATGGCAAAGTCAGAATATTTTATTGAGAATCAGTACAGCGGTGAAAATAAACATGACACTTTAACACCAACCATGAGCGCTCGAATTATTCGCGCCCATGTAAAAGAGGGTCTACGTCTTGCCCAAGAATATGGTTTGCCAAAAGTGGTCTCAGATTTTATTCCCATGCACCATGGCACAACGCGGGTAGAGTACTTTTATCGTATGGCATTAAAAAATGCAGAAGAAAATGGCGGCAAAGTGGATGAAAGTGCCTTCCGCTATCCCGGTCCAAAACCGGATACAAAAGAAACCGGCATACTCATGATCTGTGAGGCAGTGGAAGCAGCAGCCCGCTCCATCAAAGAACCGGATATTTTTAAAATAGAAGCTATGATTGATAAAATCATTAAAGGACGGATAGATGATGGTCAGCTAACCGATTGCCCGTTGACTCTGGATGAGCTCAATAAAATAAAAGGCACAGTAGATGGGAATAGCGGCATGCTGCCTGTCCTACGTGGCATCTATCATATTCGGGTGGAGTATCCGGATGACCCTAAATCTCAACCAAGTGCATGATCCAGGTCTCCGTGGATTGTGATCCAAATTTGGATTCACCTAAAGAAAAAATTGTTAAGGAAATTTCATCATCCGTATTTAAAAAATATAATATTTCAGAAGCTGAAATTTCTTTGATCTTCGGGTCTGATAAATTACTCTCTTCTTTAAAAAAGCAATTTTTTCATAAGGACCAATGGACAGATGTGATTGCATT
>CAXFCD010000024.1:0-2908 GCA_964001155.1 uncultured bacterium | reverse complement strand
TTACCATTATTTAATCACCGCAAATTTTCCTGTGGTTTCGCCGATGCCTTCCGCATCAATATGATACAGGTAAACACCGTAGGCAATCTCAAGGCCATCTTTGGATAATAAGTCCCAGGATTCTGCTCCATTTTCATTCACATCATCGTGGTAAATCGTATCAACCAAAAAACCGGCTAAAGTAAATATTTTAATGGTACACTTACTGGGCAGGTTGATAAAATCAATTTTTCTCGGTCCGCGGCCGGATTGATAAATATGACGCGGTTCCCAGGATGCAGCCACAACATACGGATTGGGCACAACTGCAATATCCTTGAGCTGATCTTTCGCAGCTTTCGCGTCTATTTTTGAAGCAATAGTTGTAAAACTGTACACATCCGCCATGGAGAACGGACGGTTAATAGCCAACTTAAAAATATCTCCTTGGACCGGATCAAAGACCTCCAACTCAGTTGTGTCATATAAAGTTGTATCCGTATAAACTGTGTCTGTCCCGGTGATAACCGTATCGTAGATTGTTGTGTCCGTAATCGCCAATGAATCCTGATAAAATTGGATTTTTATAAGAGGTCCATCGCTATCAGGATACGGCCTAATTAGAATGGGTTCATCCGGATCCCATCTGTAATTCCTCGGCCGATTATCCGTAAACAAAAATGGTGGTTCGTTATCATGGGTGGTATTCTTTATAATAAATGGCACCGCCTGATCTCTCATATCCATCAATGTATCTCCATTGACAACCACAGTGTCTCCGATATTTCCTGCAAATTGAATTTCAAAATCTGCCGGGTAAAGTCTGTATTCTGTAAACTCTTGTCTGTAATTACAATTACCGACTGTCCAAAGAGACGAGTCAGCATTGATGCCCACCTCTGAGTCCTTTAGAATAATTTTCATCCCATCAAAAATGGGATTATCCAATTCCCCGTTCATTTTATCAAGATCTTTGAGAACAAAATAACGATAGCTAGCCGTTAATGTCCCTGCTGCTAGCAAATCTGAATTGATCACATTAAAAAACCCGTATTCCGGATCAACTGTGTAATCCGTTCCATAAGCGTATTCGATGGAGCCTGTATTGTTAGTCACTTGGACAGGGTAGGTTGTATCATACAATGTTGTATCTGTTTCAACGGTATCTGACCCATTAATAAACAAAAGTGTCGTGTCAGTTGCATTTACAATCATGGCATGAATATTGATTTTAGATGCTCTTGCAATACTATCTTCAATGGTCAGCGTTTCCAAAACGAATTCTTGATTTATTACACTGAACAAAACCTCTTCTTCCTCTGAATTTGGAATTGTATCAAAAACAACGTGATATTCATTATTATCTTTAACTGCATATGGATCAATGACGTTTATTTCGATTTCTCCTGACCCATATCCTGATAAATGTTGAACAAACTCCACCGTATCTGGAATCACATTTGGTGGAATGTATCCTGCAGCGGTAGGATTCGGAACAACAATGGCAGCGTTGGTGCTTACATTGACAACATTTCCTTTATAATCTAAATCCATGGTAATGGAACACTCCGAAGGCGCAATTTCCTGCAAATTTTCACGGTCTGTAATCCCCTTATCAAAAAAATCTAGGTCATACCCCTTATCAAAGGCAGTAATGCCATAATAATAGGTTTGTCCGTTGACAACACCGGCTGAATCAATATAGGTATATTCAAGTCCTGTATCTTCACCCATATCGAATTGTAGGCCATTAAATCCAATTGGGTGCGGCCCATTCAAGCCATTATTTAGGTCAAAAATGGCAATAGGTTCTTTAAAAGTAATATTCCCATACGCATCTGTTACTGTATAGGCATCAATGAATCCTGCATCCGTGCTTCGATAAATACGATATCCTTCAAAATCATTACCATAAATCGGATCTTGAGATTTTTCTGAAAAATTGTCCCAATATAAGGTCACCCTGTTATCACCTGGTACTGCTGTTAAAGTGGGTTTAAGTGGCGGTTGAGCGAAACTATAATCATTATCATAGATATTTTGCATGGTATTGGCATTACGCAAAATATCCGCCATGTTTTCACCGAACACCATGGCAATTGCAAACTTTTTACTCTCACCGGGACTTAATGAAATATATCCGGAGCCATATAAAAACGTTTGATCTTGATTTTGGGTTGGTGTTTGAAATGCTCCCGGTTTTAACTGATTCCACATCACCTCATCATTATCAACATAAACGGTGGGGTAAGACGCTGAATAAAAACTGGTTAACCCGATTTGATCCGATTCATCATTATCGGTTATTTCAAAATTAGGTTCGCCCACGTCCGGTACACCATTCCCCTCGGTTCCATCTTCATCAGGGCCTGGATAATTGATATGATATTCAGCGAGTCCATCGGCACCAATATCATCCCGATCTACTAACCAGTCTCCATCATTATCAATCCCATCGAACTGACTTTCATCCACCATGCCATCTCCATCATTGTCAATGCCATCATTGGGATTTCCGGGAGATTCTAAAAAGCTCCAACCGAAATAGACAGGTTTGAACCCGCCATAGGAATTACTCCAGCCATTATGATCCCATTGGAATACCATATCGTTTTCAGTATCAAACCAAGCATCATCATCGTGAAAATCAGAAGAGCCCCCAACATCTGCATCACCATACATGCCGAAAACAACGCTATCCAAGGTCCCGGTGCCCACATTGGTAATCAAGTAGGTTACAATGATGATATCTTCAGCAGCAGGATGATTCCATTGATAGCCTCGAGCCTCAATTTCAATTCCCAGACCTGCTCTCCGTTCAACATTACCTGCATCGGTTGAATCGGGGAAAAATGCAAATTCATCATTATAAAAATCATCCATCACATAAAAAGATTCCTGATCGGCTCGGGTATATTCTCCGTAGGCG
>CAXFCD010000023.1:0-2487 GCA_964001155.1 uncultured bacterium | reverse complement strand
TGTATCTGCTGCTCGGTGCTATCGCAGCCATGTTGTTCCAGCATTTCACGGAAGGTCATCGTTGGCAGTTTGCTTTTGCTATTTATATTCTGCCTGCCACATATATATTTCACCGGTTTCAAAAACAGTCTATCAATACAAAAACAAAAGTTTTTCTTTCTATTTGGTTCGGGGTTTCTTTAATCGTTCCTTGGGCAATTCCAGTTTTTACCTTGCCCGATCCTGGGGGAGAATTTGATGTTGGCACTGAAACTTTTCATTGGGTTGATTCAACGCGTGATGAATGGTTTACAAATGAAATTCAAAATGATGTTCGGCAAATCATGGTGCAAGTTTGGTACCCGGCAAAACTCGTTTCACCAATCGAACCGGAACCTTATTTGGATTTTATAGAATTACGAGGAAGCACTCTGGCCAAGGCGGGAGCAATTCCGGAATTTATTCCCGGACACCTGCACTACATTTTAACCAACAGCCATAAAGAACTGCCATGTGTTCAATCCGATGATTTATTTCCGGTGGTTATTTTTTCCCATGGAATTACAGGCTCGCGACATTTGCACCAAGCCATGTACGAATACTTGGCAAGTCGCGGGTATATTGTGATCGCCCCGGACCACAGCTACGATGCAAATATTACCATTTTCCCGGATGGCAGTATTGCAGATTATCGTTCGGATATCACTGGACATCCAGACAGTATCTCCATACGAAAAATGCAAATGGAGACTCGATTTAAAGATATTCAATTTATTTTGGATCAATTAGAAAAAATTCAAGATGGACGATTGCAGTTAGAGATTACCGGAAAAATGGATTTGGGAAAGATTGCTGTTGGTGGTCACTCTTATGGCGGCTCCACGGCAACAGTGGCGGCTCATGGTGATAATCGTATAAAAGCCTGTTTTGTTCTGGATAGCTGGATTAGCCCTGTACCGCAACAAACAATCGATGCAGGTGTGCATGTTCCTTTTTTATTTATGGGACGACCCACCTGGGAGGGCTCAGACTACCCCGGTAATTATCCTAGGCTGGATAATCTTATGGCACATTCATCCAATCCAAAATACAGATTAATCATCAAAGAAACAGAGCATTTGGACTTCTCTGATATTCCATTGTTTTCACCTATTATTGGCTGGGTCATGGATGTGGGATCCTTGCCTGCTAAAGTTTCAACATCCTTATTGAATGAATTGGTTTATGGCTTTTTGGGAAGACATTTGTTGAAACAAGGCAATGTCAATTTTGATAAAATGATCAACCATGATTTAATTTATCAAATCCAATGATCAAAAAAACCGCCAGAATCACTTTTGGAATTATACTCGTTATCATCGGACTTATCGGTGGGTTGATTCCTATTTTCCAGGGATGGATGTTCGGGATACCAGGACTGATTATTTTGGCGGATTATTTTCCGCCGGTGAAACGAGTTTTGGATTGGGCCAAAAAGAAAGCGGGCCTCCATAAAAAAGATACTGAATAGACGTTTTATTCCCATTTTTATCTCCATAATTTCCGGCTCTCATATTCTTTATTTTTTGTGACATTTGTCGCCACCGTACCAAACCAAACCAGGGCAATTCATGTCTTCCAACCCGTCTAAAATCACTGCAATTGTCGGCGCTCAATGGGGCGACGAAGGCAAAGGAAAGATTACTGACTTCTTTGCCGGCGATTCCGACTATGTCGTCCGGTTTCACGGCGGCAACAATGCCGGCCACACCATCATCGTGGAAGGTACCACCTTCAAACTTCATCTCATTCCTTCCGGTATTGTGTATGGCACGCCCACGTCTATCATCGGCAACGGTGTGGTTGTGGATCCTAAAGCGCTTCTGGATGAAATTGCTTATGTAAAAGAAAAAGGGATCAACCCCAAACTCATGGTAAGTGATCGGGCCCACGTAATTATGCCCTACCATATTGCATTAGACGGCGCCCTTTCCGGACATCAAGGCAATCTTGCTGCCGGCAGTACCAACCGCGGTATCGCCCCTGTTTATGCGGATAAAATGTTCCGGAACGGCATCCGTATGATCGACCTGTTAGAACCGGAGGTGTTCGAAGAAAAATTGACCAAAGGATATAGCTTCGCCAAAGGGCTCATGGAAAAGTCACTGGGACAAACCCTTGAGATGAGCCAAGAAGAAATTTTTAACACTTATGTAGAGTATGGCCAACAGCTAAAGTCTTATATTTTTGATACATCGGTAGAACTCTATAACGCACATAAGTCAGGCCAATCTATTTTATTTGAAGGCGCCCAAGGCATCAGTCTCGATGTAGATCATGGCGTCTATCCATTTACCACTTCATCCAATACGGCCGCAGGACATATATCCACCGGCACCGGTGTGAGCTTCAGAGATATTGACCGCATCATCGGTGTGGTAAAAGCATACTTGAGCCGCGTTGGAGAAAGTCCATTGCCTTCCGAAATTCATGGTGACGATGCCAATAGCCTTCGGGACAAGGGTGGCG
>CAXFCD010000022.1:0-23618 GCA_964001155.1 uncultured bacterium | reverse complement strand
TTATATGATAAATCAGTCGGAAAGTTTCTCTAAAACTTTATCCATTTTGTCTGCTATAGCATTGTAATCAGGCATTTCGTCATCAGACCATTTTACTACAGAAACTTTTTTCTTATTTTCTTTTAGTCCATCCTTTTTGAGCAATGTATCAGAGATTTTTTTACTCGGTTTATCAAAAATAATTATGGCGTCAGCTTCATAGGCTGCTACCTCATAAACATTTAGCATTTTTCCTTTTAGTGAATCATGGATAGGAACTTCTGCCATTTCTAAATCTTTTCTCGAAACATCTGCATATTCATCTAAATCATGTATGACCATAACAGTTTTAATATTCTGGTAAAATTCATTTATACCATCAAAATGCTTATTAAACATACCTGGAACCATTGCACTTTGCCAACCATTGCAAATAAAAATATCCGGTGTCCAAAATAGATGAGGCAAGGTGCTCAACACTGCTTTAGAAAAGAAGCCATATCTTTCTCCATTATCTGCTAACACACGCCCATTTTTTGATTTATAAACTAAATTTGTTAAGGGTTTAAACCAGTGTTCATCTTCAAGAAAATATACTTGCACCCTAGTTTTTGGAATGAAAGCACTTTTTGCACTGGCGCTCATATCAGAGCCATTAAACTGAAATGGAATATCACGTAGTCGAATAACTTCTCTAAGAATATATTTTCGCTCACTGACATATCCATACTTAGGAATAATAGTGCGAATATCATGACCTTTTTCTTGCAGTGCCAGTGGAACTTTTGCTGAAAATTCACCCAAACCAGAAACATTGGCAAATGGAGTGATTTCAGTTGTTAAATAATAGAGTTTTTGAGGCATTTCTTAGTTTTAATTAATAGATAACTGTTTCAAGGCATCTTTCGCTTTAGGGTAATATTCACTTCCGGGGAAATAATCAATTAAGCGTTGAAATTCTTGACGAGCTTTATCAATATTGCCCATACTTTGATATGAAAGTCCAATTTTAAGTTGCGCATCATCGTCTTTGTCTGTTCCGGCGTAAGTAAAAACTTTTTCAAATTCTGCAATAGCCATTTTGAAATCTTTCCGAGAATAATAACATTCTGCAAGCCAATATTGACTATTATCTGCCAAATCATTTGTTGCATCTGATTTTACTAATTCCTGGAATCCGATAATCGCTTCATTAAACTCCTGGTTTTGAAAATGGCCAAGACTTTTCATGTAAGTTTGTTTATACTGGCGTGCATTAAACTTAGGTTCACTTGATATTGGTGTACCTGATTTCAATTTTGCCATTTCGTTATAACTATTAGTCAGAGTCACTATTTTGTTTTCCACCAGAACCAGTTTATTTAAAATCTCTAATGCTGTACTGTCCATATATGTTGATTTATTTTCCAAATTAGCAATTTTATTACTTAGTGTATTTATTCTTTTCAATACAACTAATGTAACCGAATCTTGCTGTGCTTTACTTTTAACAGCTTGCTTAAATGCAGACATTAATTCAGGCAGTAAAATTTGATTATCAAGTTCTAGAGAATCTACCTGTACTCGGATACGATCAATTTTCGCATTAAGCCTACGCAATTCACGCTCTGAGTCCTTTTGAGCAAATGCAAAACTTGATATTTGAATGATGATGAAAAATAATGAAATGATGTATGTGGAATGATTTGTCATAATTATTGGCCCATTTAGTTCGGCAAATCGTCTATGAATTTACCTTTTGTTAATCTTTCATCAAATAAGTTTATCATTCAGTATAATTCACACTTAGCTTTAAAATAAAACCTATCATTAAGTAACTTGCAATGAGAAATGAGCCACCAGCGGAGATAAATGGAAACGGTAATCCCTTTACGGGGATTAATCCAACAGTCATGGCAGTATTTACAAATACATGAGATAATAAGACTGTTGCAAAACCAATTAAAGCAAGGCTCGAGAAACGATCTTTCGAAAAAAATGAATGTTTTACCACCTGGGATATTAAGAAACCAAATAATATCAATATAATTGATACCGAAATAAAACCTAATTCTTCACCTATAACCGATAAAATAAAATCAGATTCTTGTACTGGTAAAAATTTTAAATGTGTTTGCGTCCCTTCGCCCCATCCTTTTCCAAATATTCCTCCAGATCCTATTGCTGTTTTACTTTGGATAATTTGATACGCGGCACCAAGTGGATCTACTTCTGGATTAATAAATGTTATAATTCTTCCTTGCTGATATGGTGTCAAAGAATTCCACAAGAAAGGTGAAAAAAGGCCTAAGAATATATTACCAAAAAATAAGCCAATAGACATCAATCGATTAGGCCTTGCAATAACTATGGTTAGCCCAAGAACAAAAGCCCAAATTGTAAATGCAATATTGTGAAAAGCTGTTAACATACTTAGCAAAGGAGCTAAAACTAAAAATAAATAAAATGGTCGAGCCCCAGACCAGTATAACATAGGCAACACTGGAGCTAGCATTACAATTGCAGTACCTAAATCTGGTTGGTTCATGACAATAGCTGTTGGGATCAGAACCATAATGATAGGAATTATAATTGATGTAAAGTTTTTCATTTGCAGATTATGATCTGAAAGGTATCGGGCTAAGGAAATAATGATAAATACTTTTGCAAATTCACTTGGCTGTATAGAAAGTGAAAAACCAATATTTAACCAACGATAGGTACCAGCATGCGGATTACCATAAAATGGTAATAAAACCAATATTATACCCAAAGCATAAATAGCATAAGCATATTTATGTATACTATAACGTGGTATATATAGAACGCCAATAGCTCCAATTAGTGCAGGGATTAAAAATATTATTTGTTTAAAAAATGGATTATGGAGAAAGGCTCCTGAATTATGTTGAGAAATACTTTTTAAGACAATCAAACCTACCACAGTCAATAAAACAACTGCCCAAATGATCGTTACCGGAACCTCTCTGAAATCAAATGACTGTGATTTTCTCATTTTACAGCTAGCCCATCCTGCGAAAACATTTGGGAAAAAACCTTCCGAACCATGGGCGCAGCCACAGCACTGCCTGAACCTGCATTTTCCAGTAATACTACTATAGAATAATTTTGATCATCAACCTTACACCACCCTGTAAACCAAGCATGGTTTTCCCCATGGGGATTTTCTGCTGTCCCTGTTTTACCATAAACTTTCAATCCTGAAATATTCGGTTGAGCAGATTTCCCTGTCCCATTTTTGTCAGCAACCGCTTGCCTCATATCAGTAATTAGTCTATCCCAATCACTAGACTCGAACTTTGGTCGCGAATTTTCCGGCAGACGATCAACCATCACAAAATGGGGCACCGGTGCTTTGCCGCGTGAGGCCAATAGATTTATATAATTAAGCACTTGAATCGGCGTCACAAGCAATTCACCCTGTCCAATACAGATATTAAGTAACGCTCCCCTACTCCAGCCATACCGTCCATGCAGTTTATTCATAAAAGCGGTAGTGGGCACAATCCCGTTTGATTCACCGGAAATATCAATTTTCGTGGGTTGGCTAAACCCAAATGATTTAAAAGACTTTGATAGTTCGTCGAGATCAAAATAGTGAATCGTTTTGTAGAAATAAACATCACAAGAATTCACCATAGCTGCGGTGAGATCCATCTCACCATGACCTTGGTCCAACCAGCATCCAAACAACCTATCTCCGAATTGGTAAACACCTTTACATTGTTGAACCATATTTGGATCAAAATCAGGATTTTTTAATAATGTGGCTGCAGTCACCATTTTTATAATGGAACCAGGCGGGTACAATCCTTGGAGAAATCGGTTTATCAATGGCTTATCGGGATGATTAAGTACACGATCCCATTCCTGCTCAAGCATGAGTCCCGTAAATAAATCAGGTTTATAATCTGGAGAACTGACAGCACCAAGAATTTCTCCTGTTTTGGGAATACCAACAAGAATTACGCCTCGCTTTCCTGTCATGAGATTTTCAAGGATTTTCTGAACATGAATATCAAGGGTTGTTACAATATTTTGACCCGGTTCGGGATTTTGTGGTTGTAATTCTGTTACATGTCCCACTTCCCGGCCAAAAGCATCCACCTCATAAAAATAAATGCCTCGCTTCCCTTTCAGGTAAGATTCATATTTTTTTTCCAATCCGTTCCAGCCAATCATATCACCCAATTCATATTCATTCCTTTTTTCCAGTGATTGGCGTACGGTTTTATCTACCTCTTTCAAGTATCCTAAAATATGAGAAGCGCGCACTTTCGATGGGAAATATCGTTCCAGGACTTGCTGATAATAAACGCCCTCCAAATTCAGGCGGTTTTCTTCCAATTTGGAAATTTGGTGAAAGGTCAAATCTTTAGCCAAACGGGTGGGGATGAATTTTCCGCGGTAATATTTTTTATAATTTTTGGTCACCGTCAGGGAATCCAAACCGATGGTATTGGAAATCAGTCCAAACTTTTCACCCTTCTCGGACAATTCTCCGGGAATAGCCGTTAGAACATAAGTTGGAAGATTATCCACTATAATCTGGCCATTTCTATCGAGAATTAGGCCCCGGGGTGCTGTGGTGGTTACTTTTCGGATTCGATTGGTGTTTGCTTTTTCTTTATACCGATCATGACCCAAAACTTGGATTTGGAAAAATCGTGCCAGTAATATAAAGATCAGAAACCAAGTAATCCCAATGGCGACTAAGTACTGACGAAACGATACAATATTTTCTGCTTTAAGCATCAGTTCATTTTATGCAATGGATAAATCACTTGCAGGATACCTGCAAAACAAAGTGTGTAAAGAGTTGTCCCAAACCATTTCCCTAAAAATAATTGCGGATTACTCACCCATATATCTTGGTATTGAACCACACAAAATATCATAAATTGAAGCGCAAGGATCGCAACCCAAGCTGCAGAAAAATGAATAGGGTTCAACCGGGAATAAGTTCCCATAAGATAACCGCCTAAATATCCGGTTATTGAATAAATCAATGGGGACAACCCAAAAAAGGATGCAGTTCCTGACAAATCAATTGTTAAACCAATGAAAAATCCTGCCACCGTGCCAACTGTTCGTCCATATTTCACCGCCCAATACAACACAAGAATCACCAAAAAGTCGGGACGAATTGTTTCTACGGCTAAAAAATCAGCAAGCAACAATTGGACCAGCCATATAAAAAAGCCGGGAATCAACAAATCAGTCCATTTCATAGCTATCCTCTATGATGACAAATACGTACTGAAATGCACTCATGTCATTAGGCAAATTAATATTGACGACTTTCTGAAAACTGCCTCGTTCATCATACACACCGGCCACTTCGCCTACAGGAAGTTCTGCCGGATAAATATCACTGAAGCCTGAGGTAATCACTTTATCGCCTATATTGATATCAACATTTTTTTGAACCTCCCTGATTTGCCCTTTCCCATCACCCAACCAACGCAGAATGCCGGTTGCACCGCTGGGTAAAATTCTGACACTCAATCTATAATTAACGTCTGTAATCAATTGTACAATGGAAGCGGATGCCCCAGTTTCTATTGTTTTTCCAACCACTCCTTTTGATGTTAGCACCGGTTGATTTCTTTCAATGCCATCTTCCTGACCTGCATCTATCACAATAGAGAGTAAATTGGGCTGGATTCCTTTATTCACAACCCTGGCCGGTTTTAAGTACAATTTTGTCTGCCGCTTAAAATCCAACATGCTCAATAATTGCTCATTTTCCCGATGAAGGTTAAGCATGGATTCAATTTGTAAGGAAAGGGCTAAATTTTTCTCACGAAGGAGTTGATTTTCTTCCTCTAAGAACATGAGGGATTTTACCCAAGTCATGGGCGAAGAAATGAAAGCCACAATTTCGCTTGTTTTCCCCCGGATAACTCCCATCCGTGGATTATCATTATTTAGAAGAAGGAAGGTAGATAAAATTAAAGAGAGGGCGAAAAGAAGATGATCTTTATTACGAACAATCGCAAGATAAAGGCCACGCATAAGTCTCTACAACAGAACAGCTTCGTATTTTTTCAGGTTTTCCAACACCATCCCGGTCCCTTTCACAACAGATAATAACGGATCTTCAGACACGTTCACAGGGACATTCGTTCGTTCGCGGATTATTTGATCAATCCCTTTTAATAAACTGCCGCCCCCAGCAAGAATAATACCCCGTTCCAAAATATCTGCTGCCAGTTCAGGTGGTGTATGTTCCAAGCATTTTTTTACTGCTTCCACGATTTGATTGACCGGATCTTTCAGTGCTTGTCGAATCTCATCTGAAGAAACTTCGATAGTTTTGGGAATGCCTGAAACAAGATCTCTGCCTTTTAAAGCAATATCTTTTGAACTCATTTTCATGGCGGAACCGACGGATTTTTTGATTTTTTCACTCATGCCCAGGCCAATCTCAAGTTTATGTTCATTTCGGAACCATTGCAGCACACTTTCGTCCATTTCATCCCCAGCAATGCGGATGGTTTCTTTCGTCACCACACCATTGAGAGAAATAACCGCGATTTCTGTTGTACCGCCGCCGATGTCTACGATGATATTCCCCACAGGCTTACTGATGTCCAAGCCAATGCCGATGGCTGCAGCAACCGGTTCTTCGATCAAATACACTTCCCGCGCATTGGCCCTTTCCCCTGAATCTTTCACCGCACGGCGCTCCACTTCCGTGACGCCGGAGGGCACACAAATTACCATTCTTGGTCGTGCAAGGCGATTCAGGTTAATTTTTCGAATAAATCCCTGGAGCATACCATCCGTCATTTTAAAATCGGCAATCACACCATCCTGCAATGGACGGATAGTTTCCAATTCACGGTGGGTTCGCCCCAGCATTGCCTTGGCCTCTTCGCCTACGGCGACAATAGAATCATCATGGACATTCCGGGTGACAATGGACGGCTCATTCACCACAATACCGCGGCCTTTGAGCCAAATAAGCGTATTGGCAGTGCCCAGGTCGATGGCCACATCACCGGAGATCCAGTTGACTAAATTGGGAAAATTAATAGATGCCATAGAGTAAATTTTCTAAAAGAGATCAAATTAGAGTATGGAATCTACAGAGAAAAGCCAGTTGGAATAAAAAACATTTATACAATTTATTGACTGTTTCGTGCTAGTTGCATTCCCTGTTTACTTAAGGCGTCAGCACGTTTATTCTTTTGACGTAAGACGTGAATTAAAGACCAATTTTCCAAACGATTTAATTCCGATAAGACCATAGTATGCAACCGTTTCATTCGGTCATTTTTAATCTTGTATTCCCCGTTCACCTGCTTTACGACTAACTCACTATCAGAATATATATTTAGACTTTTTATATTGAGTTCAAGTGAAACTTGAATACCTTTAATCATGGCCATATACTCAGCTTCATTGTTGGTTTTTTCGGTCAGGGGTTCAGCAAAAGAATAAATCTCCTGTCCATTCATGAAAATCGCACCGCCAATCCCCGCTGTTTTTGAATGGAGGTCAGCAGCACCGTCAACATATAACGTTGCACCATCTTCGTTTTGATCGGGTTTTTTGATTAATCCGGCTAACACCTGTTTATGGGTGTCATCTAAGTCCTTTGCTTCAATGGCTGCTTGGATGGCCTCAGTTTCTTGCGATGTGAATGATTTCATATTATGGAATCATGTAGGGGTTCGTGCCGGATTGTATGGGGCATTCTTCCCAATAGTAGCACCAATTGCAAAGAATGGACGCTTTCGGATAAAATTCGCCACCGTTTTTTATTTTTTCTCGAATCTCATCGATGGATCTTTTCGTCGCGTTGATGACCTTTCGAATCGCCGCCGGGCTTCTCTTGGATTCAACCTTAATCCCATGCTGAATAAAGTGCCAAACCAATTTCACGGATTTGATTTCTTCTGTTTCTGCCATGAGACCAATTTGATATAAAGCCAGTTGATGATCTTTATCCGCTGCATTCTGAGAAAGAGCACGTTTGCCAGTCTTATAATCATGGATTTCCCAATTCCCTTCTCCATCATGATCAATACGGTCTACGATTCCTTTAATTCGGTAATTCTCATCCTCATCCAATAAAAATACCATTTCATGTTCATTGGCAATAACAGGTTCTGAAAAAGGATGATTTTGACGATAAAATCTAGCCAGGCACTCTTCCCCTAAATAAAAATAATCTCGAGCTGTTTTATTTTGATAGACAATTGCAATCCTGTCATGCCATTTATCTTTCCATAAAGACTTGTGAACCTTGAGAATCTCATCCATTAAAGGAACGACACCACCTTTCACCTGATTATACAAGTGCTCGATGGCTTCATGTACTCGTTTTCCAAGGAAGGCTTCAATACCCTCATCTTTCTTATGAATTTGATCGATATACCGGTATTTGAATTGGGCAGGACACTTTTTAAATGATTGGATTCCGCTGTGGGAAAAACGTTCAAGGGTCATAAACCCGCTCCCAAAAAAGGTGTTTCCAATCGATAGTCGCCAAACCCGTTTTGGTCTTTAAAAATGAATTGTTTGCTAATCTTGTAATAACTCCACACTTGGTAGACAGATGACGAAGACGTGGTAGGGTTTGTACGTTGAATTTCATCCGGTGGACCAAATAAGATGTAAATCATGCCTCGATCCGATTCCCACCCGGCTTGCCAGGAATCGAAGTGTTCGTTGGCGTACCAAACTCGGCCGTAATATTCTTCCATCAATTCATTGTACTCTGTGTCTACAGATGGATCCCTTGTTTTCCAAAGTTCATAAAAAAGTTGTTCTTTTTCCTTTTTAGATTGTCCTTTTAATTGCAGCCGTTCCTCATTGGTGAGAATATATTTCATCTGTCTAAGGGCCAAATCAATATTGTAGACAAAATTGGATACGCCCGGTTTATAGGTAGAAAACGAAATCTTTTTCACATCGGATGCACCTTGTTGAGTCAGGACAATTTTAAAATCGTTTTTTAGGGCTTCCAGTTCTTTTGCTGGGATAAATATTGTTTCTCTAAAATACCCATTAATACCTTGTCCGGATAATTGATTGACTAGGGAATCCAGGGCTGTACCATTGGTTAAAAACACATCCACATTATAATTTCCTCGTTTAACAAATCCTGAGATAAGCATTTCAACGCCGGAACCCACTTCTCTCACCCTGAATCCACGGGTGGGAATTTTCCCTGAATCAAATCCCCAATTACCCGCTAATTCCATCAAGAATGTCGGTGAAATCAACACTGGTGGTGATGTCAATGGTTTCAGATTAATTTTCTTCTTTTTGATACCTTTTTTCCGCGTATCCGCGTCTTGTAGTTCGCCTACAATTTCATATTTCTGACCGGTGGGAATTTTACTGATGGAATAATGTTTCCGATTTTTGACTGTGGATTTTGTATCCACGTAGTGTTTTACTCTAATGGAATCAGTCCAAACCTGGTGCCCTAAGTCTTCGCCATTTTTACCTTTAATAGCAATGGAAGCTTGATAGGCAGCGATAAATTGATTCCCATCTTTAACAAATTGGAGGGAATAAAATGGAATCTCAATAAAAGTGACTAGGCGTATTGTATCGGCATGAACTGCTTCAGTAAAAGGAATCAGAACGAATTTCTCAACATTGGTTTTATTTTTTTTTGTTCGCACCAAACCCTGAGCAAACAGGTTGGATCCGATCAATAAGACCAAACTGAATCGCGTGATTCTCTTAATTATAAATCTCTTTTCCATTTGAATTTTATTAAGCCTTGAGATGAACCGATCCATAATATTTTGCCATCTAAAAGCAACTCGTTTATCTGTCCAATAAATGGGAAATTATATTCCCGAACAAACCCGGTTTTTTTATTGATTCGCACCAATCCATCGTCAGTTCCCAAAAAGAGGTGTTTTTGATTTACCACCAGGGAATAAACCGGTTTTGCATGGTAAACTGTGGAAGGAAAAAGAAGATCCCATTCCCGTTCATCCGGGTCAAATTTAGCGATGCCCATCTCTCCTGCCACATAGATAACTCTATCAAATTCCTCTATGGCAGTAATGCGAATCATCAATTCCGGAAAATCCTTCCTGCCTACATCTTTCGCCTGTTGAATTTGGGGATTATTCTTATTAAAAACGAAAACACCTGACCGTGAGCCAATCCAGATATCATCATCCAATCCTTCGATATCGTAAACGGGAATATTAAAAAATAAGTTTTCTATCCCAATAGGAAATTCCCGTCGCGTGGCACGTTCTATCCGTCGAAGCCCCACGGAAGAAGCAACCCAAATATACGTTGAATCGCCATACACATCCCAAATGATTCCACCAGGAACACCTCGCTCCTCATATAAGGTCCGCCAAGAATCTTCTTTCATATCATAAACCAACATAAGTTCGTTACCACCGGCCCATAGCTCATCATTAGAAACATGTAAGGAATATACCGATGTGGGATTCATATTGATGGTTCCTTCAAATTCGTAAACACCCGATTCATTGGATGAAGGATTCATCCAGGAAATTCCTTTGGATGCAATGAAATCAGCACTCCCAATCCAGAGTTCGTTTCCATCATCGTAAAGTCCAAACACGTCGGTATTGGTGATACCCGGATTCATTGGATAAAAGGCCTCCATGGTGGTGGTGCCATGAAAAAATGTTCCGTCGCCGGTACCAACAAACACATTGCCATGACGGGCCACTAAACCCGTTGTGATTTCAACGCGACGGCCTAATGGATCAATAAATTCATCCCCATTTAAAATCCACCCATCCATGGCAGTATAATTCATAAAGATTTCATGCAAATTTGTCTGTCCTACATACCGACCGCTGCTCCAAACGATGTCCAGTTCATCCGGAGTAGGATAAACGCCAACTAAGATTCCGGAGGAATGGTCCAGTTTCACATAAGATGACCGAGCACGAAGCCAGATCGAATTGGATGTAGAACCGATTTGATAAATACGGTCCTGCCTTGAGAGTCCCAGATTCTGCAATTCCCGTGCATACCAATCTCCTTCCCTGGAAAAAGAATATTGAATATGATTAGGTGTTGCCACCCAAATTAATCCTGTTTCCATATCGAAATGGGTTGCAGTGATTTGGTTGTCTTTTAGTCCTTGAGCACTGGTAATTGGTTCTTCAAAATTATTGCCAAACAAATTAAATCTTTTCAGCCCGCCGGATTCGGTGGCAATATAAGCATATGTGTACCCTTCGGTGATGGCTGTAATTGAACCTGCGCCTCGGTACAGTACCCAATCAAAAGGTCGAAACCGAGAATCGGGTTGGCCCTTCAAGGTGGAAATGTAAAAGAATACGAAAAGAAGAAATAAAAAGCGATGCAACATCCGATTGGGGCTCAATCGTGATGGTGATTTACAATGTCCAGTAATGAATCTGTATCAATTGGGACCACGCCTACTTCTTCGCAAACACGGCCTGCAGCCAAATTGGAAATCCGGGCAGCCTCTTCCGGAGAGCAGCCACAAACATCACTTAAGGCAAAAGTGGCAATAACCGTATCGCCTGCACCGGACACATCATGGACTGCACGGGCTTTTGTTTCAATTTGGAATCGTTTGTCAGCGGTGAAAAGGGTCATCCCTTTTTCACCTTGGGTAACCATCAGAATATCAAACCCATGTTTATTACGGAAGGATTCACCGGCACCATCCAATTCAGATTCATCATTGACATTGGAAAAAAATTCTGACACGTTTGGCTTAAACAGGCGCGCACCGGAATAAGCGGCAAAATGACGTTTTTTGGGATCCACGTAAACATGAATTGAATTTTTCCGGGATTGTTCCATGATCCATTGGATCAGTTCCGGTGTAAACACACCTTTGTTATAATCCTGTAAAATAATACCATCAACTGAAGCAAGCGCAGGTGCAATAACCTGTTTCAACATATCTACTGTGTCCCCTGTTGGTGAGAAATGGTTTTCTCGGTCCAACCTGACCACCTGCTGGCTTTGGGCAATAATCCTCGTTTTTACAGTCGTTTGCCGGCCGGATTCAATTAATAGTTTACAGGAAATGTCTTCATCTTCAGATAGAATGGATTTGAGTTGCTGTCCACTGGTGTCATCGCCAACGAGCCCGATGAGGGTGACATTTGCCCCGAGGCCATGAATGTTTCTCGCCACATTGGCTGCCCCACCGGAATGGTGATTGGTTTTATTAACATGAACTACAGGTACAGGTGCTTCCGGCGAAATACGGTCCACACTGCCCCAAATGTATTTATCCAGCATCACATCTCCCACAACCAGAAGATGCTTGTCTGTGAACTGCTTGAGAAGTGCTGCGATATCCAATTTCATTTTTTTGATTCAATCATGAATGCGTTAGGAAAGGTTAGTCAGAATCCTGAAACGATGAAACCTATTTTTAACGCCTCTTTCGATTGGGCCTGTTATTGCGATTTTTGGATTTCCGGAAATTTCGTTGTGGGTCACGTTGTGGTTTTCTGGAAATTCCGGGACGTATTTTTGAAATATGGCCGTTATCCAAATAGATCAGCACGGAAGCAAATTTTTTCAAATGAATATCCGAAGGCGAGGATAAAATGAGTGTAGTGCCCAAGGTGCGATTCATCTTGGTAAGTTGATTCCGAAATTCCTGCTCCATTGAGGCATTGAAAAAGACACCGTAATCATCAATGAGTAAAACGCGTGGATCTGCTTCACAGGCTAAAATCATCCCAAGCCAATGGCGCTCGCCCTGGGAAATTTTCCCCATTTTCCGGCTCCATAAATTCCTGAAACTGCCTGCATTGAAATAACGGTTCTCTATTACATTTTTTTTCTTACCAAACTTTTCAGCAACATAACCGGAAACGGTTTGGTTGGATTGTTCTAGTTCTGGATTATTGGAATAATACACTTCCTCATGGGGAATGAGTTTGCCGCGCCAGTTTGTTTGGTAGGGTTTATCATCATAAAGTACAGTTCCGCCGGATTCTTTTTCAATACCTGCCAGAATGTTTAATAAAGCAGATTTTCCGCTGCCTACAGTTCCTACGATGCCGTAGATGGTTCCAGGGTGAATTTCAAGTTTGTTGACATTTAAAGCCAAATAGGACCCGTAGGATTTTTCCAGGTCATTGACCTTAAAGATCAATCTTTTAGTTTGTGTCATCTTCTTTTCCTTTCAGGCCAATGCCCGTGAGGAAAAGGAAAATCAATATAAAACGATCAGTTGTGTTGATTTTCAAGCCAACGTTCCGCATCAATGGCTGCCATGCAGCCTGTCCCCGCAGCTGTAACAGCTTGCCGGTAAATATGATCCTGCACATCGCCACAAGCAAAAACGCCTTCCACATTCGTGTAAGTTGAATCCGGTTCTGTGACAATATAACCTGCTTCATCCAGCGTCAAAGTGCCATTAAACAGTTGCGTATTGGGAACATGGCCAATAGCCATAAATATACCGTCGCAATCCATGGTACGGCTTTCACCGGTTTGTGTATCTTGCAGTTGAACAGCAGTCACACCTGACTCCACAGTTCCAATAATATCCTCCACCACAGCATTGTATTCCACGGAGATCTTGGGATTGGCCAAGGCACGGTCAATCATAATCTTGGAAGCCCGGAATTCATCCCGGCGATGGATCAAAACAACTTCGGATGCAAATTTGGTTAAAAATGTTGCCTCTTCCATGGCAGAATCTCCGCCGCCGACAACCAACACTTTTTTATCCCTAAAGAAAAAACCGTCGCAGGTTGCACAAGCGGATACACCATGCCCCATAAGTTCGGACTCTGATTCGAGTCCGAGGAGCCGCGCAGAGGCGCCTGTTGAAATAATGATCGTTTTTGCGGAATATTCATTTCCATCGGCCCAAACCGTAAATGGACGTTCAGACAAGTCAACTTTATCTACTGTTTTATATTGGCATTCAGCCCCAAAACGTTGCGCTTGTTTCCTGAATTCATCCATCATATCCGGTCCCATAATCCCATCGGGAAAACCGGGATAATTTTCAACATCGGTGGTGATGGTGAGTTGGCCGCCCGGTTGCGCGCCTTCAAAGACAAGGGGTTCCAAATTTGCCCTTGCCGCATAAATCGCTGCAGTTAATCCTGCAGGTCCAGAGCCAATGATAATGACTTTCCGCTTCATTTCCCTTTTCGTTTCCTAATTAAATGATTTCGTCTAACATGCCGGTGATATTGCTCTTTGGCACAGCACCAACAATTTGATTTACAACTTTCCCATCTTTCATGATTAGAAGCGTGGGAATACTTCTCACACCGAATTTCAGAGCGGTGTTTTGGTTATGATCTACGTCAACCTTCCCTACTTTAACTTTTCCGTTGTATTCACCGGCGATTTCATCAATCACGGGTGCAATAGCTTTACAGGGACCGCACCATGTGGCCCAAAAGTCTATGAGTACTGGAATATCAGATTGCGTCACATCGGTATCAAAATTTTGATCGGTAAATTCGTGTACGTTTTCAGACATAAGTCCTCCAATATTTAATAAATAAAAGCCCGGTAAGTTAGGACATCTCTACAAACCGTAGGAATGAAATAATTCAATTTTTCTAATCATTTTCAATTTCCAGCGTATCAGTGCCAAATCCCATGGGTAAATTCAAATAATGCCTTGAAAAAGTGAAAATGGAATCACCACCCATGGCCTGCACAAATTGCTCCGGTAAATCATCGTGATAAACAAGTATATAAGGATGAACCGTATAGGTACCCACCGGCAAATCCAGTTGCCCCGGGAGAATCAAATATTCCCACGTTATATCATGATTCGAATTGTATTCAAAGTAGGTGAATTTGTCCGGCTGTTGATTCCCATAATCGTCGGTGCCGGTATAACGATGAAACACCGGAGGTTGATTCCCGGAAGTGGGATTAAAAATCAACCCGGAATGGACTTCATCATCTTCACCCGATTTCTGATAGACATAGGTTCCCAAGGTGACAGGTTCATGAAATTCAAATTCAACTATTACTTTTAGGGTATCTATAATATTGATGTTTTCTTCGCTAAATTGTAAAGTTGTGGTTCCCGAAAAAAGTTTTCTCAATTCCATGGGCGCCAACAGGTCACCCTCATTATTGAAATCTGTCTGGGATTTTGCGAATAACCCATCTGTGAAAAAAATGGTGGCGGAATCAAGTTTGTAATTATTAATAAAGAAATAAAGATTCACTGACCCCGATAAGTTGCCAACAAAGGATTGTGTATTTTCCACTGGAATAATGAAATTCCCATTTAGGTCAGTATTGGTTAAATAATCAAGTGTTTCAGCCCAAACTTGAACCGATGTAACCGTTGTGTTATTCTCTCCTATTGCAACGCCGCTTATGTAGAGTTGTTTGGTTTCTTTATCGTCCCAAAAAGGATTGGATGTACAGGAGAAATAAAGCAATAAAAAGAATAGCCCAAGTGTTCTTATCATCGCCATGATACACCAAAGTTTAGATTATATCGACGGTCATAAATGGAAATACCATTGAGTTCCTGTGCTTCATTATTCAAATTCCTGCCGGAAAAACTAAGATTGGTTTTTAATCCCCAAAGATCCAGAATAAATGAAAAATTGGCATCATAAGCTTTGATGGGATTGAGTTGGCTGGTAAAATATTCACCTGCAGGACCAATGGAAGAAATTTGCCGGGAACTTTCACTGCGATGGATCAAATCGAGCCGGAACCATTTTACTGTCAGTGTCAATTGGTTCCGTACCATTTTTTCTGGTTGCAGTTGAAATGCTTTTTGGTCAGAGAAAAAATACATGGAATATGAGGAGGTAAATTTGAACCAATCTCGCTTCGATGTGAGAGATAAATGGGAATCAACCCCGGAAAGGGTAGCATCTCCGAAAGTAATGGGAATTTGCACCGGAACGCCCGTTAGATGGATTTGTTTTATTTTATTGGAATACTGGTAACTGAATCCTGAAATGTTCATTGTATATGAACCGGAATTTTCATCAGGTTCTTTCTCCAGTTTAATTCCCATTTCATATGTGGATTTATGTTCCGGCAATAATCCAAACAGCCGCAGCTTTTTAGAATGAATTTCATTGAGAATTCTTTCCCGTAAACTGGGGAGACGGAATACATTGCCAAAATTGGTATAGATCAGAATTCGTTTGCCAAAAGAGCGGTTTAAAAAGGATGTGGTAAAAAGCGCATTGGTTTCCTTCCAATCTTTATTGGTGATTTGAAGTATTTCGTTGGTGTCCCGCTCGTCCGAAACAAGTTGTTGGCTCAATACAATTTTCACATCTTTTAACTGAATACTTTGATCATTGTCCGGTTGAATCATTTCAAAAGAACCGGTAATAAGTGAATTTTTTCGATTTGTCACCATAGTGGAATCATTGAATTTCCAGTTGGATGTTAGGAAGGTTGATTCACTTGAAAACCGGAGTAAGGCATTTTGAATTCCTTTTTCAAAGATGAATCCCCCACCCTGATTCAGATCGTGCTTCGTGACAGATGCCAAAACCGTAGAGTCATTTCCCGTTTGATTTTGAACTTGTCCATAAAAGCTGATAAAGCCTCTTCGCGGATGGGAATGAATCATTTTCCCGATCAAATTTTGCATGAGGAGCGACACGTGATTTCCTGTACGATCGTTTGTGAATTTTTTTTGGTTTTGGAAACCCATCAAGCGGACTTCAAGATTATGGTTATTTTTTATTCCCAAATGAGCAAACTGCCGTTGAATTGTGGTATTAATCTCCGGTTTATCACTCCCCACATACACTTGAGAAAAATTCCCTTTTCCTATGCCCCCATTCAATGCTGCAATTGGATTTCCAACAGATCCAAAACCATCATATCCACCATAATCATAGGTACCAAATTGCTGGTGGAAAGCGCCGCTGGGACCATAGGTCAACTTAGGAATAAAATTGATCGTCCCGGAGGATGCTAATCCTTTCTCATGACTGCCTTTGACCAATTCTAATCCGGCAAATCCTGAGGTGGAAAAAAGTGATAAATCCAGCATAGGATCGCCCATCGTATTAATTCGGATTCCATCATAAAGGTAAACCATTTCTTCTGAAGTAGATGCACGAATGGACAAAGATTTTTGCCCGTTCATATTTTCATTCATGACGAGAGATTGTTCGGAAAATAGCACATCGCCAATGTCCGTATAACCTCGAACAGTCAGGGCTTCAGTATCCATGGCAATTACACTGTTTTTGGTCTCGAAAGGATCGAATTGTGCTCGACCCGTGCCCGTCACATCCAGGGAATCCATGGCTAATACTTTCTCCTCTAAAGTGATGATCGTACCATTTTTAAAAGTAATGGCGTTAACTGAAAAAGAATTATGGCCGATATGGTCAAAAGTGATTTCTTTATCCTTCACCGGCATCTCAAAGGTGAATTCGCCTTTGTCGTCAGATTGTGTTCCAGCGCCGGAGGGTTTGGAAACAATATTGACATTTCCCAATGGATTTCCATTCGAATCCGCAACACGTCCCTGGATCGGTTTAGTTTGGGAATAAAGAAGTGTTGAAAAAAGGAAGACTAAGACTATTTTTTTCATCGGACGACAGCAAATTTACCCACAAAAGAGTCCGAATTTTCATCGCCATTATTGAAGACATGAAACAAATAAAGTCCCGGTGCTACTTCCTGGTTGTTCACAGTACGCATATCCCACCAGGCATTTCCCGAACTTGAATCTGTATGCTCGATGGTGTAGACATGTTCACCGCTGAGGGTAAATATTTTAATAGTACAATTTTCAGTCAAATTTGTAAAGCGTATTTGCCTTAAATGTTCACTTTCCTTGAAACCGGAATGAACAATGTATGGATTAGGCACAACTCCAACCTTTTTCAAATCTGCTTCCGGGGTTACGCCGGGATAAGCCTGGACAAAATTCCGATCCAGCACGGTGGTCCCTTTCGAATTTTCAATGGAAGCATAGCCATCGGGATCAGCCCATTCATCCGGATTTGAAAAATTGGTATCCACCACAGTTTCAAATTGTCCGTTCCCAACATTCAAGTATGTTTTTTGAAAGGGCGGTTCCACGCCCATATCATAAGCCACAACAGAATATGTGTACTGGACACCATCCGTTACAGCTTCATCTTCGTACATGTACCAAAAGGTATCACTCTCAACGATGTAGGGCTCATCCAAGCGTATCATTTCCAAGCCCGTGTCTTCCCCAAGGGAAAACCAAGGAAAATAAGGATCTTGTCCTTTGATTGAATGTCCCCGAATGCCCTCGGATTGGCAATCATCATCAATTTCATACACGCAGTGCAATGAATCCATTTCAGCGGAGAGATCAAATTGTTGATACGGACGCCACCCAACAAAAATTCCATCATTATTATAGATTCGATCATTGGCATTGCCCCAGGTTTCACCTCCGTCTAAGCTTTTATAAATCTTATATCCTTCAAAGTCTGCATAACTGGTAACCACATCTACTGAAGATTCAGCAACATTATTCCAGTAGATTTTAACTTTGCCACTTTCTGTCATCGCATGGACCGTAGGCCGCGTCGGCGGTGTAAAACCTTGGTAACGGGAATTATACATGACTTGGGCAAACTTAGCATTGTTAATCAAATCGTCCTCATCTTGGCCGAAAATAATGCAAAAAGAAAAAGGGACTTCCCGTCCTACCGGTAAATTAAATGGTCCGCAAGTCATAAGAATTAAGGGATCAATACCATCCGGTGGACGCTGGAACAAAGGTTCTTCCTCGATGCCTTCCAAGGAATCAAAATGGGGATTCAATTCGGAACCCAAGTCTGTGCCAGGATTATCGGTATGAAAATGCCAGGCATTTTCATTATCACTCAAATTTGTCGTATCCCCTACCATGAGTTTGTAGAAAATTTCCTCTTTATTTCGCGCTTGGGGACAACCCGGCGTGCCTGCGTAGCAATCACCGGACAAACTTTCCGGATGCGTCACACCGGGACGAGCGTACCAATCCAGCCAATGCCAATCGGTCATTTTGAGAGGTTCTCCGGGAAAAATATCAATGGAACCATCATTATCTAAATCAACGGGCACTGTGGCTCGCGGTGAATCCAACAATTGTGTGGCAACTAAGCCAAAATCATTGCCCTGGTTTGGTGTATTTGGATCCATCGCATAGCCGTAAGCACCGGAAGAAACACCGTCATAATCCCCAATAATTGCCATGCTGACCATGAGCCTTTCGTGGTTCACTTCAAAAATTTCCCAATAATATTTCATGAAATCATCTGCGCTGCTCCAATAACCATAATCGCCGTATTTATCGCTGGTTAAAATGACACCGTCCATCCAAAAGCCAAGGCTGGTCCCTTTATAATCAAATCCCTTACCACGATTCAATTTGGTTCCATCCGGCATAATCATCCCTTCGCCGCACAGTTGATTGCCATCGTCGTCCAGAATCGGTTCACCGGTTTCATCCTCTGCGCACCAATCTCCGCTTTCATTCCGTACTTTCACCGTAACAAATAAAATATCCTCCGCATAGGAAACACCATAAGAGTGAGCCACAGACATGACACGCAATCCCATGGGATATCCGGTTTGGTTATATTCATTATTGGTATTCACCTGGTTACCGCGATGCGCCCAGCGATCATCGAATTCCATATAAATATCCATATCCGACACAAATCGGCCCGGAACTTCCTCCCAGCAATTTGGATCCTTTCTAGAATTTGAACATCGCGGGAGATTGATATTATAATCCTCCGCCCACCAGCCCGGCCAAAAGGATTCATATTTACCGTTAGATTCATTGTACTTCTGCGGCCAAGTTTGGGAATAGCCGGAATGTGCTAATAAAGGATAGGTGTCTCCGGGGTCCGTGACATAAGTGTTACCAAATAATTCACCGGCGCTTACTTCTGTATTATGGGAATTGATCCGCGCCATGGAAACAGGTTGCCAGTCTGTGTTATAGGAAGGGTTGTAATACGTCAGACAGGATTCCGCTGTGTTAGCGCCATAGTAAAAATATCGGTCATCTTTCGTCCATTCTTCGTTGTCGGGACCATAATCGTATAAATCAAATTGTTCTTCTCGACTGACGAGTTCCGGTCTGAGCGCCCAAGGATAAATAAACCCGATCCTTGATGTGGATTTATTCGGATCCAATTCACCCATGGTACTTAGAAATAACTTATTTTGCTCATCATCCAAGACCCATTGATACCCGTCTGTAATTAAATTGGTGGAAAATTTCCTGGAAATGCTGTCCGGTTCCCAGCGGCCAAAATCATTGTCCGCATCGTAAAGTATTCCTACAAAATTAGTATCGCCATTCGCATACCACGCCGCATAAGCATCCTGAGATTCCCAAATACTGTATTTGGGAAACCCTTCCTCATCCACAATAGTTTCAGACAGATGCCAAATATAGTTGGATGTGTAGGATTGCCCCGGAATGCCTGCCAGAAAAGTCACTTCGTAGAGATAAGAATAATCACCCCAAGCGCCATTGGGATTCACTTCAATATCAATATAATTCCCATAATTAGCGAGAGCGCTTTGGGCTTTGCCTTGAAGGATGTATCCACGGGCGCGGTCATTCATTGGATTGGTGGGAAACGGATAATCACCAATACGGGCAGATTGACTTTCTCGGAAGGGATCGGTGATTGACTCAAAAGGCGGACGTCGGATATTGTTGGCTTGGAGAAGGGTTGCCACCGTATAGAAAATGCAAAATATATTTGAGCGGAGCATGACTCAAGTTTACTAAGAGAAAATGATAAAATGTGAGTCAGATTACATTCATATAGCTTCTGAATTAATTCCCAACAAAAAACACCGCATTCCCAAACAGGAGTTTTCCATTAGTCCAAAATGACCTAAACAATGGATTATCCGCAATATAGATCACTCTCCCCTTTTTTGCTTCATAGACACCAAACATCAAATTTTTCTCAATTTTTTTCTTAATGCGGTGGCCCATGAATCCTGCTATATGAGAATTAGCATCCTTTAGTATTCCCACATTCCAGCCTTTTGGTAATAATGGATACAATTTCTTTTCCATTTTTAAAGCGAAATATTCATTTTCATACCCGAAGGCCAAGGGATGGGAATTGTCCATATCCACTTTTACAAGTGAACCGTAGGTATTATCAATCAATTTATCCCGTCTTTGATCGCCATACTTTCTTTCCCGTTCGCCCAATTTTTCTTTTTCTGCCAATTTTTTGGCTTCTTTTTTTGCTACTTCAGATTCGTACCTGACTAATCCATATCCTTTCTGGTCCACAAATTTTTCCATGGCGGAACCAAGCACAATAAGCCGACCACCTTTGTTCACCCATTTCAATAATTCGGATGGTGGCGATTTTTTGATCAAACTTGTGGCTTTGGTTTCTTTCTTCAATTTTTCGCTAGTGGGCTCTTCCGTTCTTAAAAAACCATAACTGCCATTGGGCAAAATCAACACATCCAGTTTATCAAACGGAATTGATTTAAAATCAGTTGATTTAAACACAGATACAGGGTAACCGATCTGTTGCTCGAAATAATGCCAGATTTCACCAAAATTTCCACCGGAAATCCCATCTCCCGCCATGAGTCCAATCCGCGGTGGTTTAACCACGCGAAAATAGGATGAGCCTAAATCTTTCCCGGAATCTGATTTCCCTGAAAGTGTACTCATAGAATTTGGATTGTGATTTAATTGTGCTGTTTGAATAACCTCATACAACTTTTCACCCAAATGCTCATTCCCACGTGGAGAAATAAACAATGCACCTGGATTGTAATTATTTCCACTGATTGAGAATGGTTTTTCTGCAACTCGAACAACAACCTTTTCCTTAAAAATTTCTGCCAAGAATTTCAAGGCGTTCATGGATCCCCATTCTACGATTAAACCATAATGCCCTTTTTCAAAAGATGCTGTTGGTCCGCGATCGGTTAATTCCACAAGATTACCCAGTTTAAGTTCATCTTTGGTCGCAAATGCATTTATGCCATAAACATAGGGCAATGCCCAAGCAGTGATATCGTATGTGAGCGTATCAGATAATTTGGTTTTTGGTTCGAATAGGGTTTGGGTTAAAACAGAGAAATTTTGTTTGGATGGAATAATTATATCATCTGGGCTAATGACCATATTTTCGTTTTTATTCGACTGGTAATTAAAAGCTTCTCTTACCTTTTTCCCGGGAGAAAATGGATAAAAATATTCAATTCCATTCCCATCCAATAATTTTAACAATTCATTGATCTTGGACATATCATTTCCATCAAGTGGAATAATAAAATTATTATACTCTCCATCTGGATTTGAATTTGCTTTTTCGAAATAATCCTGAAATTCCTGGATTACTCTATCGACATTTTCAAAAGCAGCTTCTATGGTTGCCAAACCTGTCCAATAATGATGATCTAATCTTTCTTTTAGCGTTAATGTATCTGTTGCAGATGTTTTGACAGCTATACCGCCGGCACCGCTTCCGGCTTTTTCATACGTCATGCCAATGGCACCTTTGTAGGTTGGATAGGTATCGCCATATCCGGGATAAAGTAGATCAAATTCTTCATTTCGAAAATAGAGCAACTGCCGCTCATCAAAATATTTGGCATTGTTATCTCCAATGATGCTCTGAAATTCCCGCTGCCATGGTGTGATCAATTCGTGATAGGGTTCTACCGCCGGCGCAAAATAATAGGGATCATTGTAAGATTGCTCATGGTAATCCACATGAACATGTGGTAGCCACTTGTTAAAAAACTTGAGTCGTTGTTGAGATTCCTGCTGAGTTTGCCACACCCAATCCCGATTTAGGTCATGATAATAATGATTGGTTCGTCCGCCGGGCCAAGACTCACGATGTTCTCGTGTCATTGGATCAATATCAGGGATTACATTTCCCGTCACGCGAAAATGGTGGGCGAAGCGGTCTCTTCCATCGGGATTGATGCAAGGATCAATAATGAGCACCACTTTCTTCAGCCAATTGATTTGTTCTGTATTTTCCGTATTGGCAAATGCATGGAGCGTCTTCAAAGCAGATTCCATGGAACTGGACTCATTCCCGTGGACTGAATAACTGAGCCAAACCAACGCATATTCTTCTGACGGTTTTGAACCATCTAAAAGTCCGGATGTAATTAAATGATTTGTCCGTATCTTTTCTAGATTGCGTTGGTTTTCAGAATCCGTGATAATGGCAGCAATGAGTGGCCGACCTTCGTAAGTCTCACCATATTCCACCAATTGGATGTGTTCGGAAACATTTGCTACATGCTCAAAATAATCTACTGCATCATGATGAAATGTGAATTTTTCACCCAGTTTATAGCCAAGAAATTGGGATGGAGATTTGAGTTTATCGCCAAAAAGTAAGGTTGAAAGGATTACCAGAAAAATGGCATGTCGGCTTATTCTAATCATAATTACAGAAATGGTTATCTTTAATTTTTTGAAATAATAAAAAGGGTAAGTTACATTATTTTTTGCGGAATGGGGTTAAAACAAAAAGCCCCCATTGCTGGAGGCTTTTTATTGCAGAAAGGATAAACTTATTTCAACAGAACCATCTTTTTAGTTTTTCTATACTCACCAGCCTGAATGGTATAGATATACATCCCGGCGGAAACTGGCTCACCTACATTATTTGTGGCGTCCCATTTTACAGAACGATATCCCG
>CAXFCD010000021.1:0-2233 GCA_964001155.1 uncultured bacterium | reverse complement strand
ATTCCGGACCAAACAATTCCATACTCAAGCGGAGTCCTGCGCCCACAAAGCACCAGGATGTGGGGGTTTCCACCACAAGATTGTTTCCATCTTCATCTTCATATTCGATCAACGAACGGGCAAAATCTTCCGCAGGCCGATTCAGATAATCTGTTTTGCCACTACTATTTTCAGACAATATTTGAGCATATTCTGGTCGCTGCCATTTGAGACACGATGCATAGGCGTTTACACTTTTTGGTGTTAATGATTCTCTTGGTGCGCCGGGTTTGGTGAGCATGTATCGTGCTTCTTCCACAGAATGACACATCATATCATTCAGAACGCCGCCGCCTTGCAGTTCACCTTCCCAAAACCATGGCATATGTGGGCCACTGTGTTCTTCTGCCGCTCGTGCTAAATAAGGACGTCCTGTGGTTTTGGCACCGCGGTCCCAAATGATTTCCTTCCCTCGTGTGACAGACGGCGCAAATACTTGGTTTTCCAAATAACCATCCAAGAGCCCAACTAGTTGTGTGAGTTCTAACACTTTTTTTGCTTCTTTCACATTTCGTCCCAATGGCTTTTCACAAGTAATCCCAATGAGGTCACCTTTCCCCGATTCAATGGCTGAAACAATTTCTTCCATTACTCCAATCCGGGTGAAATTAGGCGAACAAATCCACAAAGCATTGATGTCTGGATTGGCAATCATGTCTGTTATGGATGAATATGCTTTTGCTCCCCCCACATTTAATGTGCGAGCTAACGCCGCTGATGTTTCTGCAGATTCCAAAGTGCGGGACATAACGCCCAACACATCACAATCACGTACGCCTATCAAAGATTCGATATGAAATCGTGTAATAAATCCGCCGCCAATAAATCCGATACCAATTCGTTTTGTTGCCATATTATTTCTCTTCCATCAATTGAGTTCTAAATGTTGTAAAAAAGAATGCTAAGGTAATAAACCCGATCCCCGACAAGGTGTACCAAAAATTGGAGTAGTTGAACACATTGTCCATAGTGTACATATTTTGGAGATAGCCTGATAGCCAACCGCCTATCACCGGGCCGCCACCTAGAATGATAATGCCAAAAACCGTTTGGGCTGAATGGCGAACATCTTTATCAGCCAATTTATCCACATAAATAAATGCCGCAGCGAAAAAGAAAGCATAACAAAATCCGTGGAACGCTTGACTCACCACCATGACCCAAACAGGTAAAGCTTCAGTTCCAAAAATAGCATACCTTAAAAAATATGCTGCAACCCCGATTGAGATTACTTTGTGAAATCCCAGTCGTTTTAAGAAAAACCCTAAATACGCCATGGTCAGAATTTCAGCAAATTGACCAATAGTCATTGCAGGGCCGATTTGACTATCGGGAATACCGATATAAGATAAAAAGGGACCTGTCTGTAAAAAATAGATTTGGTGAATAATACTCACAGCTAAACTTGCAATCACCAACACAGTGAAAGATTTCATACTGAAAAGTTCAAATGCTTTTTTGAAAGCCAATTTTTCTGTAGCATCTTCTTTCGGAGGTGTTGAAGGCAAGGTGAAACAAAAAGCACCATACACGATTGAAATGATTCCGGAAAATTTCAATGCATCAACAAGTCGCGCTGTTACGTCAGGGACTTCTGCACCAACTACAAAGGGCGGCATCAACTGAAACTCTAAATTGGTTTGAAGCCAAATCATGGGAAAAGCCCAACTGGCGGCAATCCACCCCAAAGTTCCCCAGACTCGTATTTTGGGAAATTCATTGTCCGGATCATCAATATGGGCAAAGGTTACAGAATTGGATAAAGCCAATGTTGGCATGTACAGTATACTATAAACAATGGACAATACTAGCCATGGCATATACTCGGTTTGATAAGCTGTCATCCATTTTACGAGTCCGCCGGCAGTGACCAAAAATGCTAAAATTCGTTCAGAATTGAAATAACGGTCTGCGATTTGCCCTGCAATGAACGGCGCAGCTACGGCCCCAATGGAACCGGCCAATCCCAAGATCATCCCAATTTGAGAACCGGAAAATCCCAGTCCACCATCGACAACGGGCGCAGATAAAAAACGAGCTGTTACTGGTAACCACGCTCCCCACAATGCATATTGGAGAAACATCATGGTGCCCAAGCGTGAATTTTTTGTCATAAATACCTTTTTAGCTTGTGAATTAAATCAATCTGCGTTTTACCGGATCCCATTCCACACGTCTTCCGGTGAGATAAGAT
>CAXFCD010000020.1:0-26011 GCA_964001155.1 uncultured bacterium | reverse complement strand
CTTCCTTTAATTTTAATAGCACGGCATCCAAGTGTTGCGGATTCACATCCAACAATGTGATTTCACCCAAGATAGCACCGGCAGTGAGGAACGTACCTGTTTCAATTCTGTCCGGAATTACTTCCACATTAGCCGGATGAAGTTTATCCACACCATCAATAGTGAGTCGCGTGGTCCCAATTCCACCAATACAAGCACCCATATCATTCAAATATTCACAGAGTTGAACAATCTCCGGTTCCCGTGCTGCATTCTCGATGATTGTGGTTCCTTCAGCCGTAACAGCGGCCATGGCAATATTCCCGGTTGCGCCTACTGATGGAAATTCAAAACTAATCTCAGTTCCCATAAGCCGGTCTGCCTCTGCAAGAATATAACCGCTTTCCAAAGTGATTTTAGCTCCGAGTTTTTCCAATCCCTTTAGGTGAAAATCCACGGGACGAGGCCCCCAAGCACAGCCTCCGGGAAGGGAAACTTTAACCATGCCAAATCGAGCTATCAATGGACCCAACACGTAAAAAGAGGCTCGCATAGTTTTTACCAAATCGTAGGGTGCTTCCGGATTATTCACGCCAGCACTGTCTATCTCCAATCTGCCATTCTCAAACGAACAGTTAGCACCTACAATTTCTAGGAGCTTAATCATGGTACGCGTGTCCCGCAAATTCGGAACTCGTGTTATCACCGATGTCCCCTCAGCCATTAAAGCAGCCGTCATGATGGGCAGTACCGCATTTTTCGCGCCACTGATCTTTACAGATCCTGACAGAGGTTTTTGTCCTTCAATTAATATTTTATCCATTATGTCAATAAAGTTTCTGTGCCCATCATGAGTTCATTCACCACATGAGGGCTTTCGGTTTCATTTAAATAATTTGCCCGTACAAATGTTCTTCCATTCTCAAAATGTTTATCAATATGAAGATGATGATCTGCTTTCCGGGCGATTTGAGATAAATGGGTAATACAAAAAACTTGTTTTGATCTGGAAAGTTTCAATAACTGGTCAGCGACTTTTTCCGCGGCTTTTCCTGAAATTCCTGTGTCAATCTCATCAAAGACTAATGTGGGCACAGGGTCCAAATCCTGGAAAACTGTCTTGATGGCTAGCATGATCCGCGATATTTCACCCCCGGATGCAATGGCAGCTAATGGTTTGACAGGTTCACCGGGATTGGCAGACAAGAAAAATTCCACTATATCTATTCCCTTGGGGTTTCCTTCAGCACTTTTCCCGTTTATATCAACAAATCCATTCTCTGAAAATGCTTGGCTTATCCGGATGTCAAACTTGGCGCTGGGCATATTGAGTTCCGACATGGCATTCTCAATCTGAGTCGACAAAACTAGTGATTTTGCTGCTCTTGTTTGATTCAAACTTTTGGCCAATGTCGAAAATTCCAATTCTTTAGCCTTGATCTGTTTTTTTAATTCCTCTTCAGAATATTCCGTACCTGCCAAAGATTGAATTTCCTTTTGGATGGACTTTCTTTTTTCAAGCACAGATTCAATAGACCCACCATATTTCCGCTTGAGTCCTTCAACTGCATGGAGGCGTTCCTCAACTGCTTCTAATTCTAAAGGATCAAATTCTGCCTCTGCCAATCGTCCTGAAATTTCTGCACCTGCTTCCTGAAGTTGGATCATAGATGATTGCATTAGGTCGGTTATTTTTTTCAGGTTTTCATCGTATTTTGTCAAAGAATCCAAAGATCGTAAATTTTGTTCCAAAATATGTGTTACCGAATTGTCTCCGGAATTTACTTCTTGTTGAATTGTTTGAAGTGTTTTAAGAATCTCTTCAAGGTGGCTCAATTTTTTGTATTCTTTGTCCAATTCATGGTCTTCACCGATTGTTGGATTGACTGCATCTATTTCCTGGCTCTGGAATTTTAGCAGGTCCAATCTGTCTTTACGATCATCCGATGATTGCATGGCATTTTTTAATTTGAGTTTCAAATCAGTTAATTCTGAAAAAATTTCACCAATTTTCTCCACGTCTGCTTCATGCCCGCAAAAACGGTCCAAGTAATCAATATGACGGTTCACATCCAAAATTAGTTGTTGGTCATTCTGACCATGAAAATCAACTGCAGTTCTATTAGATTTAACCAAATCGCCAATGGTGATAGGTTCATCATTTCGGTAGGCTTTGGTACGACCTTGGTCTGAGATTAAGCGCCGGAACGCTTGTTGCTCAAATTCGATTTCAATAACTGCATGGTTTTTTCCAGTACGTACCATTATTTTGTCTGCTTTGGCACCTAAGGAAACACCCATCGCTTCCAATAGAATTGATTTTCCAGAACCAGTTTCACCGGTAATCACTGTCAAACCGGGCTTCAGGTTGATATCAACCTCATCAATAATGGCAAAATCTTTGATATAGAGACGCTGAATCATGGCAATTTTTTATACAGGACTGACCCTGTCAAGGCACCACAAATTACGCCAATTCCATCGGCAAAAACATCATAATGACTGGGAAATCTACCTGGAATCATGGATTGCCATGCTTCATCGCAACACCCGAATAAAATGCCAAAGGGAATGACAAGAATGAAGGGATTTTTCACTTCAGGAAAATAAGCTCTATATCCCAACAAGCCCACAATGGAATACTCCAAAACATGAAGCAATTTATCCCAAGTTAGACCGATAACTGGCGGGACGGAATCTCCGGGAATACTGGAGCCCAGGATTATCAACCCCAAAAACGCAACGAATTGATTTTTAGGATCCTTCATAAGTGCCAATGATGCAGGGAATTTTGTCTAATAAATCGGATGAAATTTGTCCACGAAATCCTTTATCAGCTACAAGACTATCAGATGCTTTTCCATGGATAAAAGATGCCAAGGTGGCTGCATCAAATGGTTCAATACCTTGGGCAATGAAACTGCCAATCATCCCAGCCAACACATCACCTGTTCCGCCGGTTGCCAATCCGGGATTTCCGGACGAATTGACCCGGGCATCATTTTGGTAAAAGGTGCATGATGGCACTTGTTTAACTAACGCGATGTGCCGAAAATTCGCCATAACTTCTGTCATTACATTAGGAAAATCTGAAATGATTCTATCCTTATCTATATCGGTCAAGTGAGATATTTCTCCTAAATGAGGTGTAATGATCAAAGGAAATTCCCGAGAGCTCAATTCATCCATTTGATCCAAAAAAGGAAATAATCCATCTGCATCCAAGACTAATGGTTTTTCAATATCAGAGACTAAGTGTTTGATTAAAGCCTGAGTGCCTTCTGCCCTGCCCAACCCGGGTCCCAAAACCACCGCATCTGCCCATTCAACTTTTTCCATGATGGCATCATAATGATCTGAAAGAATGTAGCCTTTTCCCTTGTCTTCTAAAGAAAGTGTCATCCCCTCGATAATTGATCGTTCAAAGATCTCATTCAAGGATGAGGGTGCTGTTGTTACCGTGAGTCCGGCCCCCGTACGTAAAGCTCCGAAAGTGGATAAAATTGCCGCACCGGTCAACCCCTTTGATCCGGCAATCACCAACACCTTTCCTGCTGTATATTTGTGTGTATCAGGCTTCGGTTTTTCCAAATAGCCTGATACATTGTATTCATCAAATAAATCCCACCGTAACGCTGGGATGTCAATCGTATCCAAATCTGGAAAACCAATCTCATTGGTAAACACCATCCCGGAATGGGTTTTTCCTTGCCGAAAAACACTGCCCAGTTTTGGTGCCCCAAAGGTTACAGTGGCATTTGCTTTAACGGCCACAGGATTCACTAACCCGGAATTTCCATCCAACCCAGAAGGGATATCAATGGATAATACATTTGATTTGGCTGAATTGATCCATTCGATCCAGGGAATTAGGTTCTCCCTCACCACACCTTTAAATCCCGTACCGAGCAACCCATCAATAATTAAATCCGGTTCATTGAGTTCAGGAATATCAGGACCGAATGACATTGGAATATTATTGGACTCACACTTCAAGTAATAGATTAATGAATCATCTTTTATTCCATTTATATTAGGAATTGAATGAATTTTTATTTTGAATTTATTTTCAAATAAAATAGATGCAGCAGCAAAACCGTCTCCCCCATTATTACCTTTTCCGCACAAAATAATAATAAGAGGATCGTGTACATCAGCCATCATTTCCATGGCTTTTTCAGCTATCTGTTTTCCAGCATTGCCCATGAGCATCTCACCTGAAATACCCATGTCACCCATAGCGACTCGATCCAATTCACGGGCTTGGTCCGGGGTTATTAATCTCATTCAGTTGTATAGATTGCTGAAGCAATAGCGTGGGAATCAGTATGGGAAATGGATACTCTGCAAACGCCGCCATTTTTCAGATCCATCACCACAATGGGTTCCCCTGTTTCTGAGGATTGAATATCAATGGCATCAAAAGATATCGGTTCATTCATACCGGATGATTTCAGCGCTTTCATTACCGCCTCCTTGGCAGCAAACCGCCCTGCATAATGAATCTCCGGACTGGCTTTGGATTGGCAGTATTCTTGCTCTTTTTCTGTATATATTCGATTCAGAAACCGATCTCCGGTTTCTGCGATAGCGGAGCGAATCCTGGCCACCTCTACCAGGTCCGTTCCAATAAAAAGGTCAGCCACCTCCGTTGAGCTCGCTGATGATGTTGACTAATTCATGAATGTCATTGATTTCCCAGTCTGCGCCTGAATGAACCGTCCCGAATGTATCACCGTATCGGGCGAAAGCAGTTTTCATTCCAATCTGCTGGGCGCCCACCACATCTCGTTCCGGCCAGTCACCAATCATGATCGTTTCTTCCGGTTGAAGACACAAACCATCCAATGCTAGTTGAAACGGTTTTGGGGATGGTTTTCTTTCACCACTTTCATCGTGGGTGATGACCACATCAAAGAAATGATAAAGATTTAAATAATAGATTCGCATCCAGGCTTCCCGGCTGGGCGCGTCGGAAACAACTGCCATTTTAATGCCGGACTTTGCCAAAGCCATGAGGGTTTTATTCACATTGGGGTAAGCCATGAGATTTGCTTCCCGGGCTCGACGATAAGCAACGATGCCCGCAGCAAGAAATTTATTATCCACCCGACCAATGGACTTTTCTAAAAATACGTCAAAAACTTTTTGATTTTCCCATCCAAATTCTTCATAAATAGCAATGATTTCGCCGTAAGAATTTTCTTCATCAACCTCCAAGCCCGCTTCAATCATCCCTTTGATAGCTGCCTTTACTGCAAATTCCTTCATTTTCATGAAGTCTAACAGGGTATTATCTAAATCAAAAACAACACCCTTAATCACTTGGTTTGGCATAGAGACTATTTCTCGTACTTGGCGGGATTCATAATCTTGTCTATTTCTCTTTCTGCCAATTCTCTCCAATCCCGATCTTTTTTTGCTTCCTCAAAATGCTTCTTGGCTCGTGTTTTATTTTTATTCCCTAATTCTGCCATTCCCAATTCCATCCAGCCACCCCCGAATTTCCGTTTTAAATCCACACAGGATTGAGCAGCATTTGCAGCTTCATTATATTTTTGAATTTTATTGTAGGCAGATGCCAAATTAAAAAATTTGAAATAATCCTTATCATCTAAACTTGCGGCCATAGACAAATTTTCTGCAGCCTCTTCAAAGTTTTCCTGCTCCAAATACAGAATTCCCAAGCGCATAAAACCATCTGCATAACTTGCATCAATTTGAGTGACCGTTTTTAATACATCCTCTGCTTGCTTGTACTCTTGTTTTTCCGTGTATAACTTGCCAAGGTTCCCATAAGCTTTGGAATAACCGGGATTAATTTCTATGGCTTTATTATAATGCATGATCGCTTCATCTATGTCTCCATCAGACTCATAAGCAGTCCCCAAGGTGAACCATGTTTTATCATGACCCGGTTTAATCTCCAAGACTTTTTGCAGGTTTTGGATGGCTGCCCTTGAGTTTCCTTGTTTTTTCTCCAAAACACCCAATTGGAAATAAGCTAAATAAAAATTTGGATCATACTTCAGAGCTTTTTCGTAGTAAGAGGTTGCTTTGCCTAAGTCGCCCCTTTTATAGGATTTATTCCCCGCATTCAGAAATTGTTTGGTTACATTGTCCAATCCTTTTCTTGCTTTCGGATGATCAGGATAAATTTTCAACGCTTCACTAAAATGGTGAGCAGCTCCTTCGATATCTTTTTGGCGAAACCGGGTTAACCCTTTATAGAATTCGGCATCAGGAAAATAGGGGTGGGCTGCAGAAATAGCTTCATAATCCTTGATTGCTTCATCAAACAAACTCTGCTGAACATTCCGGTTCCCATTTTGGATATGCTCCGTAATTTTCCCAATCTGGGTAGCCCAATCTCGAAAATCTTCATCCGCCTGCACGGCTTGAATAGAATATTCGTTGGCTTTTTTCAAATCACCTTTATGGAGGTACAATTTCGATAATGCCTGCAACGCCGGCGCAAAAGACGGGTCTGCTTGCAGTGCTGCATTAAAGGAAGATTCTGCTTCAGTATAGGCACCGGAAGATAATTGTGATTCTCCTATGCTTAATAAGTTTTCCGGATCTTGTGCAAAGACCAGGGTAATTGTGAAAAGGAGTATAAATGTTCGCAAACTATATACCATGGTTACCTCATTCTCTCTTTAGAGTTTACTTTGTAAAAAACTTGAAAATTTTGGGGTCGGATTTTAATAAATTTTCTTGAAGGATAGCAAAACTGAAACGCTATTCACCGGTAGGTATATTGTCTACTTTTTTATTAATTGCCTTGATATCACCTTCCAATGAATTAATATCATTATTCAGACTGGTGACTTTACCTTTTAGCTTTGAAAATTCATCTTTGAAATCATTGAGATCATTTAAAATCTTTTTCCGCGCTCTTAATGATTTATTATCTTGATCATCAAGCGTTTGACCAATTGTTTTCATTTGTTGATTAAAATCATCTGACATTTCTCCCATCCCAGATGTGAGTTCTTCCGTTTGTGCGCTTAAATTTTCTGCTAATTTTCGAATTGCGTCCTGATTTGATTTTATTCCTTCTTCGACTGCTGAAAAACTATTTTGGACTTGTTGAACCTCCTGAATCAAGTTTGCAAGAGATCCAGCCATAATATCAATCTGGTTTTGCTGGTTTTGTTGTGCAGCCTTGGTCTCTGAAATATCATGGTTGATATTGGAAATAGTCCCGGAAATCAGATAAGATTGATTTGTAGTCGTTTCTAATTTTTTCTTTGCCAAGGCTAGTTGTTTGTTCAGGGTTGTTACTGTATCATCAATGCCGCCCATTTCCTGGCGATTTACGGCAATATCCACCCGCTGATTTACCAAGTCACCCTGAACATATTCAATTTGTTTTTTCTGCTCTCTGCCTTGGGAATGAAGTCTTAAAAGATCAATTTCAAACTCATTTTGTAACACCTCCAAATTCTTAAATAATTCATATAGGTCATCCAAGGCGACCTTTAAAGAATCATTCATATAATTTATTTGTCCCGTCAACTGATTGATATTTTTTTGAAGGTAATCAACTCGGTCGGACATAAAGGTCAGGTCACCTTTTTTCGCCAAGTCCTCCCGGCCAATGATATCCTTTGGTAAAATTTTAACGGTTCCCTGATCAGTCTTAAGGAAAATTCGATGTTGATTCTCATTCACTACTTTTCCCTGGACAATGGACCCGTCTTTCAAAAAGAAAATCGTTATATCCTGTGCCAAGGCTGCTGAGCACCAAACGAGGATGAATGTTAGTATAGTGAGTTGTTTTTTCATATCAATTGAAATGTAGAGTCAGGAAATCTAAACCAAGGAATTCTTTTGAGCAATGATGAAGAAAATAAAAAAAGTCCTGAAAAATCAGAACTTTTAAGATCTGTGCCGAAGGCCGGACTCGAACCGGCACGGGGTTTCCCCCACTGCCCCCTCAAGACAGCGTGTCTACCAGTTCCACCACTTCGGCATTAGTGCTTTGATTTTTTTCCTCATTATTCATTCAATGATGCGTGCATACCCAGATCACATTGGCTTTTTGTGAATTTCTTCGGGCAGTTCCATCACTTCAACAAATTGATTACTGATCGCCACCAAGATCTAGAGTCCCTTCCGGTCCGGTGGGTAATTGTTCCGTATTAGGAACAACAGGTCGTTCTTCCGCTGCTTGTCTTACAATGGAAGATGATGTTCCTGTGGATGGTCCGCTCAACATACTGATCAAAATAGCCAGCGCTAAAAATAAAGTCGCCAACCAAGTGGTGATACGACTCAATACATTTCCTGCATTTTGTCCTCCCAGCATAGAACTGGCTGCTTGTCCGCCAAAGGTCCCGGACAAACCGCCACCTTGACTAGCCTGCATCAGAACTACTGAAATCAGCAAAATGCTGACAATTGTGTGTACTATGATTAAAAATCCTGTCATAAGTTCCTCTTTTGAACGGTTTCTACCGTTCGGGTTATGGATGTAAACGATTCAACGTCTAAACTTGCACCGCCGATTAAAAATCCGTTCACGCCAGGGACTTGAATCAATTCTTCAGCATTTGCCGGTTTGACGGATCCGCCATATAGGACATGAATGTCATTTGAATCAGGAAATATTTCTTTCAAGATTCCTCGAACAGATTCATGAGCTGATTCAACTTGGTTAATCGTTGCGGTTACGCCTGTGCCTATCGCCCAAACTGGTTCATAAGCAATAACAATATTCTGCAATGATTCTACTTCAGCCAAACCTTGTTCTAATTGGTTTTTTAAGACCAGATCGGTTTCTCCTGCTTCACGTTGGTCCAGTGTTTCTCCAATACAGAGTATTGGTTTTAGACCACCAGCCAGAACTGCTATCACTTTCCTGTTGATCCAGTTATCCGTTTCACCAAAAACATGGCGGCGTTCCGAGTGTCCTAAAATCACATATTCGGCACTGCAATCTCGAATCATAGCCACTGAAATTTCACCGGTATAAGCGCCCTGTTCTTCCCAATGGCAATTTTGGGCTGCCAAATAAAAAGGCGGTTGCACATCTATGTCAAAAAGCCCCGTAAAAGGCGGGGCGAAAATAACGGAAACATGATTGATTTCCAAAAGCAAATTCGTTGTTTTTTCGACGAAAGAGTGCCCATCTTTTGGGGTTTTGTGCATCTTCCAGTTTCCGGCAACAATCGGTGTTAATTCCATGTTATATCTCCAATGCTTTCAGGGCAGGAAGTTGTTTCCCGCTTAATAATTCCAAAGATGCACCACCACCGGTGGATACATGGGTCATCAATTTACTCAGGCCAAATTTTTCAGTCGCTGCAGAAGTGTCTCCTCCACCCACAATGACTTTCGTACCTTTATCTACACAATTTGCTAAATTAATTCCCAATTCCCGAGTACCTACATCAAAACCTTTCGCCTCAAAAACGCCCATGGGGCCATTCCAAACCACCGTTTCAGATTGATCTAAAATAGCGTTAAATGAATCGATGGATTCTGGGCCAATATCCAAGCCCATCAAGTCGGCTGGAATGTTATTGATTTGACATGGCCCTTTGGGTTCCGAATCGCTCATATTTTTTCCACAAATTACATCTTCGGGTAAATGGAGGCGTACACTTTTTTGTCGAGCACGATTTAGAATATTCTTTGCAGTTGAGATCATGGTTTCATCCACCAAAGAACCGCCTACTTCTTTTCCCCGTGCTTTCAGGAATGTGAATGCCATGCCGCCGCCGATGATGATATGGTCTGCCTTTTCAATGAACCTATCAATTAGCGCCAATTTACTGCCAATCTTAGCACCGCCTAAAATCAGGGTAAGTGGTCGATTTGGCCTCTGCATAAATCGATCTAAGAAATTGATTTCCTTGTCCATGAGCCAACCGATTCCTGCATGTTTGAAATGAGCAGCCACACCCACATTTGACGCATGGGCACGATGGGCAGTCCCGAATGCATCATTAATATAGATTTGCCCATGTCGAGCCAACCGGGATGCAAAAGAATGATCATTTGATTTTTCGCCCTCATGAAACCGTAAGTTTTCCAATAAATGAATTTCCCCTTGTTTAAGACTTAACGAGGTATCTATGGCATCACCGGAAACACAATCATCAGAAAATTTGATGGGCATTTCCATGAGCCCTGCTAATTCTTCGCCCACAGGAATCAAGCTCAATTCCGGATCTACTTCTCCTTTCGGACGCCCTAAATGAGACATGAGCACCACCGCTGCACCTGCTTCCAAACAAGTATTTATCGTGGGTAAGGCTGATTTGATTCGAAAATTATTAGTGACCCTTTCTCCCTTTATGGGCACATTAAAATCCACCCGTATGAGGATATTTTTTCCTTTTAAATCAAACGCTTTCAGTGTGCGTATCATAACCTTTCTCCATAGGGGTTGCCACGGTCATGGCGATAATTTGGTTTGCACCGGCATCTTTTAATATTGCTGCCATTGATGAAATTGTGGAACCGGTGGTTAACACATCATCCACGATGCCAATATTTTTCCCGCTGACATCTTTCGTAATCCGAAAGGCTTTTGTCATATTTTTCAATCGTTCTTCTTGATTTAATGTCGTTTGCGAAATTGTGTATTTCACGCGCTTGATTAAGGAATTCCAAACTGGTAAATCTAAAATTACTCCCAAGCCTTTAGCGATCCACTCTGCCTGATTATACCCTCGTTCCCGGTATTTGACCGGATGAAGCGGAACAGGAACCAAACCATCCAATTTACCAGACAATGGGGTTTTGAATCGGTTACCCAATTTGCGTCCCAAAAAGGTCCCAATCCTGGCTCTTTCTTCATATTTCAGGGAATGGATTGCTGCCCTTAATTCTTCACCGAAATCCCAGCCAGCATAGGCGGCATCAATATTGTTACTCACTGTGATGTCAGAGACTTTATTCTCAATCTTCAGGGGTTTCATGGCTTCGCAACACGACGTACAGATTGGATCAGAAGAATGAAAGTCTCCTTCCTTACAGACTAAGCACCGATTCGGAAAAAGTAAACTTATAAAGGATCGCCCAGCGGATTTCAGGGCCGGAATATTTGTCAAAACAGCCATTTTGTTGCACTGAAATTAGGGGATTCATAAAAACATCCCAAGACTGATTGGTTGGATATTCCTTTTTCTAATGAAACTGGGTAACTTTATCTATGGCTGATTTTTTCGTCGGAAACAAAACCAAGATTGATTTTCAAGATCTGATGCCCCACCGCATCCATGAGATCTTGCTGGTGGCCAGTCCTTATGATTCTTTCATTTTGGAAGAAGACGGGCATCTCACGGAACAAATCCTGACTGAGTACATTGGGATGAATTTCAATTATGCACCCAGAGTGACACGGGTATCCACAGGCCAGGAAGCACTGAAAACCATGACGGAAAAGAAATATGATCTCGTCATTGTTATGCTCCGCATCGAAGATCAGGATCCCATTTCCTTAGGGACGTCCATCAAGGAAAAATATCCGAAAAAACCGGTGATTTTGCTGGTCTTCGATGAAACAGAATTGAAACAGCTCCCGGAAACCATTACGCCTAAATCTATAAATCGTGTCTTCATCTGGTCAGGGGATGCGGGCGTTTTTCCTGCTATTATTAAATATGTAGAGGACCGCAAAAACGCCAAGCAGGATATTGGCAAAGGAGATGTTCGGGGAATTCTTTTGGTGGAAGATTCACCGCGTATGTATTCCATTCTCCTACCGTTGATCTATAAAGAAATTATGTATCAAACAAAAAATTTGGTCAACCGAAGTTTAAGTCAATCTAGACGATTACTCCATCTGCGGGGGCGACCAAAAATCCTGTTAACGCCCCATTTTGAAACTGCGCAAAAATTTGTCAAAAAGTATAAAAATAATATGATTGGTGTCATCTCCGATGTTCGCTTCCCCAAAAAAGGAAACAAAGATCCTGAAGCGGGATTGCAACTTGTCAAATGGGTCCGTTCTGTGGATCCATCAATTCCTATTATGCTCCAATCCGCAGATGTGGAAAACCGGCAGATGGCTGAAGAGGTGAATGCCGCATTTCTTCACAAAGGATCCCATACACTCCTCACAGATTTGCGCTCCTTCATTACCCAAAATTTTGGATTCGGTGATTTTGTGTTTCGTCTTCCCGATGAGTCCACCGTCGGCTCTGCGGCCACGATTGAGGAATTCATACAAGGTATCGAAGAGATCCCCGTAGAGTCCCTTCTTTATCATGCCCAAAGCCACCATTTTTCAAACTGGCTCGCTGCCAGGACAGAATTTAAACTCGCATCCAAACTTCGTCCCGTTTTTGCCCACCAATTTGAAACAGGAGAATTGCTACGAACCCATTTGTTAGAGTGTTTGCGTTCCGAGAAAGATGAAGCGGATACTCGAGTCTTGGATTATACCTCCGCACGGTTCAAAAAAGAAAAAACGGACTTTTTCCGTCTTTGTGGAGGTTCCTTAGGCGGTAAAGCCCGAGGATTGGCCTTTGCCAGATCCATGATAAAACAATCCGGAATTCAAGATGAATTTATGGATGTGACCATTCGTGTTCCCCATTGTGCTGTGATTGGCACAGATGAATTTGACCAATTCATGAAAGATAATCATTTATGGGAAAAAGCGCTCAATCTCACCGACAATAAAAAATTGGAACGAGCCTTTGTAAAAGCCAGACTCTCCATCGATCTAATGCTCAAATTGGAATCTTTTGTAAAAGATCATCAATATCCATTAGCTGTACGTTCTTCCAGTTTGTTGGAAGATTCTCAATACCAACCCTTAGCTGGAACCTACGAAACCATCATGCTGCCCAATAATTCACGATCATCTAAAAAGCGGCTAAAGGAATTGGTCACTGCGATTAAACGAGTTTTCGCATCCACATTTAAAGGAGAAGCAAAATCATTATTGGACAATACAGCCCACCGCATTGAAGAAGAAAAAATGGCTGTTATCATCCAGGAAGTGGTCGGTCAACCTTTTGACAGCAAACGATTCTACCCTACATTCAGCGGGGTATTAAAAAGCATCAATTATTATCCTGTGTCTTACATGAAACGGGATGAAGGTGTCGCTTACTTGGCTTTGGGATTTGGCCGGACGATTGTGGATGGTGAAAAATGTTTGCGCATTTCGCCAAAATATCCATCCATCTTTCCACAGTTTTATTCCACCAAGGCAACCCGTCAAAATTCACAAGTTCAATTTTATGCTCTTGATTTGACATCTCGCAAAAATTCAAATGAAGACTTGAGCGTTTTTACACTTCAGGAAGGGGAGAAAGATGGTTCTTTAAAACATTTGGGTAGTGTCATTTCAAAAGATGATAATACAATGCGGGATACATTAGCAAAACCGGGAACACGTATCGTATCCTTTGCACCGATTCTCAAGTGGAATATGATGCCACTAGCAGACATTATGGACCGAATATTGGCTGTAGGGAAGGCTGCTTTGGGATGCCCCATTGAGATAGAATTTGCGGTAAATATGTTAAAAGAAAAGAAACCTGAATTTTGTTTACTCCAAATCAAGCCTATGGTTTTGACAGGGTTGCGCACCATCCAAAAAGAATTAGGCGATGAAACTTCAATTTTCTGCAAAAGCCAAATAACCTTGGGGGATGGACATATTGATTCAATTCAAGATCTAATTGTTGTACGGGAAAATACATTTGATCCTGCTAAAACATCGGATATCGCTCTTGAAGTTGACCAAATGAATCGAAAATTTGGCTCGAACCAGCAATATATTTTATGTGGTCCAGGTCGATGGGGATCAGCGGACCCGTGGTTGGGAATCCCAGTGAATTGGCGACAAATATCTCAAGCTAAGGTCATCATTGAAGTTGGACGGAAGGATATGCCTGTTGATCCTTCATTTGGAAGCCATTTTTTCCAAAATATCACCAGCCTCCATGTGGGTTATTTCACCATCGACCCTAAACGCCAAATGGATACCTTAAACCTAGATTGGATCGATAATAGTGCTTTGGTTGAGAAAAACAAGTATGTGGATCATTACCATTTTGATTCTCCAATGGAAATAACATTGGATGGCATGACCGGTGTTGGGCTCATTCAAATGCCGACTCAAGAAAAACCAGAATCAATGGATGAGGAAGAATCTTCCGGGATTTAGTTACACCACACCTTGGTCTAACATTGAATCAGCAACTTTGATAAAACCGGCAATGTTGGCACCTTTCACATAATTGACACCATTCCCTTCCATACCATGTCTAACACACGCTTCATGGATATTTTTCATAATGGTATGCAGTCTACTGTCCACTTCTTCCCTGCTCCAATTGATGCGCATGCTGTTCTGGCTCATTTCCAATCCACTTGTGGCAACACCACCGGCATTGGCAGCTTTACCGGGACCAAACAAAATTCCTGATTCCAAAAAGACATTCACAGCATCGGGGTCACACGGCATATTGGCACCTTCTGAAACTGCCTTGCACCCATTGGCAACCAAAGTTTGGGCTTCTTCCCCATTGATCTCGTTTTGAGTTGCACAAGGTAATGCAATATCGCAAGGTATAGACCAGGGACGATTGCCTTCCAAATAGGTGGCGCCAAATTCATCTGCATATTCTTTGATTCTGCCACGGCGATTATTTTTCATATCCATGACCCAGCCCAATTTTTCCGCATCAATGCCTTTTTCATCATGGATAAAACCGGATGAATCAGACAAGGTCACAACTTTTGCGCCTAATTCAGTTGCTTTTTCCGTGGCATATTGCGCCACATTCCCAGATCCAGATACAGCTACGATTTTTCCATCAAAACTGCCACCGGTGTGCTTCAGCATTTCTTCGGCAAAATAGACACAGCCATATCCTGTTGCCTCAGGGCGAATTAAGGAACCACCCCAGTTTAATCCTTTGCCCGTAAGGACACCAGAAAATTCATTTCTAATTCTTTTATATTGGCCAAACAAAAATCCAATTTCTCGTCCACCAACACCGATATCTCCGGCCGGAACATCTGTATCTGCACCTATATGGCGGCAAAGTTCCGTCATAAAACTCTGGCAAAAACTCATCACTTCGTTATCGGATTTGCCTTTAGGGTCAAAGTCTGAACCACCTTTTCCACCACCCATGGGAAGTGTTGTTAAACTGTTTTTAAATACTTGCTCGAATCCTAAAAATTTCAATATGGAAAGATTAACGGATGGATGGAATCTCAGACCTCCTTTATAGGGACCAATGGCTGAATTGAATTCCACACGGTACCCACGATTCACTTCCACTTCACCCCGGTCATTCCGCCAGGGAACGCGAAATTGTATCACTCGTTCCGGTTCAACAATTCGGTCTAATATTTTTGCATGTAAATAATGGGGATTATCCTGTAGAAAATCCCAAAGTGATTCGACGACTTCATGTACGGCTTGATGGAATTCAACTTCACCTGTGTTCCGGGTGCGCATACCGTCCATAAATTGATCAATAGATGAATACAATTTTTGCTCCTTTTTAAAAAATAACGTGGCTGAAATTACACGAATCTTTTACCGGGAAAGTAGAATATTTTATAGGGATTTCTCGTTGGTTTTAAAGGAATTACCCCGCTAATTTTCCGGGCCTTTTTTAGTCTTTTTTGGCGGAGTAGCTCAGCTGGTTAGAGCAGCGGAATCATAATCCGCGTGTCGGGGGTTCGAGTCCCTCCTCCGCTACCCCAGATTTAAGCCCCGATTTTTCGGGGCTTTTTTATGAATTGTAACCATCAAAGAAAATGGATGATGGGAAAGAAGTCCAAAAACCTTCCAGGTTGTTGGTACTATTTTTTAAAATAAAGGACCCTCAAGCAAGATGCTTTAGGGACTTATAATTAAATTATTTGTACCACCAGCACAGGACATTCTACATTATTGACAATTCCTTCATCCACTGAATCAAAAAAGTTCATTTTGAATGTACTTTGTGGATTCTTTCATGTCCAAATCAATGATGCTGCACCCAAGATTCCTGCCTGTCCATGAGGTAACCCCGATTGCAGAATTTTGACCTTTCCTTTTAAGTTTTCCATCAAATAAGAATCGAGCGCTTTTCGTGCCGGATTTAGTAATCGATCCCCGGCTTGGCTGTAACCTCCATAAAAGATAAATGCTTCCGGTGATAATATTGTTGCTGCCAGTGATAATCCCATGGCCAATTTATCCCCCGTATATTCATATAGCGCTTTGGCAGATTCGATCCCCTCATCTACTGCTCGATCAATGACTCTTCCGTCAATATTACCATTATCCAATGAACTCAAGAATTCATCATCAGGATTAGCGTTTTGGAATTCCTGAACAGTTTTCCTCATCCCATTGGCTGATGCATACATTTCCAGACAGCCACGCAACCCACAGGTACATTTTCGCCCCTCAGGGTCAAGACTGAGATGGCCCATTTCTCCCGCCATGCCATCATGGCCATACATTATTTTCCCTCCGGAAAAGATACCGCTTCCTAACCCTGTTCCCAAAGTAATCACGACAAAATCATTCATCTCTTTAGCGATGCCAAATCTTTTTTCCCCCATGGCTGCTGCATTGGCATCATTGGTGAGTTTAACATGGCAGGAAAAGGTTTCCGCTAACAGGGAATTAATATCCAAATTTCCCCAACTCAAATTTGGCGGATCCTGGATCATCCCTGTAAAATGATTCCCATTGGGTGCGCCAACACCTATTCCGGTTAATTCAAATTCCATTTTATTATTCAAGATGGAATGAACTTTTTCTGATAATCGGTCCACAATATCTGTTGGAGGTTGGTCACCATGGGTTGGAATTTGTTCAGAGTAATGAATTGTCCCTGTATTATCAATGAGGCCAAAAACAGTATTTGTTCCGCCAATATCAATTCCTAAAACTACTTTCGTCACTTTGATCCTTTTTTATTCAATCGTGAAATAATTATCGCTCATATCAGATTCAGATGTTTCCCAACTGGTTATTTTAATTTGGTAATCATCATCCGGCGTTAGGGCTGTTAAAGGCGCCCAGTCATAGGAAAATTCATTTTCCAATAAATAATAGATGTCCTGTAACCGTGTGCCGCCTTTATATATTTCTAACCGGACATTTTGCGTGGTACTGTCATCAGTCCAGGAAATTGTTTCTGTCTCACCACGAGTCCACTCTTCTCCTCCGTTGGGTGAAACCAGGCGAAACTCATTTGAATAAAGTCGGAAATTTCCATCACTAAAATCCCCATAGCAACCACCGCAATAAGTGGTGGAATTTTCGCAGAGAGATTCAACAAATAACCTATAATTATTTCCTGTTTCTAATCCCCATGCGGTGGAGATAAACACCTTTTGATCCCCGTCATTCTTGATGCCTGTAGCCAATGCTGCCTTTACTTCATTCGCTTCATACAAACTGATTTTAAAACCAAAAAAACAATCAGGCAAATTGGTATCCCAGAGAACCCTGACGGAATCACCGCCTATTTCAATGTTTTCTCCACCGTTGGGCGAAATGACCAAAATATATGGTTCTATCGCATTTTGGCTAATCGTAAAAGTTCCCGGACTTTGACTGTAAAGACACCCATTGCAAAAATCACCTTGACGGCATAAACCATCAATCCTGATTTGATAATCGTCATCATGGTCCATTTCAGTATCAATGTACCAATCAAAAGAACCGTCATTTGGTGTATTGATGGCAATATTGGTTTCCTCATCATCATCCCTGACCAAAATGATATTTACTCCCCACTCGCAGGTATTTACCGTTGTCTCCCATGCGATGGTTATAGTGGTCCCCGGATCAAATGATTCACCGCCCACGGGATAGGTTATGTCCAATGACTCGTAAATAATATCATCCTCGCCATTTTCGTCAGGAGGTGTATTTTGAGGATCGAACCGAAGGGAATCGCAACCCATCTGGATTAGGATTATGGATAAAAATAAAAATAAGGATAGGGATTGGAATGGCGGTTTAATTGACATATCCGAAGCCCAAGGTAAAATGGAATCCTAACTGCATATAAAATTGTTGTTGATCAAATAGATTATCATCGCCCACAACATATCCAAGTGCAATAAAATACATATTCTTGTACAGTTTAATATTGCCGCCAAAATAATTCCATACATTATCCTCATTCTCATAAAGATTAGAGTATTCATCTGTTCCGATAAATTCAGTTTGCCCAATAATAAAATTTACAGAAGCACCGGAACTATTAAATTGCCACCAGCCATAACCAATGCTGATTTCCCTTCCAGAAATATATGTTTCTTCTCCGAATTTTTCATCACCAAGAAATGTTTTATTTTCGGCAGCGTTCAGATTATTCCAGGCGTATTCATGATATTGCCCCGAACCCATCCAACCTTGGTTGTATTCTAACATGAGCGGATAATGATTGAGCCGAAGTCCCCAGTTCCATTGTCCGGGATGGCCCCAAGATGTTGAAAAGCCAATGGCATTACGGTGATAGCGGTAATTATCTTTTTCAACGATGCGATCGACATATACCGGTTTTTCAACCAAAACTGTTCTCACAGAATCATGGACTCCAGCCTGCTGTACTTTAGTGGCAATATTTTGTAATTCAGTTTTTTCAGGAATCACATAAGAGGGATCCATCTTATGGATAATCAAATGGCTGGCCTCTTCCACACCGGTTAACAGGTCTAACTCCGCTCCCATGGTTTCTTTGGTCACTTTTTCTGTGACAACACCTTTCTCAATATCGATGATCTTAATATTGATTTGAAACAATTGTGCCAAACCAATAATGTCACCGGTAATCAGATAATTTGCTCCTAGAAGTTTCCCAATTTCAACAATGCAGGAATCTTCAAAACAACCGGACCATTGATCTTTTTGTTCTTTCAGGATTTGATCCCTTTTTGCTTTTTCAATGACTTTAAACCGGCCTGATTCAATGAGGGCTGTCTCTAATTTGTTATAACCTGCCTGGCGAACAGCTGTGGATACATTGGTTCCTTCAAAAGGCAATAAACTCAAGGTATGCTGACCAAACCCTATTGAAAAAAGAGCCAGCATAAAAAATATATTTTTAAAGGGCATTATTTTAATTCGGATCCTTGACGGACTTTCATTTCAATGACCGGTGGCGCGTTGGGTTCCGGTTCAATGACTACAGTTTTAACAACAGTATTTTCTGCGCCGTAATCATCAGAAACAGTCAATTCAAAAGTATAATCTCCTGCCACACCTTCAAAACTCACTTTTCCTGATGTTTTGTTAGGTTTCAATTCTACAGTTGGCCCTGCAATCTGCTTCCATTTAAAATGGATGCGGTCCCCTAAATCGGGATCGTAGGAACCGGTTGCATCCATGATCATGGGATAAGTATTAGTAAGCGGTGAATTATCGTGCTCCACCCTGACTTTAACCTTTGAGCGCTCCGCAAGTGCCATTTGTTCAAGTTGCACGCGTTGAGCATTGGTAACAGGAGAAGATTCTTGCTGAACTATTGATGGTTCTTTCTTCACCTGTTCTGCTTCTTCCTTCACCCGGGTTTCATACTCCTTCCACCCAAACAGCATTCCTGCAACCAGAATTAAGAGTAAAAATGGTAAAATTTTATCCATAGTGTTTTATTTTGATCAGGACTAAAAAATGAATGTCTGAACGAGAAAGAATTTAATCATTCAGTAATTGTTCTTCTAATTCCTTTACAACTTGTTTTACCATTATTTCATAGGCCCGAATTCCTGCGATTTGATTGGAGCCAAAATCACCTCCTTTTACATTGGAAAGGTGAGATGAAAAAAATTCTTCATTTGTTCGGGCATCACGGAAAATAACAGAAGCATTTCCATAACTAAAATATGGATAATTCTCTCCTACCCTTTCCGACTTTTTGTTGGTATTGGATTCAATCTTGATGAGCATATCAGGATCCCTATTTACAAATTCGATTTGACCGCTGAACGCTTCCTTGATGGCAGGAGCAATCATCGGATCTTTCATTGTGCGACCCATATTTTTTTCTTCAGCTTCTAATTTCGCTCTCACCGGAATCACTTGCACCTGTACCGTGTTCGTCTTTGGTTTCAATTCCAGGATACTATGTTGCTGGGATAATTCCTTAAATAATTCATTGTTATCCAGTTGAAATCTAATTTCAAAAGAAGCATTCGGTGAAATGCCCGCCATGTCATAGACAATTTCCCCATTCCTATTTGTATATTGCGTTTCAACTCTCTGTCCCATTCGAATCAAAACCGGTACACCACTAATCGGCGTTTGATCTTGGCGGTCTGTCACTTTCAATTGAACTGAATTGTCCCGATCCACATACGTTTTCATCTGCTTTTTCTTTACAGATCCCACTAATTGAATACGCCAAGCATATTCGTCCATTTTTCGTTTGATCAATGAATAAAGGTGAACTTGCTTCCCTTCATATCGAATTTGAATGGGTTCATCCGAGAAAGGGAAAATTTCCTGCCAGGCTTTTTGGAGCAGATTAAAAGAATGAGCACCAAAATTTTCATCAGCGTCCCGAACGTAGCCTATAGCAGTTTCTTTTGCATTTTCCCGTAATCGAGCCATGGCAGCATGGTATTTCTGTTTGTTTAAACGAACATAGAAATAATAATCTTCCTTGGTTTGGTACTGCCCCATCATTTCCAATTCCGGCAAGAGCAAATCCACTCTTGATTTCATGATAGAAGAAGATGCTGTTTTTAAAGATCCATCTGCCTCTTGGATCACAGTTTTCATTTCTGAAGAAATGTTAACCTTTATTTGAGAAGACACTTCATGGATCGCTGCTTCCTTTGCCCGTTGCCGGGCACCCCGATTCTCTATTTTTTCAGCATAGCCAATGCCATGCCAATATTTGGTGTCTGTTGGATGATTCGTGACCCAATCCGGTATTGTAGAACCGCACCCGGCCCAAACCAACATGCATGGAATGAATAAAATACGAGCCATTTAAAAAGAAAAAGCAGGATTCTTTGAATCCCGCTTTGATTAAAATTTATCCGCCGGTCCGTTGACGGTATGCTTCCACTTTATTTTCCATTTCCTGAATTAATTCGGAAGCACGCATAGCATCGTAAACTTCTTTATCTGCCTTAATTTTATCTAATAAACGCTTGTGTGCAGCGCCCTCATCCCACTCCAACAATACATAAGCCCGAAAAATGTCCTGGTTGTTCGATTTTTCTTCCAAAAGTTCTTTTTTCGCAACTGAATAATCCTGAAGAGCTGTGGCAATGATTTGTCCCTGTGTTTGGGAATAACGATCCAAAATATCTGAATCTGCGCCTAAACCATTTTCTTCTTGAACACGTTTGGTATAGCCTTCCATTTCAGAATTGATGGTGGCAGCAAGCCGGCTGGCTGCATCCAAGGTTGCTTTATTAATTGCCAATTGTAAATCTTGACTTGTTGCGGTGGCCGTTTCATACCTGAATCCATCTTTAGTGGGCGTATTCAAAAACCAATCCGGGATATTTTTCATTACTTTTCGGGTGGGTTCCGGCGATAGATCGGGACCACTGTTGGAACAGTTGAAAGCAATGAAAGATAAAGTAAATATAAAGCTTTTTTTGATCATTTGGGTTGTCATGGGATGACTCCTTATTATTTAAATGGACGAGATATCGAATGAGACACCCAAAAAGTTCGGACAGCTAAAGTGTCCTATCCAAGAAAATTATCTTAAATCAAGAATTGTCCTTTTCAGATCCATTCCGGTAAAAGATGGATTTTGCCGAGATGCATTGGATATTGTACGGGCAAACTCGGGAACAACCTTGTAAATATATTCGGTGAGTTCACCTAATTCGATTACACTATCCCCATCGTCTGCGCCGCCAGATAATCCCTTTAATAGCGCGTAGGTAAAAATGCTGTGTTTTTTCTCGTCATAGACTTGAGATGTTTCACCATGGGATGAAGCATTCAAAATGCAAATCTTGTCGGATAGATCAGGAAAATCCCAAATGGATCCCAGCGCTTTTTTCGGGTTGATGTAAGTGATATCCATAAAGAGTGTGATGGTTCGGATATTGCTCAAAACCGACAATAAAGATAAATTGCTCACCAATTTCTCCAGGGGATATTTGGTCACATGACGGTTCAATTTTGCATCTTTGGGAATTAAGAGAGGTTTCCCTTCAATCCATTCTCCATAGCCACGGTAATAAATGAAAATGTCCATCTCCTCCACGTCGGAATATTTTTCCGCCGTTAAAATCCGTTTTCGTAAATCGCCTTGGTGAGGATCGAATATATTACGAAAATCGTCCTCGGTGGGTCCACCTTCCATTTGCCATGTTTTGGCCGGGAGCAATTGAAAATCGGATAAACCAAAAGCTTGATTAAAATAACGCCGCATTACATTCCCATCCCTGACTGCGTAATCTAAAGGGGAATAATTCTTATCATCATACCGTTCAGTAGCCAGAATTATAGCCATAGCATTGGGATTTTTGCGTCCCAATGGAATTCGGCGGTCCACATCAATTTCACCCAACTCGTCAGGGTAATGATCCACATCATCAGTTCCTATAGATTGGATGGCCAACTCCATTGGAGAACGGTAATGGCGCATGACTTCCAAATCTATTTTCTGCATGGCAGATTTATCTAAATAATCCGTTAAAATTAAATCCGCAGTAAAATTATCCTGAAGGGTCAGGATGGGAATTTCCAGATCGACAAAATCTCCGGGATTCATTAAAGGTAAACTTAGGCTGCCGGTAAAGTCCGGTGTTGAAAAAGTCTGGTTTGCAGACAAATCAACGATCCCTGATTCAGAAGCGCCCTCCCCCACATTTTGAATTCTGACTGTGAGGGTAACGATTTCATTTTTTGGGATATAATGTGTGCCAAAATCATTGGAGATGGCAAAATCAGCAATAATCAATTTGGGTGGTGTAACTGATTTGGACTTAATTGTAAAGGTATATGGATCATCTAAACCTATACCTTCTTGGGATGAAAGATGCAATTCAAATTCATGCTCACCGGTCTCTATTTTCAGAAACGCTTCTAAATCAATATCAATAAACTCGATTCTTCCTGCATCCATTGTGTCCACTGTAACTGATTTGCCTACAACCAAATTTAGGTTTTCTTCTGTCGGGACAATAGACAATTTAATTTGATGTGCCGGGCTTTGTCCGTCATTAAAAATTGAAAATTGCACCGATCCTTTTTCCAGGGCATCAATGGCACTATTCCCTGAAGGTTCAATCAAGGTCATTTTCCGGATAGTGAAATGGGGTGGGTCTAAAACCACATTGCAAGCTGTAGGGGAAAATTCAGTTTCTTCATTCTCTGGATCCAAGGCAGTGACCAAATAACATTTATCAGCGCCAAAATCTAGGTTTCGCACCGTGTACTGAGTTGATTTCACTTTTTCAATAAATTGGAGAGAATCCTGGCCAACTTTTTCATAAACCTTATAGTAAACAGCGCCTTCCACGTTATTCCAGTTTAAGTGCATAGCTGAAACAGCACCGTCTGCTGTAAGTCCCGTAGGCGGCAGAATGGGCACTTTCGTACAATGTTTGTTGGACCGTTCACTTTCTATTCCATATTGATCAATAGAGCTAATTTCATAACAATATTTTTCACCTGGTGGCATAGCATCTTCGAAAGAGTTCGACTGCGAAAATGTTACCAAATTTCCATCCCGGTAAATATTATATGATTTAGCGACGGGAACTTCATTCCAAATGAGCATGATTCTGGATTCATTTTTCATGGAAGATAAAATTGGAGGCGCCACGAAATCACGCGTGGTCCCTTTCACTTCCACCGAAGGGTGGCTCTCCAAATCCAAGGCATCTAAGGCGGAAATTTTATAAAAGTAATCTGTTCCGAAATCCAAGTCTGTATCTGTAAAGGAAGTCAAATCTGTGTTGGTAATTTTTTCCTCATTACGGTAAACTAGATAAGACAAGGCGCCTTTCACTGGAGACCATTTCAGGGATAATTCATTTTTGGATACATCAATTTGGATATCCCGGGGAATAGCAGTAGGTACGCTTGTACAATATAACTCAGAACGCTGGCCTTCCAATCCAAAATCTCCCAAGGCCTGGACAGAATAGCAATATTCCTTCCCTGGCATTTCATCTTTTTCAAACCTAGTTTCTTCTCCACGGTATATCTCAATGTCATTTTCAAAAAGGATGAAAGATTTGGCTTGTTTTATGTCTTTCCATTGAACGACAATATGTTCTGCGGTGGTTTCCGCTTGCAATCCTTTAACAGTGAGAATGGGGTCAAAATCAGTAGGTTTATTGTGAGAATATAAATAACACTGCACCGGTTCATCTTCCCCGGTCAATTTTAAACCCAGGACCAAATCTCGATTTCGTTTTTTCCTGGGATTTATTTTTATGCGCTTCGTCCCGTCTTCTTCATGTTGAACCACTAAAAAATAAAATTTCGGTTCCACTTCCTTGAAAATGAATTTCCCCTTTCGGTTGGTGGTTACTTCCATGAGTACTTCATCTTTCAAGTTCCGAAGTGTGATACTGGCTTTTTTTAATGGTTTCCCGGCGAGATTATGAACCGTCCCCGAAATAGATACAGTGTTAGCGAAAATAGAGGTAGCCAGCGATAAAAATAAGGCTGTTTTCAGAGTCATGTGGGATAAATAAAATCGGGGCGTTTTCAAACCGGGCGGGCTGCCTAGGGTAATCTATATAGAACCCTGTCCGGATTTGATGAAAACAATTGGGGTATCTGGGGGAGATCTTTGTACAGTTTCCCTGTGGACTCCGACACATTTTTACTGATGTAATTATGGAGTTCAGCCACGGTCACTTCCTTGTCCCCATTGTCAGCTTCACCTCGTAATCCGCGGAGGAGATAATAAGTAAATACCGTATTATCCATATCAGGATGGTCATAGTTGATCTGCGTTGTATTGGAGGCATAAAATGCCGTAATGGATTCCGGTGGCATAATCTCTTTAGGAAGCACAACTTCCAGTTTGCCTTTCTTCTTTTTCTTCTTCTTTTTCTTTTTACCGTTTTGTTCATCAGCATCGGTTTTCACAATATGTTGGGCGAAAGCAGAATTATTAAAATCAACATCCATGAACATTGTGATTTCACCAACGTGATTAAATTTTTGGAGTTTTATCAAACTGCGATACATCTTTTTTACCGGATAGAAAGAATATTCCTTTGTGGTATCTGCATCATAAGGAATTAAAACTTTTTCACCCCTAAATGTTGTCCCTTCGCCACTGAAATACAGGATTAAATCCAATTCACTATTTCCTGTATAATCCAGGCTCGATTCAATTTTCTTGCGTATATATCCTATATCCGGATCAAAAATAGCCTGGAAATCACGACTGGAAATTCCATCATTAAAAAACCAGAATTGGCTGGGAATGATAGCGTGGTCCTCCATCCCAAAAAGTGATCGAAAATATTCACGAACCATTTTTACATTTTCGGTGGTGGAAATTTTACCTTTGATGTCTTTATCCCAAAAATTCAAATTACCCAGGACTATTCCGATGGCATCTCGGTCTGTATCCACTTCCGGAATACCTGTCACCAATTCATGTACAATCGGCGCTTCTGCGATGGTTAAATCATCAGGGTAGGGTGTCTCCAAAATGATTAAATCATCTGACCCTTTGTATTTTTTCATCGTTTCCAGATGAAGTGGGACAATCTTCCGCGTTTCAAAATAATCATACAGTTCTAAATAAACTGTAAATTTGTCTTCCCGTGTCATAATTTCAAATTTGAAATCCAAATATTCTCCCGCATTCACAAAGCCAAATTGATGTAATTCATCTGCATCATCAGAAACAAAAGAGCTGTCACGCTTGAAGAATACACTCACAGTGTCAGATTTGCCTTCAGACAAATTTTGAATGCGCACAGACATGGTGACTATTTCATTTTTGGGGATATAGTGTTGTCCCCAATCATTGTCGATGGCAAAATCTGTTACAACTAAATTTGGTGCAATAATTTTTAATGTTTCAAATGAGATTGGTTCTGGATCTAGATCAACACCTGTAAATTCATTGATTCTTATATT
>CAXFCD010000019.1:0-8744 GCA_964001155.1 uncultured bacterium | reverse complement strand
TTGAATGCATTGGGAGATGGATCTTTCTTTGCAGGTATCTCAACATTATTTAACACGAATCCTGACTATTTAGCTGTCATGACTCAAACCAATATGGATGGCAAGGTCGTGTCTGTGCCGTGGCCAACCTTATTGACTGGGATGATGTTTATTCAGGTTTTTTATTGGTCAACAAATCAAGTCATTGTCCAGCGTGCCATGGCTGCGAAAAGTTTAGCCGAAGGACAAAAAGGTGTACTGTTCGCATCTGCCATGAAATTGGTGGGGCCGCTTATGTTATGTCTTCCCGGAATCATTGCACTTCACTTGACAGATTTAACGATAGATAAACAGGACCAAGTTTATGGCGCCATTGTCCGACACGTATTGCCGGATTGGTCATTGGGATTATTCGCAGCTGTACTCATGGGTTCCATTCTCAGTTCATTTAACAGTGCATTGAATAGCGCATCTACATTGTTTTCTCTCCAGTTTTATAAAGGCTATATGAATCCAAATGCAAGCGGCGAAGAAATTGTGGCCGTTGGAAAAAAGTTTGGTATGGGACTGGCCGTTGCATCCATCATGATTGCGCCCATGTTAGCTCAAATGCAATCCATTTTTGAATATCTCCAAAAGGTGAATGGATTGTACAGCGTGCCCATTATTGGGATTTTTATGTTGGGAATTGGTACAAAATACGTTCCTGCTATTGCAGCAAAAATCGGGATGATCATTGGGATGGTTTTCTACGCATTTTTCACATTTGTGAATATAAAAGATGTCCCTACATTTTTTGCTAATGGTGATGGTGATTTGCATTGGCTCCATGGATATTTCATCAGTTTTATCGCTTCCGTCGGTGTGATGCTTTTGATTGGAAAAATGAAACCTAAGTCGGCGGAAGAAATTGCTTTGAGTGATGAACGAGATCCTGCACCGGTGGATATGACACCATGGTCTCAAGCAAAAAATGTCTCCTATGGTATTATGGGAGTCACCGTGTTGATTTATCTCTTATTAACATGGGCTTCTTCATGAATAATATTATAAATATCATAAAAAGTCTGCTAATACGCCCCGGGAGAATCTTTCGCAAATTATGTACGACTCTTCTTATTCTAATTGGCGTTCTTTATTCCCAACAATCCGCTGCCCATAATGTTGAATACCATCGCATACAAAAAAATCTCCAAAAAGGGTGGAATACGTGGAACACATCCAGCGTACTTCAACAAGTTTTACTCCCGCAAGGATTCGCCATCAATCTGGCATTTAAACAGCATTATTTTTTAGAAGAACAATATCTTCCCACTGCACTCATTGACCGCCGTGGAGACAATACAGAAACCATCCGTCCCGGACCACACACATATGACGGCAGTTATACCCAATTAGACATCCAATGGGAAGGCCTTGATGCCACCATAGAATCTGCCCATGCAGGTAAAGATTTGGTTATGCTGATTTCACCTAAATCAATTCCAAACGATCGCATGAAAGTCATTATTGAATCGGGAATGCTTTGGAATCGCCAAGGTCATTTATCCAGAAAAAATAATATGCTAAAAGCTGTTTGTCCCGGAAAAACAATCAAAGTTTTTACAACATCAAATCCTGTAGATGATGATCCATATCTCGATGTAAAAACACCATATTTGGCTGTTTGGCTGGATGGTGACATCGGCATTTCAACAGGGCGAAACCGAACCTTGTCAGAAATCAAACAGGAAATTTCAAAACAAAAATTGGCTTTAGAAAAAGAAGCTAATCAATTTGGAGAGTTGGCAGAAGCCTATATTGCGGTCCAAGCCGGGATTGCATGGAATCTCATTTATGAGCCAAAATTCGAACGGGTTGTTTCCACTGTTGGGAGACTCTGGAATGAAGAATATGGCGGCTTTTGTACCTTTGGTTGGGACAACTTTTTCTTGGCCTATATGACTGGCTTGGCATCTCGTGATCTTGCTTTTGCCAATGTGATTGAACATCTCCGGGGAAAAACAGAACAAGGATTTATCCCAAATGACAACCGAGGAAATGGAAGCAAATCATTTGATCGATCCCAACCACCAGTTGGTGGTATTATGGTGAAGGAGGTGTATAAAACATATCCTGAAGAATGGTTTTTGGAAGCCACATTTGATGATTTATTGGGGTGGAATCGCTGGTGGCATGATGCAAGAAATAATGAAGGACTTTTAAGCTATGGTTCTTCACCGGCAAGGAATCCATTCAATGAGCCCGTCTTTGAAACAAAAACTGCTGCCGGATACGAATCTGGGATGGATGATTCTCCAATGTATATCGGCGTGCCCTTTAACAAAAAAAAACACACGTTAGAACTTCAAGATGTAGGGCTCACCAGTTTATATATCGCAGATTGCAACGCGTTGGCATCCATGGCAAAAATATTGCGCAGGGAAACTGAACAAAAAGAATTGGAACTGCGTGCGAAACACTATTCAATGAATATGGAAAATGTGTGGAGTGAATCATTTGGTGCTTTTTTGAATTATCGCACTGATGTGGATACTCTCTCTACTCGTGTGTCCCCAACGATGTTTTATCCATTATTAGCTGGAATTGGAACGAAAATTCAACAAACAAAAATTGTAGAACACTTTTACAATCCGGATGAATTTTATGGTGAATGGATGCTCCCATCCACCACACGGAATGATCCGACTTTCCCAAGACAGCGATATTGGAAAGGTGCCATTTGGCCCCCACTGAATTTTCTCACTTACCTTAGTTTAAGAAAAGCAGGATTCAATGCTGCAGCCACCGAACTTTCTCAAAAATCGGTAAAACTCATTATGACTGAATGGAAACGAAAAGGATATGTGAGCGAGAATTATTCTGCTATCACCGGTACCGGTGATGATGAACGTTTGTCTTCAGACCGGTTTCATTCTTGGGGTGCATTGTTTGGGATTATGGCATTTATTGAGAATGGCTACTTACCCAAACCGGAAAGCTCCATTGTGGAATAATTCATGAAATTCTTGTTCGTAATTTTTCTCACAATTATGACACTTTTTGGAAAAAATTACGAACCTAACTGGGAATCTCTCGATTCTCGTTCCACACCCCAATGGTACAAAGATGCCAAGTTCGGTATTTTCATTCACTGGGGATTGTATTCCGTGCCTGCGTGGGGTCCGAAAGGAAGTTATGCGGAATGGTATCTCAACGGACTGAACCAAGGTGACTCTGCACGCTTAAAATACCATGAAAAAAATTTTGGTAAAGATTTTCCCTATCGTGATTTCATCAAATTATTTAAAGCAGAAAAATATAATCCTACTGAATGGGCCGCACTTTTTAAACAATCCGGTGCAAAGTATGTGGTGCTGACATCGAAGCATCATGATGGATTTTGTCTGTGGCCCAGTAAAGAAAGTGATGGTTACAATTCTGTGGATGGTGCGGCGAATCGAGATCTCTTGGGCGATTTGAATTCAGCGGTAATACAGGCAGGGCTCAAATCCGGTTTTTATTATTCTTTATATGAATGGGATCATGAAGATTATCCAAACGATGTACCGAAATATGTGAATGACCACATGTTGCTCCAATTCAAAGATGTGGTGCAGCGGTATGAACCATCCATCATTTTTTCTGATGGCGAATGGGACAGAGACAGCCAACAATGGCGGAGTGAAGAATTCTTGGCATGGTTGTATAACGAGTCCAACGCACCGGAAGATGTGGTGGTGAATGATCGTTGGGGTGGCGAAACGCGCTTCAAACATGGTGGCTATTATTCCACAGAATATGACCCCAATTCAGAGGCTGTGAATGAAGAGTTTGTTCGTCGGGGCTGGGAAGAATGTCGTGGCATTGGCAAATCTTTTGGATACAACAAAAACGAAGATCCTGAAGATTATAATACATCTGAAGAATTGATTCTACTCTTAGTGGACATTGTGAGCCGTGGTGGAAATTTATTATTAAATATTGGCCCTAAAGCCGATGGTACCATTCCACAAATTATGGTGGACCGATTAACCGATATTGGAAAGTGGATGGATAAAAATGGTGAAGCCATTTATGGCACCACGGTAAATCGTATCACAAAATCCGGACAGGCAAAATTCACTTTATCCAAGGATCGAAAAACGCTTTTTGCTTTTGTAAATGAAATCCCAAAAAGAGAATTAGTGCTAAAAGGCATTCAGGGGACAGGGTATGAAAGAATTAAATTATTAGGGACAGATGAAAAACTGAATTGGCGAAATCGCCGAGATAAGTTGGTAATCCAAATTCCAAAAGGGTTTCATGAAACGTTGGAAGCATCACCCATTTATGTATTTAAAGTCGAAGTAGAACCTTATTTAAATGAACCTAGCATAACCATTTCAGAAAAGAATGGGATTGCAGAAATCACACTTGCTTCAGAAAATTCAACAACAGAATTGAGATATACTTTTGGAAATAAGAAACTCAGGCGAAACAGTGCCAGAAAATATGTCGAACCTATAAAACTGAATAACAGCTCTATGATTAATGTGCAATCTTTTGCCGATGGATTTCTGCCAAGTAAAATTGTGTCTGTTCCGGTAAATATTTTGAAAGAAAATCATGGACTTATTCGAACTACTTACGAAGGTCAGTGGGAAAATTGCGACCAAATGTCAGATTCAGAAATTCTAGATGAAATAGTTGTTCACGATTTTTCTTTAGATACCAAAAAGAAAAATGATTTTGGTCATGTCTTTAAAGGTTTCATCCAAATTGAAAAACGTGGGACCTACGAATTTCAAACCACATCCGATGATGGATCTCGGTTATTCATCAATGGTTTTCCGGTTGTGGATAATGATGGTCTTCACAGTAGAAAAACAGTAAAAGGTGACATGGTTTTAACCAAAGGGTTTCATGAATTTGAAGTCCACTTTTTTGAACGGGGCGGGCAGGAATCCTTGGATATTAAATGGAAAGGCCCCGATTTTGAGTGGCGGGAAATTCCTGCATTCAGGTTATTTAAACATGATTCAAATTGAACAATTAAAAGACTGGCAGCCGCCAAAGGATTGGCTGGAGATTCAAACCATGGATGCTCATACAGGCGGTGAACCGTTGCGGATCATTATTTCCGGATTTCCAGAATTGGAAGGAAAAACTGTTTTAGAAAAACGTGCTTGTGCTAAAAATAAATTTGATGAAATACGGAAAGCCCTCATGTGGGAACCGAGGGGCCATGCAGATATGTATGGTGCCATTATCGTAGAACCGGAAACAGAAGGGGCAGATTTTGGTGTCATTTTTATCCACAACGAAGGGTATTCCACTGGATGTGGCCATGCGGTGATTGCCTTAACAAAAGTATTTGTGGAAACAGGACTAATCCCAAAAACAGAACCCATAACCAACGTGAAAATGGATGTGCCTTCCGGCTATATTGAATCCTATGTGGAAGTTGAAGATGGTGAAATCACCCGTGTCGGTTTTACCAACGTGCCGTCCTTTGTTCAACAGTTAGATGCTTCGGTGGATGTCCCCGAAATTGGTACCATCAAATATGACCTTGCATTTGGAGGTGCATTTTATGCGTTTGTAGATGTGGATCAAGTGGGATTATACTGCACCGAAAAAGATCATACTCAACTCATTGAAACAGGCATGAACATAAAACGAGCCGTCATGGATTCAGTTCAAATGGATCATCCGCTTGAGCCGGAAATGAATTTTTTATATGGAACGATTTTCACAGGACCGCCGCAGAATCCAAACCATCACAGCAGAAATGTCTGCATTTTTGCAGAAGGAGAAGTGGATCGAAGCCCCACGGGAACTGGCGTGAGCGCAAGGGCAGCAATCCATCATGCAAGAGGTGAAATTGGATTGAATGAATCCATCACGATCGAAAGTATTATTGGCTCGACATTTTCAGTTTCTGTAAATGAAACAACTAATTTGGGACAATATGATGCAGCCATTCCGGAAGTTAAAGGGAATGCATTTTTCACCGGAAAAAACACATTTTGGATCAATCCCAAAGATCCTCTAAAAGATGGATTCATTTTAAGATGAAAAAACACATTTTATTTATTTTTCATTTTTCATGGATTTTTGGAAATGAACCTATTGCCTTTTCAATTCCAACCATTGATTTAGACACGCGTACAGAGTTTCAAACCATTGTTGATCAGGAAGATGGTGTTTATTTCGGTCACCCATCCACAGTTTTATTAGAAGATGGGAAAACGATTTTAATCGTATATCCAAAAGGTCATGGTAAAGGTGAGATAGTATATAAAAAAAGTAAGGATGGCGGTAAAACATGGTCTGAGCGACTTCCGGTTCCACCCAATTGGTCCACCAGCAAAGAAGTGCCAACGATCCATCGCGTCATAGATAAAGAGGGGACAAAGCGGCTCGTCATGTGGTCTGGTTTATATCCGGCGCGATTGGCCGTTTCAGAAGATGATGGATTTACTTGGTCAGCTTTGCAGCCTGTGGGAGACTGGGGTGGGATTGTTGTTATGGGTTGTGTTGAACCCTTAAAAGCACCGGGACATTATTTGGCCATGTTCCATGATGATGGCAGGTTCTTTACCAAAAATGGGAAATGGACAGGCGTCTTCACACTCTATCAAACCAATTCTACAGATGGTGGACTCACATGGTCTCATCCATTGCCAATTTATCAAAATAATGAAATCCATCTCTGTGAGCCTGGACTCATTCGGTCTCCTGATGGGAACCAAATGGCAATCTTATTACGGGAAAATAGTCGAACCAAAAATTCCCATGTGATGGTTTCAAATGATGAAGGGCTGTCCTGGAGCGAACCGGTGGAACTGCCACGGGAACTGACTGGTGATCGCCACACGGGAAAATATCTGCAAGACGGCCGACTATTTATTTCTTTTCGCGATACAGCACCCTTTAGCCCAACGCAAGGAGACTGGGTTGCCTGGATCGGAAAATATGAAGATATGATCACCGGTAAACCTGGGGAATTTCGAATTCGAATTAAAGATAATAAACACAAATGGGATTGCGCTTATCCCGGGGTAGAAATTTTAACAAATGGTGATATAGTAACTACGACATATGGACATTGGGAAGAAGGTAAAAGCCCATATATTTTGTCTGTCAGAGTTAATATTCAAGATTTAAATCCAAATCAATGAGGCAACCAATGTCAAAAACATTAAATAGAAGAAATTTTATAAAAACGGTTTCAACAGCCAGTGCTGCCGTATCATTCATGCCACAATCAATGTTTGCTTCCATGAAAAAAAAACGGGTAAAAATGGGAATTATCGGCACCGGTTTAAGAGGGCAGTGGGTATTGTGGCTTGTTACAAAATATCCTGAAGTGGATGTCCCTGCTATTTGCGATATTGATGACAATATGATTAAAAGTGCATTAAAAATTTTAAAAGATGCCGGTAAACCGGAGCCACGTGTTTATAAAAAAGGAGATGAAGATTTTCGGAACATGGTGAAGCACGAAGATCTGGATGGCGTGTACATTGCAACGCCTTGGGAATGGCATCATCCCATGTCAATCGCTGCCATGAAAAATGGCATCCATGTTGGGACAGAAGTACCCGCTGCGCTTACCGTCCGGGAATGTTGGGATTTGGTGAATGTTTCTGAATCCACAGGAAAATTGTGCATGATCATGGAAAATGTGAATTACCGGCGAGACATAATGGCAGTGCTGAATATGGTTCGGCAGGGACTTTTTGGCGAATTACTCCATTGCCAAGGGGGATACCAGCACGATCTGCGCCACGTAAAATTCAATGATGGCAAACAGCCCTACGGCGGTGGTGTGGAATTTGGAGAAAAAGGATATTCCGAAGCCAAATGGCGGACGCAGCATTCTGTGGATCGAAATGGTGATCTGTACCCAACCCATGGACTCGGACCCGTGAGCCCTATGTTGGGGGTCAATCGTGGGAATCGCATGGTTCATCTCACTTCCACAGCAACACAAACCCGTGGACTCAATAAATATATTGTGGATAAAGGTGGTGCGGATCATCCCAATGCAGATGTGGAATTCAAGTGTGGTGATATTGTGACCACCGTCATTAAATGTGAAAATGGGCAAACCATAATGTTAAGCCATGATACAAATAATCCTCGACCTTATTCATTGAATTTTAGGGTTCAGGGTACACAAGGGATTTGGCAAAAAGATGCTAGATCTATTTACATTGAAGGAATAAGCCCCGATGCGCACCGTTGGGAAACTGATGAATTATACCTGAAAGAATATGACCATCCGCTCTGGAAGCGGTTTTCAGATGCAGAAAATACGTTGAGCCACACTGGTCACGGTGGCATGGATTTTTTCATTGTCAGGGCCTTTATAGAAACACTGAAAGGAGCCGAACCTGTCATTGATGTCTATGATTCGGTAAGTATGAGTGTCATTTGTCCATTGTCCGAAAAATCCATCCGATTGGGAAGTGCTGCGGTAAAAATCCCCGATTTCACTCGTGGTAAATGGAAAACAAACCAACCCATTTTTGGATTGAACGATTACATTTAATAGATAGCATTTGCAAAAATATAAATAATTCAAATAAAAAAGGAATTAGTTAATTATTATTTAATCTATTTAATTAAATCGCTCATAACGCTCATTATAGCTTGAATTATATCTTTTATATAATGTAAAATATGGGGTGATACTTTTTAAGAAATTGTTCAACATGATTGGTTTTCAGGTTGGCTGGTGGGCCTGCGTTCTGGGAGTTCAGAATGGGTATGCATATTTGGGCCCGGCAGTGATG
>CAXFCD010000018.1:0-2815 GCA_964001155.1 uncultured bacterium | reverse complement strand
TTAACAGTGGGCTTGCAGGATGTAGTTTTCCAAAGTGACCAAACTTCGGAAGAAATTCTCAGCCTCAATACATCCCTATTGGCCTTTTTTACTGTTTTAGCCAGTGAAAAAGATTTGGGTGAATATAAAATGAATACATATATGGGCTTTGGTTCAGGTGGCTTGGCGCCCATGGATACACTTGAAGTTGATCCTGATTCTGCCACTACCAATGCCGGTGTTTTTCTTGGATTTGTATTAAAGACCCCGTATTTCGCCAGACGGGGCGGCATGGATATTGTGGGTGAATTCGACGGGACAGGTGTCAATGTGGGACTCCGCATCCCCCTTACCTCGGATTACCGCCTGAACCTAGGGTTCACCCACATAGAAAGAATGCCAGATTGGGACAAAAGGTATTGGGCAGGCCATCCTGGTTTCACACTGGGGCTTGATATGGCTGTCCCCCGGGCGCCGAGGCGCAGATTAGAAGGCGGTCCCGCAGGGCCTACAAATCTTTATGGCACCTCAGGAATTCCCGGAGGGATGGAAACGGTGCCACTGCATCGTGATTCAACCATCACCATGGCCAATGTGGCTGTAGAAACATTGCGGGATTCCATGGCGCTCATGAATAATGAAATGAGAAATCTTCTGGTTCGTTTATCCGCCATGGAGCAAAATTCAAAATATTTGACTGATTCTCTAAGTACGATTCAGTTGGAAACAAATATTTCAGAGAAGAATATGAATGAAGCCATGCGGCACTTATCCCGGTCTTTGCGGCACTTTTATGCGGGAGATTATCGCGAAGCATTGAAAGAAGTGGATTTGGCTTTAGAATTAAATCCTAATTTGGCCTTAGCCTATGCCCGCAGGGGGTCAATTTATTATAAATTAGGGGATGTGCAGAGGGCGACCATTAACTGGAATCTGGCGCTTCGATTGGATCCGGAGTACACAGACGTTAGAAATATTCTGAAAGCTCTGCACGAAAATAAATTAAAATCTGCAAGTTTGAACGAGGAATAAATTTATGGATATTGCTCTAATTATCGGTGTTGTATTAGGTATCGCCTTCATGGTGGGCAGTATTGCCTACGCCCTGTTTGTGGAAGGAGCAGCAGGTGGATTTGGAAACTTCGTTTCTGCCCCGAGTTTTGGGATTGTGTTTGGAGGAATGCTTGCCTCCATCTTTGTCGCCTTTCCTATGTACCACGTAACGGCTCTGGGGAAAGCTATCGGTGCTGTATTAAAACCGGCGGACGATAAAATGGGTCCTTTGGTGGATGAAGCCTGTGAAATTGCGGAATCATCCCGGAAAGGCGCCGCAGACTTGGAAAAAGCCGTTGATACTATTCGAACCTATTTTTTTAAGGATGGTGTTCAAATGGTGGTGGACGGTTATTCTTTGGAAGAAGTCACCGAGATTATGGAAACAAGAATTGAATACCGTGAAAAAAGGGAAAAAATCCAAACAGACATGTTGAAAGCCATGGGTGATTTGGCACCGGCTTGGGGCATGGTTGGAACCCTGATTGGTCTGGTGTTGATGTTAGCAGGTTTTGGCGGTGAAGGCGGCGCGGACAATTTAGGCGGTGGTATGGCTGCAGCATTGATTACAACACTTTATGGTGCTGTCTTTGCAAACTTATTTTTCTTGCCTATGGCACAGAAAATGGGGAATAAAACCACCCAAACTTCTATGTCAGCTAGTTTACTTGTAGAAGCATCCAGATTGATTCACCAGAAAAAACATCCCTTAATTGTGCGAGAAAAATTGAACTCATTTATCCCACCTGCGGAGTGGAAACGGGAGTAGCTTAAATGGGCATGACAGCAGTTGAAAAGAAAGCCTATAATAAAGGCTTTGAAGCAGGTGCTAATTCTGTTGAAGAAGGGTTGCCGGGTTGGTTTGGTACCTTTGCGGATATGATGACGCTCCTGTTTGCCTTTTTTGTCCTTTTGGCAGCTATTTCAACAATGGATCCGGTCAAATTGCAGGAAATGGCAAACTCTCAGGGAAAATCACTGGGGAGTAAAATCAAGGCCGAGGGCAAAGCAGAGGAAGAGGGTGAATATGAGCCCATCGAAAACCTGGCGCAAATGAAAAAAGAATTGCAAGAAGCTATCGAAGAAATGAAGAAAGAGAATCCCGCCGGTGATCCGCCTATTGATATTCAAACCAGCTCAAAAGGGTTGATTGTTAATATTAAAGGGGACTTTGCTTTTCCATCGGGAAAGGCAGATATGAAACCGGAACTGGGCGAACTATTAAACGCAGAAATTATACCTCGTATTTTGGCCAGTCCTTTTCAAGTTGAAGTGGCTGGACATTCTGATAGCGACCCTATGCCCAAAAAATGGCAAAAGTTTTATAAAAGCAACTGGGAACTTTCCGCAGCCAGAGGGGGCACGGTGGTCCGTTACATGATAGAAGAAGGCGTGCCTGCTCCACGATTATTGGCTGCAGGATACGGCGATTGGTATCCCAAAGGGATTGACAGTGTAAAAAAAGTGAATCCCATGTATAATCCCTTAACGTTGACTTGGGAGGATCCAATCATAAGGAAAGATAAAGATGGCAGAGAGATATCAATGCCAACAGTATTGTCCCTGAATAGAACCAAAAAACAAAAAGCTGCCAATCGAAGAATTCAGGTCACATTTATCAATCCGCCCCATCATGGAAAAGGGCGATCGGCCACCAGTTATGAGGAATAAATCATTAAAAACCGCATCCATTTGCGGTCAGAACACATACCAAGGAGTTTCACATGAATAAGGTGAAAACATACAAAACATCCATTATGGGAGCAGTTATTGCGGTGACGCT
>CAXFCD010000017.1:0-4520 GCA_964001155.1 uncultured bacterium | reverse complement strand
CGCTTTATGGTTCTTCACCAGTTGATCCCAGGTCATGGTGTTAGAAATAAGAAGTAAAATCAATCCGAAAAGTGCCACTGTTGTTGTTCCCCAACCGTGAACCGGTTTGGTGGACCAAAGGAGGAGCATCACACCTAAAATAGATGCTGTGGCAATCTCCCTGCTGGACCATGGCCCCAATGAGCGAATTTCACCATCAATCTGTCCGCGAACCGCCTGGATGGATTCAATAGTAGGCGGAGAAAGAAATCGCATCAAAATCGGGAGTCCGGCCAGGCCAACCAATCCGGGAACAATCCCACCTTTCACCCAGGTAAACCAGTCAAACTGGATTTCAAAAATATCCAAAGCTGCTTTTGCAACCAATGGATTGGCTGCCATCCCGGTAAGAAACATAGCTGCGGTGATAAGATTCGCATGGGCACCTACCAAGTGTAAATATTGCCCTGCTTTTCCTGGATTGTTTTTTGGGGAAGAACCCAAGGTACGAGCCATTGAATCCACAATTGGCGCTAAGATACCGCCGCCACGGGCTGTATTGGAGGGCACCACAGGACCTAAAATGAATTCCGCTAAACATATAGCGTAGCCCAACCCGGTGATAGATTTCCCCAAAGCAGCAATACAGAGCAATGAAATGCGCCGTCCCAACCCTGTTTCAATCACTGCGCCGGCAATCAGAAATGCAATCACTACGAGCCAAGTTGTCGTGTCACCGTACCCTGATAAAGCACTTTTTAAGGGAAGAATTCCTGTCAATACCACAAATGTTATTCCCATTAGGACACTGACAGCCAAGGGAACAATTCGAATCATCAGGGAAGCAATCACAACAAGAAACACAATAAAAAGATGGTAGGCTTGAGGTGCCAATCCTGTCGGCGAACCCGTTAGCCAGAGGAGGAGTCCTAAAGCAACTGGAATAAATCCTTTGTATTTCATATCGTGATTAAATAAAAATGTGAATAATAATTTAACATCTGCCTAAATTGTGTATTGTAAAAACCTATGATTTTTCTTCATCACCAGATTTACGAATTTTACCCTGATATTTCTAAGAGTCTCCGAAACCAAATATTAAAAAATCTTAGGTATAATCAACTCCGTCTGGAACGATCTCACCATATCAAAGGACGGTGGGAAAACCATTATCTTGATCCTCAATACGTTCCGGAAGTAAATGATATTTTCAAAGTTGCTTCGAATTGTGCCAGGGAAATCACCGTAAAACCAGTTGTCGTTCCCCACAAAGGATTAGGATTCCCCATGAATGAATTCTGGTTCAATGTGGCCAAACCGGGAGAAAAAACCGGCTGGCATGATCACAAAGAAAAAGCCCTGATTTCCGGTGTCTATTATTTGAAAGTGCCTCAATCATCAGGAGATATCCAATTTCGCGTTAAGGAAAACAATAATTGGCAAACATGGAACGTTCAATCGGTAACTGGGAAAATGATCTTATTTAGTTCAAAGTTGGAACACGCCGTCACGGAAAATCTAAGTGAGGCGGATCGCATTTCATTGGCGTTCAACCTATACACATTGCCTTTGGAAATTCAGACGGAATCCACTGATTATTCTGCTCAAAAATTCTTTTCATAAAAAAATCAAGGAAACATAATGAATATATTCAAAAAATCGCTCGTAGGAATTTTCGCTGTTCTACTTTTTTTCGCAGGATGTATCGAATATGAGGAAAATCTGACTATTAACAAGAATGGTTCAGGGACGATCACCATGACGTATGGCATGCCTTTGGAAATGGTGGAAAATGATGCATCATTCACGGCTGAAAAAATAAGAGATGACCTGACAGAGATTGATGGCGTTACAGTTATTTCAACAAAGGATTTTGTAAAAGATGGCCTAAAATGGGTGGAAGCAAAAGCGAAATTCAGATCATTGGAAAACTTGGGAAATATTAAAAATGACCAACTCCCTGGTTTTTCCGGAGCCATGGCTTACACCGAAAATAAAAACGGCTCATTTACTTTCACAAAATCCCTGGGAGATAAACCCAAGAATCCCAAACCGGACAATGAAAAAGATGTAATGATGATGAAAAATATGATTGGTGATGTCACCTGGAATTATGAAATAACATTTCCAATGAATGTCACGGATGCTCAAGCAGAGACCGGAGAGATCAACACCTCAGGGAAAAAATTATCCTGGTCAGTTCCCCTGGCTTCATTTATTGGCGGGCAAACGACTCTCACGGTTCAATTGGGAAAGGGTGGAAAAGTAAAAGCAACAATTCCAACCCAAACCGTGGTATTAAAAAATGGAAATACAGTTATCGGAGAAGTTCTAAGTATGACAAAAACTACTTGTGTGGTTCGGGTCGGTGATAAGCGGGAACGGATCCGACGGGAGGAGATCAAATCCATTGAATTTTAATGACCAGCAGTAGTGGTTTTTACCAAAATCATCCTTTTGCGGTCATGACAGATGATGGGAATATTCACATGATTTGGGAAGACAGCCGAGACAATGGCAATATTTTGTATAGCGTTCTGGAATCCGGACAAAGTTTTATGACCTATTATTTGACTTGAATGGCCGGTTGATTGATGTATTGGCTGAAAAACACATGATTCCCGATACACATGAGATAACTTGGAACGCCTCCAATTATTCCAGTGGTGTGTACATTATTTCATTACGGGGCGAAGGTCAATCCAAATCTGTAAAAACTCTTTACCTGAAATAAGGATTTTATCGTCGTTGATTGATTGAAAATCCCTGCTTACATTTTGCGCCCGATCTTTAACTTAAGGAGACACTTATGAACCGTATTACGATAGGAATTATTGCCTCATTCATTTTTGTATTTTCTGTTACTGCTGTAAAATATTCACCGGAACCAATTTCCGAAAGTCAATGTCAATTAGTTTCCGGTTGCCAAAAAGGAACGAGTGCCTGTGGACAAAAGTCAAGTTGTGGAGACAAAGCATACAAATCCGGCTGTGGTCAAAAAACAGCTTGCAGTTCAAAATCATATTCATCAGGTTGTGCTCAGAAATCCAGTTGTGGAAGTAAAGCATACAAATCCGGTTGTGGTCAAAAAACAGCTTGCAGTTCAAAAGCATATAAATCAGGTTGTGCCCAGAAATCCGGGTGTGGATCGAAAGCATACAAATCTGCTTGCAGCCAAAAATCCTGTTGTGGAAGTCAAGCAGTTGCTTGTGCGAAACCCAATTGCTGTAAAAAGGTCAAAACCGCTTGCGAGTCTGATTGTACCAAATCTTGCTGTACTGCCAAACAATCAGCCTGCGGAACAAACTGCACCAAACCCTGCTGCGCTGGCAAAAAAGGCGTTTGATTCTCATGCGTATTCGTACGCTATCCATAAAAAATCTAATCATAACACCCGGAATTCTTCTGGGTGTTTTGTTTTCCCAATCTGTCTCTACCTCCATTCCGGTCCATACCTATTCTATCGTTGCCTTGGATGGGGAAACAGGTGAGTTAGGTGTTGCTGTACAAAGTCACTGGTTTTCTGTGGGATTTCTTGTTCCATGGGCTAAAGCCGGTGTGGGCGCTGTGGCGACCCAATCTTTTGTGAAAGTGGATTATGGCCCTGATGGACTCAAACTCATGGAGGAGGGTTTTACCGCAGAAGAGGCACTCACCAAATTGGTTTCTGAAGATGAGGGTGAAGCGGTCCGCCAAGTTGCCATGATTGATATAAAAGGAAATGTCGCTGCCCACACAGGATCGAAATGTATTTATGCTGCGGGGCACCAGGTCGGCGAAAATTATTCCGTTCAGGCAAATCTCATGGAACATGAAACCGTTTGGCCCGCCATGGCTAAAGCATATGAAAACACGGAAGGTGATTTAGCGGATAAAATGATGGCAGCCTTGGAAGCGGCAGAAGCGGAAGGCGGCGATATTCGTGGAAAACAATCTGCTGCTATGTTGATTGTCACCGGTGAGCCCACCGGCCTTCAGTGGAAAGATGTAGTCATGGATATTCGTGTGGAGGACCATCCGGAACCGTTAAAAGAATTGAAACGATTGATCCGGGTTCAGCGGGCATACCGTCATGCCAATAAAGGTGACCATTACCTTGAGTTGGAGGAAATTGAAAAAGCATTAGCTGAATATGAAATGGCCGCAGACTATTATCCGGAAAATCCCGAATTGCCCTATTGGTCTGCGGTCACATTGGCAAGCAAAGGACAACTGGATAAAGCATTACCGATTTTCAAACAGGTTTTCCAGAAAGAACCCCGCCTGCGAAAATTGACACCAAGACTTGTGAATTCCGGTTTACTTCCGAATGATGAGACCTTGATTCAAACCATTATCAAAGTTCAATAAACTATGATATTAAAAAAACTTATTTCCAAAATTCTAATTGGAATTTGTTTCGTCATTTCTGTCAAAGCAGATCCAGGAGATTTGATTGATTATAATCTACAAGCCAGTATGACGATGGATGATATTAACTGGTTATTAATGTTAATGGGCACGGAGGCAGATGTTGCTTATACCATCTCAATTTATGATAT
>CAXFCD010000016.1:0-2470 GCA_964001155.1 uncultured bacterium | reverse complement strand
GATCGACATTATTTAGAAAATTGGGTGAATTGGGATGAGTATCTGAAAAATCTCCATCCAAATGATCCGTTGGAATTTGATCAATTCATCAAACGATTAAACGAAGAATGGGCAGAGTACACGCCGGAGTTTGCAGCCAAAGAAGCCCAGATTGATGCAGAACAAATTATCCGTGTGGCTCGAATGATTGGCAAAGCAGGAAGTAAATTATCCACCCACGTTTGGCGGGGTGCATCCATTGGAAATCTCGGTGGATGGCAGGTTTCACGGACACTTCATTTATTGAATGTGCTCACCGGTTCTGTCGGTACCGAAGGGGGCACATCGCCCAGTGCATGGAATAAATTCCATCCGGAATTTTTTGATTCTCCCCCTGGCCCCGATGCATGGAATGAACTCAACTGGCCAAAAGAGTACACCATGGCTCATTATGAAATGAGTCAGATTTTGCCCCATTTAATTAAGGATGGCCGGGGAGAGTTGGATGTGTATTTCACCCGAGTCTTCAATCCGGTGTGGACATATCCCGATGGATTTTCCTGGATAGAAATGCTTTCCGATGCAGAAAAAGTGGGCTGCCATATTGCACTGACACCCACGTGGAATGAGACGGCATTTTTCGCCGATTATGTATTACCTATGGGGCATGCATCCGAGCGGCACGACATTAATTCATACGAAACCCAAGCCGGGGTTTGGATTGCATTCCGCCAGCCCGTTTTGAGAGAAAAAGCTCGCCGTGATGGAAAAGAAGTGGAGTTTACCCATGAAGTGAATCCCGGTGAAGTGTGGGAAGAAGATGAATTTTGGATCGAACTATCCTGGCGGATTGATAAGGATGACGATTTGGGTATCCGGAAGCATTTTATGAGTCCCTATCGTGATGGCGAAAAGATCAACATTGATGAATATTATCAATACATTTTTGAACATACGGAAGGACTCACGGAAGCAGCAGAGAAAGAAGGGCTCACCGCTTTAGAATATATGCGGAAGTATGGTGCATTCTTGGTGGATGAGAATGTGTACCGAAATGATGAGAAACTATTTTCTGATTCGGATGTAACGGTGAAACCCAATGGTCAAATTGAGAAAGATGGAAATGTAGTTGGTCTTGAAGTGGATGGTAAACAATTTGCCGGATTTCCCACCCCGTCCAAACGGCAGGAAATTTATTCACAAACCATGGTGGACTTTGGCCATCCGGAACATGCTACGCCGGGATACAGGATTAAAAGTCACGTCCATTTAGATGAAATGGATCAGGACAAAAATGAGTGCGTGTTGCTTCCTAATTTTAGACTCCCTACTCATATTCACTCCCGCTCGGCCAATGCAAAATGGCTCACAGAAATTGCCCATCGAAATCCCATTTGGATTCATACCAAAGATGCAAAACGTCTCGGTGTGGATAATGGAGACTTGCTCAAAATCACCACAGAAATCGGTTGGTTCGTAGACAAAGTTTGGGTGACGGAAGCCATCAAGCCAGGGGTAGTGGCATGTTCTCATCATATTGGCCGTTGGCGCCGACAGCAAGATGAAGGGAATCGCTTCATGACCAATACGGTGGATATCCAAAATATGGGTGATGGCAAATGGAAGATGGAAACAATGGCCGGCATCGAACCGTGGGAAACTAATGATCCGGACACAAATCGTGTTTGGTGGAGAGATGGGGGCGTTCATCAAAATATTACCCATGCAGCGAACCCCGATCCCATTTCCGGGGCTCATTGTTGGCTCCAGAAAGTGAGCATCTCCAAGCCGAATTCTAATGAGAAATATGGTGATATTTTTGTGGATACGAATAAATCTTTCGAACATTTTAAAAAATGGAATGAATGGGCAAAACAGAAAGAAACCCATCCCGATGGACTTCGCAGGCCTTTATGGATGGGTCGACCTTTAACGCCCCAAAAGAATCAGTTTTATATTAAATAGGATTATAATTTCTGGTCTCTTTAAAATAAAAAAACCTAAGTATGAGCGATTTCATTCTAAATATTAATGGCAAGGAAAAACGTGTAAATGTTGATGGAGAAATACCCCTTCTATGGGTTCTTCGAGATTTTCTTGGTTATACAGGAACAAAATATGGTTGTGGACGTGGGCTATGTGGTGCCTGTACAATACACATAGATGGTGAAGCGACTAGATCATGTGTTACACCCATTGACAACCTTGATGAGGATGTAAAGATCACCACAATTGAAGGTCTTTCCGAGAATGATAATCATCCAGTTCAAAAAGCCTGGTTAAAAAAAGAAGTACCGCAATGCGGTTATTGTCAATCTGGGCAGATTATGACAGCCGCAGCCTTTCTTGATCGAAATCCCAACCCAACTAATTCTGATATTGACACTGCTATGAAGATGAATATTTGTCGTTGTGGATCATATCCTGAAATAAAAGAGGCAATTTTTAGTGCAGCCGAAAGTAAGTCGAATAAAAATGGTAAAAAAAATGG
>CAXFCD010000015.1:0-3887 GCA_964001155.1 uncultured bacterium | reverse complement strand
CAAATATGGACTTCGGTAATTCGATCCCTGCAGACATGAGCATGGTAGGCCAATAGACAGCATGTGTGGTTAATATATCTTTTCCAATTAAATGATAGGATGCCGGCCACCATTTTTCAAAAGAATCATCATCGGTGCCGTATCCCGGCGATGTGATATAATTGATGAGGGCGTCAAACCAGACATAGGTCACGTAATCAGAATCAAACGGGAGTTCAATACCCCAATTCAATCTGGATTTGGGACGTGAAATGCAGAGGTCATTCAAGGGTTGGCGAAGAAATCCAAGAATTTCATTTTTCCGATGGTCCGGCTGGATAAATTTCGGATTGGATTCAATATGGTCAATGAGCTGTTTTTGGTATTTGCTCATTTTGAAAAAGTAATTTTTTTCTTTCAGCTTTTTAATGCCCCGGAATTCACCACTCTCAGCTTCTTTTTCCGTAATAAATCGTTCTTCAGAAACAGAATACAATCCCTCGTATTCAGCTTCATAAATATCTCCTTTAACCATAACGAGTTGTAAAATATCTCGAACCACTTTTTTATGTCGTTCTTCTGTGGTGCGAATAAAATCATCATGAGAAATATGAAGCTGCTCCCAAAGTTCAGTGAACCGTGGCGCCATTTCATCACAATGTTGTTGTGCATTCACACCACGAGATTCCGCCGCTTGTTGCACTTTTTGACCATGCTCATCCAAGCCGGTAAGGAAAAATGTTTCTTGTCCTGCTTTGCGATGATAGCGCGCCAATACATCCGCTAAAATGGTAGTGTATGCGTGACCAATATGTGGTTTATCATTTACATAATAAATGGGCGTGGTTAAATAAAACGGTGTACTCATGGGTTCAAATATTGCTGAATTCGTAATAAAAGATTGGTCAAAATTAGGGGCATATAGAGATTCTGTGGAACGGACAATATGGCATCTTCCAACTCAAATGCAATGGCTGAAAAATCAGCGTTGGGATGGGATTGGATCAATCGATCCATGGCCGGTTTTAGGGATGTGTCATGCAACATATCCGGCACGTGTTTTTGGAGACGAGACACAGACCGAAACCATATTTTTAATAATTTAAAATGGAATGAAAATGTGGCTAAATCTTGGCTGGCCAAGCGTGAATAAGTTTGGGTGAATTTCCGCCAATGGTCCGGATTCTCATTGGTGATGGTTTTAATGAGTCCGCCAATTAATTTTAATAAATCTGCAATCGATTGAGATTTGAGATGTCGTGCTTGGTGGATATTCCCTTGGCTCAAACCTGTGATAAATGGGATATCTGATTCTTTCACCATTTTTTGTGTAAGCCAAGAATGAACAAATTCATCAGGCAATTTTGGTATGCCAATTTTTTGGCATCTAGATAAAATAGTTGGGAGCAAGAGTTCAACATAATCTGTGACCAAAATCAATGTGGTATTTTCTGGTGGCTCTTCCAATATTTTCAAAAGAGCATTGGCTGCTTCCCCTTGCCCTGCTGATAATAAATGTGCATCAAATATCAGGACTGTTTTTCGGCCTGTTTTTTCAGTTTTTAAATACAATGATTTTCGAAGCTCTCTGACAGATTGAATCAAAATCCGGTTCGCTTTCGGAATTTGAATTTTATAAAAAGGGTCATTTGCTTTTTTAGCAATAGCCTCCGTCACCAAATCTAAATCTTGTTTATTGACTGTCGTTAGCTCATCCTCATTCGATGATTTCTTCGGCGTTGGCAATGGAAAAATAATGGTGAATTTTTCATGCTGTAATTGTTGAAACCGAGAACAAGATGGACACGACTCACATGGCGATTCAGACGGATTATCACAATTCAATAATTGAGCAAATTTGATGGCGAGGCCTTCTTTCCCAGTCCCTGCTGGACCGGAAAAAAGATAAGCACTCCCAATTTGGTTTGACTTTTGAATTTGCGAAAGTCGGTTCCAAGCATTTGATTGTGCTTGGGGAATATCTAATGGCATTATTTCTTGGTTAACCATTTTTCAGGGTTCAGTTTTTGTCCTTTTCCCCAAATCTCAAAATGGAGTTTTGAACCATCAACAGATCCGGAATCACCCATATAAGCAATGACATCGCCGGCCCGTACTTCGCTATCCACATTGGTCTGAATATTCGTCACATGGCTGTACACAGTATAAAATCCGCCGCCGTGGTCAATAATGATAGTTGTGCCATATCCGCGAATGTAGGTGATGGTAGTTACCACGCCGCCCATGATGGCTCGAATAGCAGAACCGGGCTGTCCCTTAATATCAATGCCGGGATTATCCGTTGTTGTTTTATGTTTCGGATTCCATTGACGGCCAAACTTGGCAATAATTCGTCCTGATGCGGGCCAAGGCAATTGTCCTTTCAGAGCACTGAACGACTTAGTCTTAAGAGCCTGTTGTTGTTTGTGAATTCTTTCCTCCCGCTCAAAGCGAGCTTTATCCTCCAATACTTTTTTAATGATACTTTCAAGTTGTTGAATCCCTGCTTCTTTTTCATCAACATAACCCGCCAAGGCTTTTTTATCGGTCCGAATCCTGTTTAATTCCCGCTCACGCTTGATCCGCATGTTGCGGTATGCATTCATCTGTTTTTCCTTATCCCGTTTCAGGAGCAGGTTTTCCCTAAGCGCTGCTTCCATTTCCAGTTTTTGCCGGCTGACCTCAATCAATAATTTCTCAATTTGGTTGGTCATTCTTTTTTCAATATCCGAAATGATCTTCAGATAATGGGTACGATACATTGCTTGCCGCCACGTGGTGGAAGAAAACACCTTTTCCAAATCCGTGAGCCGACCTTTCAGGTAGGAATTCACCACGCGCTGTTCATAACGAATTCTTAGGATCTCCAACTCATTCTCATTCTTCTCAAGACTTTCTTTGAGTTCGGTAATTCTCGCACGTGTCTTTTCTTCTTCCCGTCTTAAAGACTGAATCAACCGGGATGTAAGTGTAATTTCTTCATCCAAAGAAGAGATACGACTGACGGTGGAAAATTCCCGGGACTCAGCTTTTTTGATCTTGGACCGCAATTGTTCAATCTCATCCTTCAGCGCATTAATCGCTTTATTTTGATGGCGCAGCTCCTTGTCATAGTTCCGCTGATCTGACTGGGCAGCCATAACAGCGATGAAACAGAGCGGGAAAAGTATATTTTTTAAAAATTTCACAACCTGAAAAATACCGGGATTTTTATTCTTTCAATAGCGTAGAATTAAGGTAATGTTTTATATTTCTTCGATCTTAAATAATTCGTAATGGTGGAACGATAAATGGAGCGATTTCTGATTTACAAAATAGATCCACAATTGTTCCTCAGGATTTGCACCATCGTTACCAAGGATTTTTTCGTGGGGTTCACCTAATAATTCCTGGACTTGGGGAATGGTTTGACCAATTTTTAGTTTTTCTGTCCTTGCTCTTGCCTGTTCTGCCCGAGCAAGATACATTTTTCTATCCATCAATATTCGGGTTTTATAATCGGATAAAGATTGAAGCTTTTCTCTTAAATCCACCAAAAGCTGCTCATTTCTTTTCCCAATCCCGCCGGAGAGTTCCCGCGCGTATTCCAGAGAATGAATAGCCAATTGAATTTCTTCAAATTCGTCGGCTTCAGTTGCAAGTTTGGCCATTTGGATTCCGGCTCTATATTGCAATGCTTTCACTTCGTGGATCAAGTCCGGGTTCATTTCCAGAGCTTCCGCATATTTGACCATGGCTTTGCCAATAAAGCCCGCTGTTTGATATTGCTTTCCTTCGCCCAAAACAACCCAAGATTTAAATCGTCGTAATTCTTTTTTTCCAAAGATGGAAAATTCTGCCACATATTTCACCAAGGAATACGCTTCAATATACTTTGATTCTTTCAGCATTTTTTCTGCTTCAGCCAT
>CAXFCD010000014.1:0-1686 GCA_964001155.1 uncultured bacterium | reverse complement strand
TTGGAATCCATGACCTTATTGCAATGGCCTGAAAAACAGAGAATTTCAGTGGAATCCTTTTTCCCTTCCTGTCCAGAAAATGTCATTGCAGAACCATGGAACCGAAAACCGATTTTGGAAAATATCAACACTTAGGTTGAGATCTTATTAAGTTAATACCCGGATTAACCTTTTTCCCATGAGTCTGTCCCTTGAAGAATTGGCATTGAAAGCAGATGTTTCAAAAACAACCGTTAGTCTTGTTTTGAATGGCAAATCTTCCATTTATCGAATCAGTAAAGAAACAGAAAACAGGATCCTCAAAATTGCAAAGGAGCATAATTACAAACCAAATTCAATTGCCCGAGCACTTAGGCTCAACAAATCTCTGACGATCGGCCTGATCATCCCTTATCTAAACCGTCATTTTGGGAGGGTGGCTGAAGTGATCGAGCAGAATGCAAGGGAATTAGGATACCAAATCATTATTGCAGTTACTCAAGATTGCCTAAATACGGAACATGATTTAATTGAAAATCTTTATGAAAGAAATGTTGATGGGCTGATCCTGGCAACCATGATGAACCGCGATCAATTTAATGATTTATCTTCCAAAATAAAAATTCCTATTGTTCTGGTTGATAGAAGAATTGATGGAGATGATATTGCCTGGGTAGTAAGTGATGACGAGCAAGGCACCTATGAATTGGTCTCGGTAATTTGTCAAGAAGGGGTTACGGATATTTATTTTGTCGGTGGGATTGAGAAATTATCAACCAGCATCGATCGTTTGAATGGATTTAAAAAAGCACTATTGGATAAAGGGGTTGAATGCAACCAAAGTAAAATTCAGCAAATCGGATATGCGGTAGCTGATGGATATGAGATGACGAAAAACATCATTGAAAGATTCTCCAAGACTCCGGAAGCAATATTTACTTCTGCAATTACATTACTGGAAGGACTGCTTCAGTATGCAAAAGAACACAAACCTGATTTATTTAGTCATACCCGCGTGATTCCCTATGACGATCATCCGATGCTTGATTATCTTCAACCGCCAATATTCTCAGTTCGCCAAAATGCTGAAGAAATTGCAAAAAAATCTTTTGAGATCATGCATGGAATTCTAGAAAAAAATAGATCATTTGCTCAGGAATTGATTAAGCCCGAACTGATATTGCGCTAAATACGACTTTGAGGGGCTTAAAGAAATGAAACTTCAACTGGCATATGATCTTGGCACTTATGAAGAACTTTATCCTTTCATGGAAGAGATTGAAGAGGCGGTCGATATCATTGAAATTGGAACTCCGGTTATTTTAAGAGAAGGGGTTTCGCAGATTGAGAATGTAAAAAAAAGATTTCCTGACAAACTGATTTTTGCAGATCTAAAAATAATGGATGCCGGAAAATTGGAAGCAGACATCGGATTTCAGGCCGGGGCAGATATGGTTTCTGTTTTGGGATTGGCTTCCAAAAAGACAATTGAGGCTGCAAAAAACTCTGCGATTCAGTGGAACCGTAAAATCATGATCGATATGATCAATCTTGAAGATCCGATCATGAAATGGACCGATTTTATGGAAATGGGGATGGATTATGGCTGTTTACATACCGCACATGATGATGTGACTGATGGAGAAAATTCTCTTGAAATAGTTGAAAAATTTCATGAAGCCCACGGTGGCCAGCAAATTTCTGTCG
>CAXFCD010000013.1:0-9172 GCA_964001155.1 uncultured bacterium | reverse complement strand
GAAGGAGCAATCTTCCTTATTAACTCTTCATCATTTATAAAAAATAAGATTATTGAAATAATAGTAAAAAACCCATTCATAGGAACATCACTATATTGACCTAAAATAAGACCTGAAATAAGACCTGAAACTGGTGGAAGAGCACTTAGAATGATAATTATTGATTTATATTTTAGATATTTACTCCATTCTTGTTTTTGAAATGATTTTTCAAATAATTTGTCTTCAAATACACAAAAGAGTGAATCAATTTTGTTTTCCATTATGAAATCTACCCATCCTCCCACAAACAAAAAAACCTAACGAATGTTGAGCTTTTCTATTTTTTATCTAATCTAGTTTGGATTAAGTCCGATATTATTAGTCCACCATTATCGTTAAGATGGATAAAATCACATAAAGTTTTAAGTTGGTACCTATTTGAAATATTATTCCAAGAAACTCTAAAAAGATAATGGAGAACAATTGCTCTGATTATTCGAACCATGCGTTTATAAGTTATTTCATATTTTGATTTACTAATTAACCCATTATCTTTTTTCTTATTTATCATTGCTTTAATATTTTCAAAGAAAGGTATTATTTCCAATTTATATTTAATTGCAAGCTCTTCAATAACTTTATTATGGTTTTTTACAATTTCAAGAATTTTGGAATTTTCATTTTCACCAATCCAAGGTAAAGTTATAAGATAAATTTTAGCATTGGTTTTATTTATCAGTTTAGTAAGTATCATATCATAATTTTTTTTATACCAATCTATTGATGGGCGCTGCGGTAACTTTTTCATTTTTATGTAATCATCGCCTAATTTTTTTGATTGACTACCCATAGCATCATTAGTCCCTATTAATATTGTAATTATACTTGGTTGGCATTTGATGATTTCCCCTAACCTTTTATGAAGATTCCAAGATAAATCTCCATTGATTCCTGCATTAATAAATATTTTATTTTTATTGTTTTTTGCTAATCCACTTACCCAATCATATCCTATTCTTCCATGAGTAATACTATCTCCGCAACAAACAACAACTTCTCTTTCATCATTAGGGTCTGGAAAGTAATTACTGGGATTTAATTCTGGAAGTTTTTGCCCTTTCCACCCAGCATAGACTAAGGAAAAGAAAGGTAATATTATTAATGATACAAAAAACCACAACATGTCCAAATCTAACCAAACTTTCAAAAAATAGCATTACAATGTGTGGGCTTATCTACACATCATCCCACAAACAAAAAACCCCACTAATGTGGGGATGTTCATTATTTAACAATATAATATTAAATAGTATAAACTTTTGATGGTGTTTTTCTACCTTTTAATATTATTTCTCCTGAAAATGATGCCGTATCATGCAAACTTTTGGTTAGGTTAATATATATTTCCTCGCTGATACAAATATTTGTATCAAATTCTTTATTGGCTTGTTCCAATCTAGCCGCAACATTTACCACATCACCAATCGCACTGTATTGTAACATCCTATCACTACCGATGTTGCCAGCTATGACGCTTCCTGTATGAATGCCAGTTCTAACTGTTATATTTTCTATACCATGGTTTTTCCAATACCTTGAAGATTCATTTTTATCCCAATTTTCATTTAACTTGGTTAGGGCATCTCTCATTTCAATTGCACATTCTACAGCTTTTATTTCATGTTCCTGCACTGGGTTTGGCGCACCAAAGACCACCATAATAGCATCTCCAATATAATTTAAAATTTGTCCACCATGTTTTTCTATGACATCGTGCATCCTAGTAAAATATTCATTCAATAACTTTACAGCAACTTCTGGAGACATATTCTCAATTATTGTTGAATATGATGCTATGTCAGTAAAGGATATCGAAACCCATTTGATTTCCCCAGTCAAATTCCCTTCTTCAGATAATATCTTATCACTTAGGGTTTGCCCAAAATAACGTTTTAAGGTCTCATGCATTATTTTCTTAGTATTTTGAATTATTGCTTTTTGGGAAAATTCAATTCGTTTATTTAACTCACTTCTTCTTTTATCAAAAATCAATATAAAGTAAGGAATCAAAAAAAATAGATATTCAAATATTGATAATGTGGAATGGTCTTGAATATATATCGTTGAAACCTGAGATATAAAGGAAACAAAGAGACCCATTGCAAATGAAATTGGCAAAAGTCTAAGTATTATTAATGAAGTTAAAATTGGCAACAGTGGTATCAGATTAGCATTATATGAATCAGGATTAAAATTAAAAATCAAGTTTGCTGGAAAAATGATAGCGAATACTAAAAATATTACTAAAGGGAAAAGTTTTCTTATTAATCCATCATCTTTAATAAAGAATACTATAGTTGAAATGACAGCAAATAATGCATTCATTGGGACATCACTATATATACCCTTAACAATACCTGTTATAAGACCTAATATTGGTGGTAATCCAGCAAGAATAATTATAATTGATTTATATGGAAGGTATTTACTCCATTCTTCTTTTTGGAATTTTTCTTCAAATTCTAGATTTTCAAATATACATAGAATTCGATTAATTCTATTTTTCATACTAAAATCTAACAAATATCACATATACAAACAAAAAACCCCACGAATGTGGGGCTTTTATGCAATCCATTAACAAATTATGATGTTGTTATAAAAGATTCAGCTATAGCTGCTAATAAGTATCCATAAATAACAGTGAGAGTTGCTGCTCCAAATCCTCTACCAAGATTTCCTAAATTAGTATCTGCATCCATTCCTGCACCTATAAGTACAATGCCCATCATAAAACCAATCCAACCTGCAAGAATAAAATCTTCTTTAAGCGCTTTACCAAATTCATTACCATTTAATGTATGTTTTCTCATATAAGCCATTCCACCACCCATACCAACAACCAGAATAAAGGATGGTCCACTGATAAAATTCAGAAAACCACCTGGAATACTTCCATCAGTGAACACCCAAGCAAGAACACCTATAGCAGTTACTAAAAATGCTATTAAACCTATAATCTTATTATTCATAATGATATCCTTTTTTAATTATTCAGAGTAAATCTACACAACATCCCACAAACAAAAAACCCCCGAATGTGGGGCTTGATACTATTCTTATAAGGTTGATGATCATATATAAAGAAAAACCTAAAAAACAAAAGCCACTCTCCTTCCCCGCCTGCTTGCCTACGGCGGGCAGGGAACCTTTTCAGGTTTCTGTACCGCGGAAAGGGCTCGAACCTTCACGCCCAAGGGGCACCAGATCCTAAATCTGGCGTGTCTACCAATTCCACCACCGCGGCATAATTTTGGGAGCTGAATTTACAATTTAAACCAACAAAAAAGCCCCGCAAAATGCAGGGCTTTTTGAAGAATTTTATGAAATGAATTATTTCATTAAAATCATTTTTCGGGTGAATATCTTATCACCAGCTTGTAATCTGTACAAGTAAACACCGGCACTCACTTGGTTCCCTGAAAAATCATTTGCATTCCAAGTCATAAAGTGTCGGCCTGCGGGCTGATTTTGATTCACCAATGTATTGATGTTTCTTCCCATGAGGTCATAGATCTGTAACCGAACATCCGCAGCTTCCGGAAGATCATACGCAATCATCGTTGTGGGGTTAAATGGATTTGGGAAATTTGGATGTAATCCAAACTCGCCCGGAATGACTATTTCATCATCCATAGCCAAATAACCGGTAAATTGACCAAATCCATGGAATACAGTGGTGAGGGGATTCGCCCCTGCATCTCCAGCAGCTACAGAAGGCATGGTCATGATGATTGATGAGTTATTCAGATTATTGTCGAATTGAACTTCAAATTCAAGAATGGGGCCTGATCCGGATTCAATCCCGGAAGCGAAATCATAGCCTAAGAAATAATAAGTACCATCATCTTGCTCCTCGGAACTGCCATCCACAGTACCATCATTAAAACGCCCGATGGGTGATACATTTGTTACTGTCATACTTTCCGGCATATCCATCAAAGTGAATTGCAGGGTTCCTACCAAATCTGTATTGTCCATATGAACTTCAAATGTTCCTGTTCCACCCGGTTCTAACGTACCTGCAACATTCTGGATTGTGTAGGCAGCAGACGGTAAACCGATATAAATATTCCCTGGGATTGACTCATTGTGCATGGGCAAATCGTTGATGTCTGTAATCTCTCCATCAGCCACATCTAATACAACATCTGAGCCTTCGGGAATACCTGCAGGAATTTCGAACGTCACATCCGCAATGTGAGAAATACCCGGGTTGATGGGTGCATTATGGGCATTGTTCATCATGGTGACTCTGTAGGCATTTCCGAGCACCGTGCCTGAAACATTCCAATCAGAAAAATCGTGTGAACTACTTGCCACAACCCCTGATCCATTCATGAATGGAGGATTGGCAACAATATCCAGTTGAATTCCATAAACAGGCTGAGTGTTATTCAAAATAATGGAAGAGGTAAAGGAACCGCCATCTTCGCCATAGCCACCGGTTAAATGAACATACTGAGTCTCTATTCCCACATCATAAGTTGCACCTTCAGATGTCCAATTCAAGTCGATAAAATTCATATCTTGAACCGCCGTTGCACTGGTATATGAAAGGGATACTGTCATAGCTTCCGGTGCATCAGGATATAAAACTGCACTGCATACTGCTCCGTCTCCTGCGGATAAAGGCGTGCCAAGACTGATGCCGGTTATGGCAATGGTTCCATTCCCTTGGTCAGAGATTTCTATAGACCAATCGGATGTTCGATCCGTGGGAAAAACATTAATACTGTTAATCACATCAGGATAATCCAAAATCTCAAAATAGAACAATCCTAAATTGGATTCATTATTAATGTAAAAATCCAAGGTATCCATTTGACCGGTGAGAGAAGCACCATCGTCCATCCACAATTCTACCCATTCCACCGGAGTGGCAGAAACTGTGTTGGTAGGTCCGGATTCGGAACCGTCCGGATAAATGGCAGTGACGTAATAATAATATGTCGTACTGTTCACAACATCCTCATCAAGATAAGTTGTTGTTTCACCATCTGTTTCGGCAATTTCTTCAAATCCTGTGGTTTCATTGTAAGAGCGATACACTTTATAGGCGTCGATATCTACAGGACGCGTGTCCGGAGTGATAGGATTATCAATATCAACCATTTCTTCAAATGGAATTCCACCGCCAAATCTTTCAATGACGTCTCCCTTATCTGCTGTGACTACCCATTGTCCGGTTTCAGAAAAATCATAATTAACAGTCCGTTCAACGCCTCTGGCTGTAAAGGTGATCATAATATCATCCACAGCCCATCCGGAAGCCCAAACGCCATTATCATTGGAGTGGAAGGCAACATATAGATTTGGAACACCGCCGTACTCAGACAGGTCAACCGATTCCATGACCCAATCTGCACCGGCCTGGATTTGTGTTACTTCTGTAAAATTCGTTCCATCGGTACTGACCTCAATATGGGCTGTTTGGCTATAAGCGCCGGTATAGTATGATGCAAAATTCAGCATAATGGATTGGGCACCGCTGACATTCAAAGGCGGTGTAATTAAATAATCTACCGAGCCGTCATCATCGGCTGCATCATCATTGGAACAAGCATACCAGGTGTGACTTGGAATGTCCCAAAAAGCGCTAGAACCATCTTGAGTTACAAACCAGCCCACAGCAGAATTGGTTGTCATGGTCCAGTCCTCAGGGATTTCACCTAATTCAAAATCTTCTTCAAAATCTTCAGGAATGGGACCGTAAGGTGCGTCCCATGTTAAAAGCACTTGTGCATCCATTCCATCTTGTGCTTCTAAGTTATGGGGTTCCTCGATGTATCCCGGTGTGACTGTCACCGTCCCGGAATCTGCGCCGGCAACCCAATAGGAACCACCAATATCATCCGTAATAATTACATTATCAAAATTCACCCCTACATTGGAATTGTACGCATTATCATGGACGGTCATGGTCATATTCAGGATGGCGCCTTCACCCACATCAATATTTCCGTTATTTGCATCATACATAATGACTCGAGTCATGCCGTCTTCCAGTTCGGTGAAATCAACTGAGAAACCGTCGGACCGGTCAGTAGTGGCAAATCCTGTCACATCTAAATAATTGGGTGTATCATAAATATCGAACTGCAAACCGCCTACGATACCGGGATTATCCAAATTAATATCAAGAAAAACTTCCTCATTCACATCACCTGTGTCTAGGGTAGCGCTGAGAAATACCACATGGCCAACGGTAATAGAACCGTCTTCCGGTGTATTTTCTAAAACATCACCGTCCGCATCACTTACGACTAAGTCATACATGTCTAAATCCAGAAAAGCAGACAAAACGTCCGAACCGTCAAAATGAAGATTTAATACAACTTCATCGCTACCTGCAGCAATTCCGGAACCATCATTGGTATAGAATACAACTCGGCCGGAACCATCTCCAAAAACAGTATAATCTGCGCTGAAATTTTCTGCATCTACCGGGGTCACACCTGAAAGATCAACTAAGGTGGGTAAAGCAACTACATCAAACTGGAATCCGCCGACGGCATCATTCGGGTTATTCAGGTTGACCGGGACAACAATATCCTCGGTATAGCCATCAACTTCTACGTCACCTAAAGATACAGTTACGTTGGCAAACGCCATCCCGGTGAACATGATAGATAACAAAAATTTGTTAAAAAATGTTCGTATTAAAGTCATCTTGTCCTCCGACAATACTGAAATTTGAGAAATAGTGAAATTTGTATTAGACAGAAATCCCCGCTTATGCTCGGGGAAAAAGCCATTTGTCTTTCTTAAAAATAACGATTTTATACCGATATTTCACTTACAATTTAATATTGAAGTATTTGAGTCAAATCAGTAAATAAATCTCCGTTAAAATTATTTCTGACCGATAATATGATCAATTCTCTCGAAATTGCCAATACCGGATTTATTAGGAAACCTGCGTATAACCTTTATTTAAATAATTCTGGAGCTTTTTATATTTGATTTGAACTTGTTTACCATCGGGACCCTGAACCATAATTTTTTCATTCCTGCCATGCTTTTCACCTGCAACAATGGGCGTACGGACCTGTTGAGGTTGATTGCCTTGCTGTTCACCTTGGGGCTGCCCCTGAAATCCCATGCCCGTGGTATCCTGATGGGAAGTTTGTACATTCCGGACAGATCTTGCCTGAACGCCCTCCTGCTGTTCCATTCCTTGAATCTGTGTTCTGAATAATCGTTGAATGGTGACAGAATTCATATCTGTCATCATTTCCTGAAACATTTTGAATCCCTCAGACTTGTATTCCAAAAGGGGATTTTTTTGTCCATAAGCCCGAAGGTTGATTCCTTCCCGTAATTGGTCCATGGCATAAAGATGATCTTTCCATTTATCATCGATGGTACGCAAAATCACAAACCGTTCAAAGCCCCGCATCACATCTTCAGGCAGCAAGGATTCCCTTGCTTTGTAAACAGTTTTCGCATCTTCCACAACCCAATCGGCAATTTCATCAGCCGTCAGATCAGACTTTCCTGTAGCCTTTTGAATATGTTCCAAGGATGCATCCACCATGAGATGAGATGCAAAGGCTTGTTTCAAATGATCCCAATCCCACATATCCGGCGTTCCCAAGCCTGATTGCCCATCAAGCTCATCCATGACATAATCATCCAGAATTTGCGCCACAGATTCTCGCATATCCTCTCCGGACAAGGCTTGGTTACGGATATCATACACCACCTGCCGCTGCTGATTCATCACATCGTCATATTCTAATAAATGTTTCCGAATCCCAAAATTCCGGACTTCCACTTTTTTCTGGGCATTTGAAATCGCTCGCGTCACCATTTTTGCGGATATAACTTCGCCCTCTTCGATGCCCATTCGATCCATAATGGAAGCAACACGGTCTGAACTGAACAACCGCATCAAATCATCTTCTAAGGATAAATAGAACCGGGAGGAGCCAGAGTCACCTTGCCGACCGCTTCGTCCCCGTAATTGCAAATCAATTCGCCGAGATTCATGTCGTTCTGTTCCTATAATATGGAGACCGCCTAATTCTTTTATGCCTTCGCCTAATTTAATATCTGTCCCTCGGCCTGCCATATTGGTAGCAATTGTAACAGCGCTTCGTTGTCCCGCTCGCGCCACCACTTCCGCCTCGCTTTTATGCTGCTTCGCATTCAATACATTATGGGGAATATTTTTCCGTTTCAGCATCCGGGAGAGCAATTCCGACACTTCTACTGAAATGGTCCCTACCAATACGGGTTGTCCTTTGTGGTGACACTCAGTGATTTCATCTATAGCAGCATTATATTTTTCACGTTTTGTTTTATAGACTAAATCATCACGGTCGTCCCGGGCAATAGAGCGGTGTGTAGGAATTACAGTTACGTCCAAACCATATATGGAGCCCAACTCTTCTGCCTCAGTCTCAGCGGTTCCCGTCATACCGGACAATTTATCATACAAGCGAAAATAATTTTGTATGGTAATGGTAGCTAATGTTTGGGTTTCCCGCTCAATACGGACGTTTTCCTTGGCTTCCAATGCTTGGTGAAGTCCATCGGAATACCGGCGGCCCGGGAGGACACGACCGGTGAATTCGTCCACAATCATCACTTTACCATCCTGGAGAACGTACTCCACATCCTTTTCATAAAGCGTGTAGGCCCGGAGTAATTGATTAAAATTATGGATCGTTCCGCTTCTTTGGGCATGTAGTTGGTGTGCTTTTTCTTTTTCCTGCTCTTTTTCTATTGAGGATAAATCATCCCGCTCATCAATCTCCAGGAGCATTTCGCCCAAATCAGGGATCACAAATGTTTCCGGGTTATCCGGCGCCAATAAATTTCGACCCTTCTCGGTGATATCCATCACATGGCTTTTTTCTTCAATGGCGAAATACAAATCATCATCTACCTCATACATTTTTTTGTCACGAGTGTAAATGGATTCAATATCCTGCGCCAGTTTCAGCATCCCCGTTTCCTGAAAGATTTTCATGACCTGGCGGTGCTTAGGCATGCCTCGCTGGGCTTGAAGTAATTTTAACCCTGCTGCATCTTCATCATCCTCATCCAATAATTTTTGGGCTTCACGAACCAGTTCAGAAACAAGGGCAGTTTGTTTTTTCACCAATTGTTGAACACCCGG
>CAXFCD010000012.1:0-5372 GCA_964001155.1 uncultured bacterium | reverse complement strand
TGACAAATAATGACATAAAGAAAATCCAATCGTTGGCTCGGAAAAAATTCCGGCAAGACTATAGTCAATTTTACATTGAAGGTAGACGGTTAGTTCAATCTGCAATAGATATGAATGCTGATGTGGAAGTGGTTTATGTGACAGATCCATTTCTAAAAGAAAATGGGGATTTTGCTGAAAAGCTCCAAAAGAGTGGTTTGACTATGAAGCAAATTCCATCCAAAGTAATGGACAAATTATCTTTTACAAAATCGCCAGCAGGCATCGCAGCCGTCTGCTCTTTACCTAAGAAAGTTGAATATGATTTTTTCCAAACTAGATGGTTGTATTTAGACCAAATTTCTGATCCGGGAAATATAGGAACTTTGTTTCGTTCTGCAGCGTGGTTTGGGTTTCACCATATTGCGCTTTCAAAAGATTGTGTCGATCCGTTTAATCCGAAAGTGGTCCGTGCGGGAATGGGTTCCCATTTTGGACTCACAATCCATACCGATGTTTCCTTAGACATTTTTTCTAATTCACATATATTGGTTGGTGCAGACCATCGGGGTAAAAGTGTGGCTGATTATGAAGTTCCGGAAAAATTCATTTTAGTATTGGGTAGTGAGGCACATGGTTTATCAGAATCGGTTCGAGATAAGCTCCATGAAATGGTTGCCATTGAAAAGTGTGGGTTTGGTGAATCGCTGAATGTGAGTGTCGCCGGCGCAATACTTATGGAAAAGATGGCCAGCAACTAAGTTCGCTAAGAAACACAAAATGTTTGATGGATTATGAGACTGATGAGATGTAGCAAGTGATAGGTTTGGCAGGCTGTTCACAAAAGGGGAATTAAATAGAATTCAATTTTAACTTCGTGTACCTTGGCGCTCTTTGCGGCTAAAAAATGTACTATTGGGACTTTTCGCGGCAAAGATAAAAAAAGCGGGCTCACCTTTCGATGACCCCGCCTGAAGTGCTGGTCATAATTGTTTTATCGTCAATAAATAACGAAATAAAACCTAATTCTACCGTCGGTGAGATGCAACATATATTTTATAAATCATCTTTTCAAAAAATGTGTACAATAACGTAACTTTTATGAAATGAATCCTCAGGAACCCGACCCTTATGAACAACACGTTCAGCATCCGCGCCGCTTTTGGCATTGTTGTGGTGTCTATTCTGTCCGCATTTCTTGCGGGCGGGATTGTCCTCGGGATCGGTCTGTCTAATCCCGATTCCTCCCAAAAATTCTATACCTTTATTTCTTTTATCATTGGACAGGGATTTATGCTTGTACCCCTGTTCTGGTTTTTAATTTCCCGCAAGGAACCCCTTCTAAAAAGACTACGGCTGAATCACATTTCTTCATCAACGGCTGGCTTTTCGGTGCTTTTATCTGCAGGACTGATTGTTCTTTCGGACGAATTGGATCGAATCATCCAAATATTTGTTCCTGCCCCGGAGTATATCCTCGATCTAAATGGAATCTTGCAGCCGGAAACAGTTACTGGTTTTATATTACTTTTTATGGCTATTGCTCTCATTGCACCCATGGGAGAAGAATTGCTTTTCCGGGGATTTTTACAGCAATTCCTTGAAAAACATTGGCAGGATGTTACCCGTGCTATTTTAGTCACAGCACTGTTTTTTGCAATGATCCATATGAATCCTTACTGGTTTGTGCAGATTTATCTTTTAGGGATTATGTTGGGCTTTCTTTCGTGGAGAACAGGCTCCGTGATTCCGCCTCTCATTCTTCATGGCATGAATAACGGTATTGCCATGGTTTTGTCCTTTGCAGATTACGGCGATGAAAACTTTTATCTATGGAATGGTCATGTGGCGCCATGGATTTTGGTATTAGCAGTAGGTAGCCTTGTTTATGGATTTCGCGGAATCAATAGTTTAAAGGCGAAGCCATGAGAAAAGAAATGTTCGACCATGAGATCACAATTCTGCGTGACACCTTTGGCCGGCTTCTCCGACGGCACGCACATACGAATCTGCTAAAACTCATCAATAAAACCCACCCGGCTGATCTTGCGGTTGTATTCCGATATTTTTCCGAAGAAGAACAAAGCCAAATCTTTAACCTCATGAAAGAGGATGAACATACAGTTGAATTCTTGGTGGAATTGGATGATACCCTAATTGCCAATTTATTGGAAGACGAATCTCCCGAACGAATCGCAGGTTTGATTGAACACGCATCTGCAAATGACCAAAGTTATATATTGGGGACCCTGGAAGAGGAGCAAGCCCAATCGGTCATTGACCTTTTGAAAACGGAAGAAAAGGAAGAAATCGAAGAACTCATGGGTTATCCGGAAGATTCTGCCGGAGCCATGATGACCACCGATGTTTTTACCCTTTACCAGGATACATCCTGCCGGGAAGCACTTCGGACCTTGCAAGACCAAGAAGAAGCAGAAATGGTCTTTTACCTTTATATTACCGATGAGGATGACCGGCTCGTGGGTGTGGCATCATTGCGGGCATTGGCTACAACGCCACCTGATACTTTATTGAAAGATATCATGGTAAAGCGGGTGCATTCTGTCCGGCCGGAAACTGACCAGGAAGATGTGGCACAGATTGTAGCCCAATATAATTATTTAGCTGTACCTGTTTTAGATGCTGATGATCATTTGGTGGGAATTGTCACTGTTGATGATGTTGTGGATGTGATTCGGGAAGAAGCAACAGAAGACTTTTTACAAATGGCCGGTGCCGGTAAAGACCGGGAAATTTTACTTAAATCCAGTTGGGAAAATGCAAAAGCACGATTACCTTGGCTTTTTGCTTCCTGGATTGGCGGTATTATTGCTGCTACCATTATCGGGACTTTTGAACATATGCTGGAAAGCATCATTGCCTTAGCAGCGTTTATTCCGGTAATCATGGGTATGGGCGGCAATATTGGAACTCAATCTTCCACTATTATTGTCCGGGGAATGGCCACGGGCCGGATTGAGATCGGCAGTGAACTGAAAGTTCTTTTTAAAGAAATTCGCGTGGGATTAATCTTGGGCGGACTCTACGGTCTCCTGTTGGGCATTTTTGCTAATTTCAGGTTTATTGATACGGATCCTATGCTTGGGGTTGTTGTGGGTTTGAGTATTTGCTGTTCCATGCTGATTGCAGCAGCAGTGGGAACATTTATACCCTTGGTCTTGAGAAAACTGGATATTGATCCTGCTATTGCCACGGGACCGTTTGTCACCACCAGTATTGATATTATTGGTGTTCTCCTCTATTTTGTGATCGCCGGATCATTTTTAGCCCTTTAATTCATGTCCTTCTTTCTTTTTGTAAGTGCCGCAATGTACTTGGTGTTTGTTTGTTTTATTATCGCCGGTCTGTTTCGCCATTCAGAACAACCTGTTAACACTTCCAACCAAACGCCCTTTGTTTCGGTGGTCATTGCCGCCAGGAATGAAGAAAATAATCTGCCTGATTTGATACAAGATCTGGTCAATCAGGAATATCCCATAGATAAATTGGAAGTCATTATTGTAGATGATCGTTCCACCGATTTAACGCCAAGTATTTTGGCGGAGGCTGCAGATAATTTTGCATTTTTAAAGCCAATCCGTATTAATGAAAAATCCAATGAAATGACACCAAAAAAGCATGCCTTGACCTTAGGGATTACTACAGCCAATGGAGATGTGATTATATCCACGGATGCAGATTGCCGTGTGGGAAAATTCTGGGTCTCCAGTATGGCGTACAGTGTCATTCAGCAGGAGGGCATTTCCATTGGGTATTCAAAAGTGGATGGCGATACATTTTTCGAAAAAATTCAGCGGGTAGATTTTCTGGGCATCATTGCCGCCAATGCTGGTGTAGGTGGTTGGGGACAATTCTGGTCCGGGAGCGGACAAAACTTGGCCTATAAAAAACCTGACTTTGAAACCATTGGTGGGTTTGATCCGGTAAAAGACAAGGTCTCAGGCGATGATATGTATTTGGTGCAATCTATATCAAAGCTTCGCGGAGGGTTTATCAATATTGATCCCAATTCTTTTGTCACCACACAAGGCATGGAAACGATTGGGGATTTTCTGAATCAGAGAACTCGATGGTCATCCAATTCCAGTACCAATGCTGTAAACAATCCCTTGTTTTTTACATTTCTCTGTTCCGCATTCCTCTGTAACATCGCAATCTTATTGGCTTTCGTATCAGGATATAACTGGGGATTTACATTTTCGATTAAATTCCTTTTGGAGGGCATGGTTATATTTTTAGGCGGCAAATTATTTGAGACAAAGATCAACCCATTAGCCTACCTTGTCTGGGCATTGTTGCAACCTATTTATATTCCTGTGGTTGCCGGTCTTGGTCTCCAAAAACGTTTTACTTGGAAACCATGAGCCGACTTTTTTCCTGGATGCTTATTTCAACGCTTGGATTGGGGCAACAGTATCAAATTTCTATATTGGGATTCCCGGTAGCGGATGTGGAACAAACAATTCATGATTCCGGAAAGATCGAATTCACCACGGAAAACCTTGGTATCTTTGATCTCATTTGGCCTGCCAAGAATTATTACACAGCGGAATATGATACCAATTCTTTTGCCTTAAAAAGCTGGCAAAAAAATATCAAGCAAGGTGAATTCAAGCAAAATATTGCTGCTCAACTGGATTCTACCGAAATATTGGTCTATGATAAAAAAAATAAAATTGATGTTTCGCCATCCACCTATACAATCCTGACTCTACTGGCCATGGTGCAATCCAGACCTGCAGAAGATTTAGATACAAAATGGTTTAATTATGAGCAAGAAGGGCAGATTGGCAGAGCTCGGTTTCTTTGGGCGGATACAGGGAATGTGTGGTACAAAAAAGATTCTATTCGTTGTGACCATTATCGTCTTGACCTTGAGATTACCGACGCATCTCGAAAAATAAACGATCGTTCTGATTACTTTTTGGATGAGATCATTTTGGAAAAGGTTGTGCGAGAAATATGGGTTTCCCGAAATAAACCTAAAAAAATCATTCAGGCAACCCTCAAGACAGCGTGGTTTCCTATAACTGCCAAACTCAATGAATAAGACACTCTTTCCACATTTTAATTTATATTCAGGGTGGTTTCTATAGGATATCGAATGAAAAAACTATTCTTACCGGTTGGATTGAGCCTATTCTTGTCAATGGCTGGATGGCCTCATGCACAAAATGGCGATTCTGAAATCATTGGCATTTGGGAATTCCAAACCATAACAAGCACTTATTTCAGTGACCCTCAGGAAATCATCTCCAATGACCAAGGTGTCAATAACCGCGAAACACTAACCTTCAGGGGAGATCAGTCTTTCAGCTTTCGCGGCATTTACGATGGGATAGAAAATGCAGGTATTGGTATTTGGGAAATCT
>CAXFCD010000011.1:0-8944 GCA_964001155.1 uncultured bacterium | reverse complement strand
TAAACATCAATGAGATTGGTGGGAATATTGTTATTCCCAAATGTTGTTTGATAGGTACTATTGGTTGCATGTGTACCGATTATGAGGGTATCTATACTGGCAATGATGGCAGGATCATCAGGAAGATCAATGGTTGTTAATCCTAAATCTGTTGTGGTATTTAATACATCTACAAGCGCTCCCATGACAGAATCAAAAACAGCAACAATTAGTTGATTATAATTCGCCGCTGTCATATGGCGAACAGAATCAACCGGAAACTCAAATAATCTGCCCAGCGTATCGCCTGTTGTTGTATCCGTGATACAAATTAAAGTATCAATTTGAAAAGGTGGTTCACCAAGCGTAACAGTATCACACCATTTTGCTGTATCCTGATAAATTGAATTTCCATAAAGCACCACATCAATGCGTTGGCTGATTTCAACCGATGGCAATTCCATATCAATGCTTATACCTTCTATTTCTCCAGAAGATATGGCTTCATCAATTAAGGGTTCATCGCCACCGGGAACAGAGGGCAAGTCCGGTAAAGAAGTGGGTTCCATGCTCCCTTCCTGGATAATCTTGAATCCCAGAGAATCATCGGTAAGGAAAATACCTGAGGATGAGTCAGATATATCTGTCATTTGATAACGAGTTTGAACAAGAGGAATTTTAAGATCCAAATACCAGGTAGGCATTTCGAATTTTTCCGGAATGTCAAAGTCGCACGCCACCGTCACCATTAAGAAAACGGTCAGAAATGCATGGAGAAATCCCGTTTTCCAACGAGATTTGGATTGTTTCGGATTTACCTTCATTTATTGCCAATAGTATTGGACTTCCGCACTCAAATTTGGAGAATAATTTGCAGAGAAACAAAAACAAAAAACCCCACAATAAAATGCGGGGTTTTTACTTGATTTTATTGAACTTAGATCAATATCGGTAATGATCCGGCTTATAAGGGCCCTCTTTTGAGACACCAATATAGTCCGCTTGTTCGTCTGTCAGTTCAGTCAATTCAGCACCTAAATGTGCCAAATGCAAGCGGGCAACTTCCTCATCCAATTTTTTCGGAAGCATGTAAACACCAATCTCCGGTTTATCTTTTGCCAAGGCAATTTGAGCCAAAACCTGGTTGGTAAATGAATTGGACATGACAAAACTAGGGTGACCGGTAGCACAACCCAAATTCACCAAACGGCCTTCCGCCAAAATGAAAATTTGGTGGCCATCAGAAAAGGTGTAGCGATCCACTTGTGGTTTAATCTCTTCTCTTTGTATGTCCGTATCCCGATTTAGAGCATTTACTTGGATCTCATTATCGAAATGGCCAATGTTGCACACAATCGCTTGGTCGCGCATACCGGACATATGTTCCTTTGTGATTACATCTTTATTTCCTGTTGTGGTGACAAATATGTGCCCCTCTTTCAATACTTTTTCCACAGTGGTGACTTCAAACCCTTCCATGGCAGCCTGTAACGCACAGATGGGATCAATTTCAGTGACCAATACGCGGGCACCATAACCTCGCATGGATTGGGCACAGCCGCGACCTACATCACCGTAACCGCATACAACAATTGTTTTCCCTGCAACCATCACGTCTAGCGCTCGTTTCATACCATCTGCCAAAGATTCCCGACAACCATAAATATTATCAAATTTAGATTTGGTAACAGAATCATTCACATTGTAAGCGGGAAAAAGTAAATGGCCGTCTTTTTCCATTTGGATCAAGCGATGAACACCGGTAGTAGTTTCTTCGGATACACCAATAATATTTTTTGCTACTTCATGCCAATGGTTTGGATTTTTCGCTAAAACGTCTCGAAGCAATTTTTCAACAATTTGTTCTTCTTCTACATCGGTTGTGATTTCAGGCGTTTCACCGTATTTGGCAAAATATTTCTCTAATTCAAATCCTTTATGAATGAGCAAGGTCGCATCACCGCCATCATCTACAATTAAGTCCGGACCGCAATCATCGGGAAAGGTAAGTGCCTGTAAGGTACACCACCAGTATTCTTCCAAGGATTCACCTTTCCAGGCAAACACAGGAACACCTGTTTCAGCAATGACTGCAGCTGCATGATCTTGTGTTGAAAAAATATTGCAACTGGCCCACCTAACATCAGCGCCCAGATCCACCAAGGTTTCGATCAAAACTGCTGTTTCCACAGTCATATGCAAGGAACCGGTAACTTTTTTCCCGGCTAAGGGTTTTTCCGAACCATATTTGGCACGCGTGGCCATGAGTCCGGGCATTTCTTTTTCCGCTATGTCCAGCGCTTTGCGTCCTGCACCGGCAAGACTGATGTCTTTTACCTTGTAAGGTAATGTTTCCACGATTGGTTGTGTAAGTGTTTCTGCCATAGTTTCCTCTAAATTTTTGACCGAAGTGCATCGGTCATATCTGTTTTTTCCCAAGTGAATTCCTCTAACTCCCGGCCGAAGTGGCCATAGGCAGCGGTTTGCCTGTACCTTGGTTTTTTCAAATCTAAATGCGCAACGATTTCTCCCGGGCGAATCGGAAAAACTTCCCGGGCGATTTCAGTTAATTTTTGGTCATCAGTTTTCCCGGTACCAAACGTTTTAACATAAAATGATGTAGGTTCCGCCACACCAATGCTGTAAGACAGTTGCACTTCACAGCGGTCGGCCAATTCTGCCGCTACAATATTCTTGGCAATATAGCGTGCCATGTAGGTAGCGCTTCTGTCAACTTTGGATGGGTCCTTGCCGGAAAAAGCACCACCGCCATGGGGAGCGTAACCGCCATAGGTATCCACAATAATCTTTCGGCCCGTGAGTCCTGTATCTGCCGAGGGACCGCCATAAACAAACCGTCCCGTACCATTCACGATAAAATCTTCGGAGTATGGATAGTTATATGAATCCAAAACAGGTTTAATCACGTGTTTTATCACACCTTCTTTTACAAATGCCAACTCTTTTTCTTCCGAGCCAAATTCCGCTATCATATCATCATGCTGTGTGGCAATCACCACTTTATCCACAGAAACCGGTTCTCCGTTTTCATAGGTGACAGACACTTGAGATTTCCCGTCCGGGCGTAACCATGGCAATGTTCCATCTTTTCTTAATTCTGTTAATCGTTCAGTCAACCGATGGGCAATTTGGATGGGTAAGGGCATCAATTCCGGCGTTTCTTTACAGGCATACCCAAACATGAGTCCCTGGTCCCCGGCCCCTTGCTCAGAAAGGTCTTCCGCATCGACGCCTTGGGCGATTTCAGGACTTTGTTCGTGGATCATGGAGATCACCTTGACTTCATCCGGATCCACACCGCTGTTGCCGTTATGATAACCGATTTCCTGGATTGTATTCTTTACAACCTTCTCAACTTCAGTGAGGCAATCTGTCCGGACTTCCCCGGATACAACCACCACACCTTTTGTAGCCAATGTTTCACAAGCCACGTGGGCATTGGGGTCATTGGCTAAAATATCGTCCAAAATCGCGTCAGAGATAGCATCACAGGCTTTATCCGGATGGCCTTCTGTGACGGATTCTGATGTAAATAAAAATTTGCTCAATTGATTTTCCTTTAAGTTATTCCGCTAATATTAAAAATAATGAATAGAACCGGCGCGGAAATTACCACTTTCTATTCATTAATACTGCTTTGATTTAATACAAAATTCACGATAGATACGAGCCAATTCCTGGAGCATTTCCACGGAAGCCTGAAAATTGTAAGACATAATGTGCTCTACATTCAATCCAATGGGTACTTTTAATTTTTTCTCTGAAATGGAATTCAATGTGTCATTCAATACTTCGATCGCCACATCTAAAGAGCGTTCTATCATAGATCCTGGGCGACCTTGTAAATAGCGTTCTGTTTCAGTAGGAATCTCCACACCGAGCCATTTTAAGAAATCAATATTCTTTTGGGAGGACACCGGGGCAAAACTCAAAAGCAAACGACGAGGAAAGGTATTCATTTCATTACATCGTTCTTGGTAATAATCAATCATTTTTACAATATTGGCTGAATCATACAAAACCTGTGTCGTGAAAAATTCTGAACCATGGTCCGCTTTTTTAATGAGATTTTTTGATTCCTTCTCCCGGCTGGGAATAGCAATGCCACCACAAAATATATCACCCCCACTGGTATTGAATTCTCTGGAAATTGACCTTAACATCTCATTCACAGTGGGTCCGGGATATTGCATCTGACTGGATTCACCGCCTACTATTATCATATTTTCGATTTCATATTCCTTATTCGTTTCTTCCATCCACCTTAATTGGTCATCATAAGGTTCATGAACTACAACCCGATTGACAATGGCTTCTACCCCAACAATATCTTGTAAAAGGCGACCAAATTCCCTTGGCTCGCCCCGTTTTTGATTGGCCACGGGCCGTTCACCCCGTCCGTTTTCATCATGGACTTCTGGGATATTGATCGCATCAATATGAGTTTGGGAGAGTAAGGAACTAATAATCTCTGCATAAGAGTTTAGGGTACCATCCTTTTCTCTCGGCGGTAGAATTTCATAGGCCACCACAGGCCGTTGCGGTTTTTTAATTTTATCTCTAATTCTCATAATTTATTGTTCATTTTTTAAGACACTAAAATATTGTGATTCAGGATGGGCAAAAACCCAGCCGCAAACGGATGCAGCAGGCCACATGGCTCTGTTTTCTGTAAGAGAAACGCCGATGGTATTTTCCACATCCAACAGTTTCCAAATCTTGACTTTTTCTTCATGGTCCGGACAGGCAGGATAGCCCGGCGCAGGACGAATACCTCTGTACTTTTCGCTAATCAATTCTTCATTTGAGAAATTTTCATCTTTTGAATAACCCCAATATTCTTTGCGAATCTTTTCATGTAGCCACTCAGCGGCTGCTTCGGCAAAACGGTCTGCCAATACTTTAACCATGATGGCATTGTAATCATCATGGGTTGATTCAAATTGTTTCACCAGTTTATCCAATCCATGACCCGCGGTGACGGTAAAAACGCCCAAGTGATCGCTTCCATTTGTGGAAATAAAATCGGCTAAACAATAATTTGGGTTTGACCCTTTGTCTATGAGTTGACGCGGAAAATTAAAGGTAATATCATTTTGATGAAGGATAACAATTTCGTGCTGAGCTTGTGCCGGAAAAATCCCGAATACAGCCTTGGCTATTAAAGAATTGTTTTCTGTAATTGACGTTAGAATCTCTTGAGCATCGTTAAACAATTTTTGAGCTTCCTCTCCCTTGGTTTCATCATTAAGAATGCCGGGATAAGTCCCCTTGAATTCCCAGGCATGGAAAAAAGGTGACCAATCAATATAGTCTGCTAATTCCTTTAACGAAATAGAATCCAGCGTGACAACACCCAATGAATTCGGTATTACGGGATTGAACTCAATGTTTGCTCTCCGATCTCGAGCAGCTTCAATAGTCAACTTATTTACCTGGTGCTGATTTTGATAAAAAGATTCCCGGATGGATTGATATGCTTCAGAAGTTGTATTAACTAATTCTTTTTTATGACTTGGATTTAATAGTTTTCCCACAACACCCACACAACGACTGGCATCCAGAACATGAAAAACAGCCTTTGGATATTCTTCTTCAATTTTGACTGCGGTATGTTTCTTGCTGGTGGTAGCACCACCAATCAAAAGTGGAATTTGGAATTCCTGACGTGTCATTTCTGATGCAACATGAACCATCTCATCTAAGCTGGGCGTAATGAGTCCGGACAGACCAATCATATCAGCATTTGTTTCTCTGGCAATTGTCAAAATTTTATCTGCAGGAACCATTACACCTAAATCCACAATGTTATAACCATTACATCCCAAGACCACACCGACTATATTTTTTCCGATGTCATGAACATCCCCTTTTACCGTAGCCAATACAATGGTGCCATTGGACATGTCCTGTAATCCCTTGGCCTCTTTTTCTTTTTCTATGAATGGAACCAAGTAAGCCACAGCTTTTTTCATGACCCTTGCGGATTTAACAACTTGGGGCAAAAACATCTTTCCGGAGCCGAACAGGTCTCCCACTTTATTCATTCCATCCATCAAAGGTCCTTCAATTACCTCTATGGGTTTGGTCAATTGTTGCCGTGCCTTCTCCGTATCCTCTTCAATAAATTTATCTATCCCTTCCACTAAAGCATGGGTCAATCGTTCCCCGATCGGTAACGTACGCCACGCCGCTTCATCCTGTTTTTCTCTTTTCTCACTTTTATAATTTTCTGCTAATGTCACTAACGTGTCTGTGGCATCGGCATCTCTGTCAAACAAAACATCTTCAATGGCATCCCGCAAGGTTGTATCAATATCATCGTAAACTACGAGTTGCCCCGCATTCACAATCCCCATGTCCATGCCATTTTGGATGGCATGGTAGAGGAAGCAGGCATGCATAGCTTCACGGACAGGATTATTCCCACGAAATGAAAAAGACAGGTTACTCACACCACCGCTAATATGAACATTTGGCATTTTTTCTTTGATGGATTTTGCCGCATCAATAAACGCCTTGCCATACTGGTTATGTTCTTCAATGCCCGTAGCCACAGCGAAAATATTCGGGTCAAAAATGATATCTTCCGGTTTTAATCCCACTGTTTCTGTCAGAATTTTGTACGCCCGTTCGCAAATTTCAATTTTTCGCTCAAAGGTATCCGCTTGCCCTTTTTCATCAAACGCCATGACAATGACGGACGCTCCATATTTTTTTACCAAATTTGCCTGGAGAATAAATTCATCCTCCCCTTCTTTCAAGGAAATGGAATTCACCACACCTTTTCCTTGGATATTTTTCAACCCCGTTTCGATCACACTCCATTTGGAAGAATCAATCATGATAGGTACTTTGGAAATTTCCGGTTCAGAAGCTATCAACCTTAGAAATCGTTCCATGGCATGTTCTGAATCAATGAGTCCTTCGTCCATATTCACATCAATGATTTGGGCGCCATTTTCCACTTGTTGCCGGGCAACAGATAATGCTTCATCATATTGATCTTCTTTGATCAATCTGCGGAAACGGGCTGAACCGGTTACATTCGTCCGTTCCCCTACATTGATGAAATTTGAATCTGGACGAATCACCAAGGGCTCTAGACCACTCAATTTCGTCAAAGAGTCTCTTTCGGGAATTTTTCGTGGCTTGACACCTAGTACGGAATTTGAAAATGCGGAAATGTGTTCCGGTGTAGTTCCGCAACAGCCACCAACAATGTTGACTAATCCCGATTCGGCAAATTCTTTCAGGAATCCTGACATTTGGTCTGGTGTTTCATCATATCCGCCAAACTCATTGGGCAAACCTGCATTGGGATACACCAAAATATTGGTGTCAGCAATCTGTGACAAAGCATCCACATAAGGACGAATTTGTTCAGCACCAAGAGCGCAATTGAGCCCAACGGCCAAAAGGTCAATATGACGAATAGAATGCCAAAACGCTTCCACAGTTTGCCCGGAAAGAATCCGTCCACTTACATCAGTAATGGTCCCGGAAACAATAATGGGAATTTCTTTTCCCGTTTTTTCAAATAAAGTTTGGATGCCAAATAACGCTGCTTTGCAATTCAACGTATCGAATACTGTTTCTACAAGGAGTACATCTGCACCGCCATCTATTAATCCTTTCGCTTGTTCATGATAAGCTTGAGCCAATTCATCAAAATCCACATTCCGAAAACCGGGATTTGACACGTCGGGACTCATTGAGGCCGTTTTATTGGTAGGACCTAAAGCACCACAAACGAACCGTGGTTTTTTCGGATCTTTTGCTTTGAATTCATCTGCAGCTCGTCGTGCAATCTCTGCGGCGGCTTTATTTATATCATAAACACTGTCTTCTGTTTGGTAATCCGCTTGGGAAATGGAAGTCGCATTGAACGTATTGGTTTCAATGAGATCCGCTCCGGCTTTTAAATACTCGCCATGAATTTCTTTAACGATATCTGGCTGAGTAAGAGATAGAAGATCATTATTACCCTTCAGGTCGCAAGGGTGGTTTTGAAACCGATCACCACGGAAATCTTGTTCAGATAATTGATAGGATTGTATCATGGTTCCCATGGCACCATCCAGTGTCAGAATCTTATTTTTTAATATGTTCTTTATTTTTTCCATAAAAAAAGCCGGCGCTCGGGCCGGCTTCTGTTTTCAAAACCTTTTTAGCGCTTGTTTTATGTCGCGGCAATATGGTGCAAATCACGACTGGATGAAGTTAGATAAACTTTAAATAGAGTTCAATTCTTTTTAAGAGTGTTTGTTTTTGTGTTTTTCACCGATGATTATGTAATTGATCCATGTGTTTTTGGATTTGATGCGCTGCTTTTTCCACTGCTTGATCAATGGACTTGGTCATATTTTTTGTAGCCGCCTTGGCAAAAAATTTGCCTCCGGGGAGAGATACATTAATTTCAACTGTATGTTCATTGTGCTCATGTTCCAAAATAATCTGGCATTGGGTCACTCGGGTATTGTATTTCTTAAATTTCTGAACTTCTTTCTCCGCGTATTCACGAATGTAATCGGGAGCGTGGAAATGTCTCGCAGCAAATTTTACAACCATAGTTTCTCCTTTTTTCTTTGGTTACAATGAAGGACCAGCATTTAAAACTGCCTCGTCACCTAAATCATATTGTTTATAATTCGATTGAAATTTTTGAACCAATTCTTTTGCTGTGCTATGGTACGTCTTCAGATTATCCCAAGCACGGACAGGATTCAAGAGTTTTGAATCAATATTTCCCAGGGATACAGGAATTCGGAATCCAAAATATTCATCAATTTCAAAGTCTGAATTTTCAATTTCTCCACCTAAGATGGCATTGATGATTTCGCGAGTCCCTGGCAGACTGAATCGTTTTGCTCCTGATTGTGCACTTGCGCCTACCCATCCTGTATTTACAAGATAAACATCTACATCAAATTTTTTCATTTTA
>CAXFCD010000010.1:0-10438 GCA_964001155.1 uncultured bacterium | reverse complement strand
TTTGCCAATCTTTGCCATAGCCGGTGGCATGACAACCCTAGTGGGCATGTTTTACGGTGCCAAAAAATTGACTGAGTTAAACTTCATCGTTAAGTATGGCATTTCTCGAGCCTTTTTTATTACCCTCATTTCATCGGCATTTGTGTATTATTTCGCTGAACTATTTTCAGGATGGTTCACCACAGACCAAGAAATCATTGATGTTTCTGTGGGATTCTTACGATTGGTTTGTTTGATCTATCCACTGGTGGCCATTGCCATTACATCGGGCCGTGTTATGCAAGGATTGGGGAAAGGCATTCCCGTGTTGGTAATAACGACCATTCGTGTAATTGGTATCAGCGCACCGTTAGCGCTGTATTTTAGTTATGTGCTCAATAAACCGGTGGAATGGAATTGGTACGCCATCATGATATCGGCATCCATTTCTTTTGTAATTGCCATTAACTGGGTGAGATTTGAATTAAAGAAAGTAAATCAAATACAGGAGGTGACTGTATGAGCCGTTTAACAGATATTGAAATTCACGATGCGATTCGTGGGTTGGATGGTTGGGAATTCAAAGACAACGCTATTCGTAAAACATTCACATTTGAGTCGTATATGGACAGCATTGGATTCATCAATCAATTAGCTGAAAAGGCTGAAGAAGCAAATCATCACCCGGATATGGTTGTGGGTTGGTGCCGGATTGAATTAGCGTTTACGTCACATGACCAAGGTGGCGTAACGTCTGCCTGTATGGAAATGGCAAAACAAGCGGAATCTGTTTTATAAATTAATCTGCGTCAGGTAAAGCTTAGAATTCTTTTCGCTCTCCGTTTTTCCATTCTTGCATAGCTTGCGGAGATTTCATCAAGTCTTGCATCTCACCCATGGCTTTTAAATGGGCTTCGCCCTTTTATTGAAACATCTCCATGACATTTTGGTTAGACATTTCTTCAAAAGTGTCAGCATGGAATTCTAAATCGCAGGCACCACCCTATTGTTTACAGGTCATTGTTTTCATTTTACTAATTTTCCTTTTTCAAATGTTTCATCATATTCTACTTCATCATTTTTGTCATAACGTACAAACCGGCCATGTTTTTGATTATGTTCAAATGAACCGGTTTGCCAGAGTTGGCCTGATTCTCGGTAGAATATCCAATCACCTTCCATCAATTCATTCTTAAATGGACCGGTGGCTTTCAGGTTTCCGTTTTTATAGAAATAGGTCAATGTTGTGTCGGTCAATTCATACACTTTTTGACCATTACCGTAGTGCTTTTTGTTGAGCATATCTGAATTGGAATTAACCCTAAATATCTCGAAAAATTAAAATTTTCTCACTCCTGTAATAAGTCCGGCACAAACAGCAGATTTAATCACATCACCTACGAGAAATGGATAAAATCCCATAACCATGGCTTCATTAAATCCAAGTTTGAACGCTGCTAAATACAAAGTTCCCAACACCAAAATTAATGTGGTAGCAGCAAAACAGGATAAGAAGCTAAAAACCGGTTTTACGGTCCAGCCTTTTTCTGCTAAATAGCCAATCAAGAAAGCGGCAAAGACAAATCCCCACAAGTAACCGGCGGTTGGACCAACCAACACATGGGCGCCTGCTTTCATTTGGGCAAAGACAGGAAGTCCCATTGCACCTTCAATGAGATAAGTCAAAACAGCCATGGCACCCCGGCGTGCACCTAAAAGTCCACCTACCAAAACAACACCGATAGTTTGCCCTGTAATTGGTACTGGGCTAAACGGCACAGGAATGGACACCTGAGCTAGCACTGCAATCAAAAGAGAGCCGAGTAAAATTGCAAAAATATTAGCTGTATTATCGTCAATTTCGAGAATACCTGTTTGATCGAAAGAAATTGTTTTTGTTTTCATACGCTTAATTTATTCATTTTTTAGTTGATTGGTTTAGAGAACATTTTTTTAATGAGCCAATTATAAAATCGCTCCGGTATGAGTCGAACGACCCAAATCAAAATTTTATATGGCCAAGGATAAATATAGGTGGAATATTCCCAATCAATGACCTTTACAAATCGTTCTGCAGCATCTTCCGCAGATTTCATGGGAAAACGCCGGGCGGGACCTTTCACGATGGGTGTATCCACAAATCCGGGACAAATGGAAACAGATTTAATATTGTATTTGTCCAATGTGGGCCGCCATGAATCGAAAATCATTCGGATGGCAATTTTTCCACCGGAATAACCGCCATGATAAGGCAATGGAAAAAAACTTGCCACAGAACTGATACACACCACCGCACCGCTTTTTTGCGATTTCATTTTAGGCAGAAAGGGAAGAAGTGTATTCGTTACACCTAAAATGTTTGTATTTAAGATGGTATTAATGTTCTCACTGCTTCCTGAGAACAATCCATCATCCCCGCCAATTCCGGCGTTCGCGATTGCAATGTCGATCCCACCGGCATCCTGCATAAATTGGTCTGCAACTGATTTACACTTTTTTGCATCCTGTACATCCAATTGATAAATGAATGGTTTTCCACCGAGAGATTTAACTTCTTTGGCAACTTCTTGAAGGACGTCTTCTCGTCGCGCTGTAAGGCCAATGGTATCACCACGCTTTGCATAAGCCAATGCTAACGCTTTTCCTATCCCGGAGGATGCACCTGTGATAAATACTTTTGTCATTCTAGTCATTCTAAAATTTAATGAATCATTTTACCCTAATAATTTTGGCCCTTCCCTGCCAGCCTCGCACAGCGTGGGGCAGGCTAGTTGTATTCTCCCCTAATACAGGGGAGAATACAACCAGATTGAATTTCTTTTGTGTCCCCCTATAATAAGGGGACTTTAGGGGTTCAAACTAATAATACATTAGCCACCTTCCTGGCTATAAATTAAAAATCATTCCTTCTCGGGCGACATTAAATCTGTTTGATCGAATTTGGTTCGCCGCAGCGCCATCTCTGATGGCAGGATTCGAATGATTAAAATGAATAAAATGAACCTTATTTCGATTCTTAGTATTCAAATTGAGTAATAAGTCCATGGATTCCATAATAAACGGATGAGGAATCTCTGACATATCCCTATGTGGGACTTCATCCTGAGAATAGAATGTGCCATCCACCAAAGCTACATCCACATGTTGAATTACATTAAAAATATCCTGATCCCATTTTTCCCATTTATCAATATCAGGGATGAACATAACGGAAGCATTCAACCCCATGATTTTATAGCCAACCGTTTCGGAGTATTCATCCCGGTGGGGAACTAAAAAAGGTTCAATGAATAGTCCATCTGCCAATTTGATTTCTTTGTCATTTTTCATGGGTTGGAATTCAATATTATTCAATGACACCAGTTGATTCCACGGTCCATTGGATTCTAAAAATGATTTCATTCTTGGCATTGCAAACACAGGAATACTTTTCGCGCCCATAACTTCCCGACCAAGATGGAGAAGTCCTGTGTAATGACCCATATGTGCATGGGTAAGAAAAATGCCTGCCAAATCCGATTGGTAATCTTTTGTTAATATTTTATGTTGTTGGGGAAAATTCGGTGTGGCATCAATGATCCAACTTTTTCCCGATCTTGGATCTACAATTCCAATGCAGGATACTTTTTCTTTTTCCCCACTTTCCCACAAATCTTTACAACATAATTTTTGGCAATTGGCATGGGGCGCACCACCATCTTGGGCGATGCCTAAAACAACGACATAAGGGGCATTCTTTGAAAAAGAAAAAGTAAAAAAAAGAAGGCAGGATAGAAAGAATCTCATGTTACAATTTAATCTGAATCTTTTTCCGATACATCCAATACAGCACCAGCCAAAACCCTAGTACATGGGTGAGTGCAAAGAGGAGGGAGCCGTTCATATCTCCAGCCATTGGAACGAAAATGGTTTTGTATAAATAATTGTAAGCGCTAACGGATTTACCATCTAAATCCAATTTGATTGCAATAATCGTTTTTGTCCAAAGTCCGGAAGCAACAAATAAGAAAATAGAGTTCGTCCCAAACACTTCAAAAGGCCAGAATGGTTGTTTCCATTTTTTTATATCAATCAACCATGTAAGTCCTGCCAATACCAAAGCGGCAATCCCGCCTGTAAATAAAACATAAGAACTTGTCCAAAGCGCTTTATTGATGGGGAAAATGAATCCCCAAAGCCAGCCAACAACCATGATGATACCACCGAAGGTTGCCATGCGTTTGGCGCAGTCTGTATAATTTTTTGTAGTGTGAAGCATGCCACCCATGAGATACCCAATCAACACAGTGGTAATGCCGGGGAGGGTGCTGAGCAATCCTTCCGGATCAAATGGCATCCCAAATCCGCCATAGAGATGTTGTTCGCCAAATAGCCAAATATCAATATTTCGAACCAAATTGGTTTCCAATCCATAAGGATTACTGCCGCCACCGAGCCAAAGGAGTCCCCAATAAAAGATTAGAATTCCAGTGAGCACTGGCATGAGTTTCTTGAAATCATATCGAATGATGAGCATCCCGGAAATGAAATAAGCAATGGCGATGCGCTGTAAAACACCCATGTATCGAAAGGTTGACCAATCCCAATCTTGACGAATGAATGGATAAGCGTGTATGAACCAACCAGCCATGAAGATGGAAACGGCTCGCCAGAAGAGATGTTTATGAAATTCTTTGGAAGGGTAGTAATGCCATTTCACAAAGGCGAATCGCATGGAAGCGCCCACAATAAATAGAAAGAATGGAAACACCAAATCAGTGAGTGTGCAACCGTGCCATTTGGCGTGGAGGAGAGGTGCATAGACGTGTCCCCAACTCCCGGGATTGTTCACGAGAATCATCAGGGCGATGGTCATACCCCGGAAAATATCAATGGAATATATTCGTCTCGGTTCTGACATTTTAATTTATTAACGCAGAGTGCACGGAGTTCTCAAAGGTTTTATTAATTTTTATTTTCTTAGTGACCTTTGTGTGCCTTGTGTTTAATCCAATTTTGAAAGGGAACGGTTCCAGACCAAATACGTCCCAATGCCTGCACAACCGAACAACAAAACAGCATCACTGAAATTATTGAATACCAAATTTCCAATCCCAAAGGTGAATCCATAGATCATCAAAATACCTGCAACCCATTGAATCAAAAACCCATGGCTCACGGGCTGTAACGTATGATTAAATCCGGCAGCCACTGGATCCCACCAACCACCGGGCTGAACTCTGGCATAAAAATCTTTCAATCGATCCATAGGTTCCGGTTTCGTTAAAAATGTTGCCGTCATCCAAGCGCCGATCGCCAAGGGAACAATGATCATTAATTTATGATGCACTTGTAATGAAATCCCAAATAAAACGGGCGAAGCACCAAATAATTCATAGGAATTTCCAGCGGAAACAGTTTGGTTCCATGCAATTAATTCTAAAATAATGGTAACAGAGATGGATGTAGCCAATGCAGTGATTTCACTCCAGGCGTTTACACGCCACCAAAACCAACGAAGGATGAGCACTAAGCCAATCCCTGCACCCATGGAGAAAATGAATTCCCATGCTTTGGAGATACTTTGCATTTTCAGGGCTGTAAAGGCTGCCAGTACCATCAAGATCACTGTGAAAATTTTTCCCACAACCACATAATGCTGTTCAGATTCGTTGGGTTTGAAAAATCGTTTATACACATCATTGATTAAATATGAAGCGCCCCAATTTAAATGGGTATCAATGGTGGACATAAATGCTGCCAAAAAGGATACAATCAAGATGCCTTTTAGTCCCGGGCCAAGGAGTGTATTCATCACCAGTGGATAGCCGGCTTTGACGCCTAAATCGGAATATGTTTCCGGGATTATGGGAAACATGATAATGGAAACAACTGCCACTATAATCCACGGCCAGACGCGTAGAGCATAGTGAGCTAAATTGAACCAAAGTGTTGCCAAAAGTGCATGACGTTCATTTTTTGCAGATGACATGCGTTGAATGATGTATCCGCCGCCGTCTGTGCCATGATGACTCCACCACATGATGCCGATAAAGATAAGGAATTTGGAAAAAGGAGATTCCCAAAATGTGGATGATGACACAGCAGCATCGGGGACAGGTGGCACAAATTTTAGCGTATTCTCGTGAACAGCATCGGACCCTAATAATCCGGATAATTTCGTAAGAAGTGTCTCCATCCCGCCCACATGATTGAGTGCAATAATCGCCAACGCAATAGACCCAACCATAGCGATACAGAATTGAACAAGGTCAGTCACAACCACGCCCCAAAATCCGGATAGAATTGCATAAACCAACGCAATTATCACACAGAGCCAAACAGCTGTCCATTTATCCATATTCAGCATGACAGCCACTACAGAAGCCATGGCATTAATGACCCAACCCATGACGATAAAATTGTACAAAATGGAAAAATATCCTGCTTTGAAGGCACGAAGAAATGCAGCCGGTTTTCCGCTGTATCGAATTTCTAATAATTCATTATCAGTGAGAACTTCTGCACGGCGCCATAATCTTGAAAACAGGAAAACGCCCAACAAAGATCCCATGAGCAAATTCCACCAAAACCAGTTTTGCCAAATTCCAGGACCCCGAACAAATTCTGTAATGGCTAAAGGTGTATCTGCTGCAAAAGTGGTGGCTACCATGGAAGTTCCGACGATCCACCACGGCAGAGATCGTCCTGATAAAAAATATTCTTCAGTGCTGCTGGCGGCTCGTTTGGAAAAATAAATCCCCACGCCGAGAGAAAATGCGATATAAAGTAATATGATACCCCAGTCTAGCCAATGGAGTGAAATGGATTCAGTCATAGATTTTTTTCAGTTCAGTTGATTGAAAATAATGGGATAAAATATCGGAAGTGGCATAACCATCCAGAGCCATTCCCAAGGCTCCAATCTGGCACAGACCCACACCGTGGCCCCAGCCGGCTCCCTTAAATGTTACCTGAGAAGGAGGAGCATTCGGGGTGGAATTTGCTTCAATGATGAAAGCAGAACTAAATAAAAATTTTGGATGAAGCACACGGCGGATTTCATATTCGCTTTTCAGATGAAGGGAAACAGATTCACGATTTGAAATTCCTTGAATTCGAAGCAAGGTGATTCTTCCGGAGACACCGCGATTCAGCGGTTGAAGTGATTCAATTGTATCAAATTCTCGTCCTGTTTTTTCTGAAATGAGTTGAGTCAATTCAGATTGACTATAGGTCACGTCCCACCGGAAATAGTGGCCCGATTTGTCCACATGTCCCAAATATTTCTTTAACTGACTTTCAGGAATAAAATCTGGACCGCAAAACGATCTGGGTGGTTCTTCAATCCATTGAGCTAAATCTTGTTCTGATGGTAAGTCAATCACTGATGTATCTTCACCATCAGTTATGCCACGGAGGTACAGTTTTGGCTCATCGTGCCAGACATTTTCATTATGTTCGGACATACCACCACAAGATTTGGAATAGCGCGTATCACAAATTTCATTTTCAAATGTTAAAACATTTCCACGGGTTTTTTCAACTGCACGTTGTGCTTCTTTCGTTACATTGCCAATGCCTTGATACCGTTGACAACAATCGTCATTGCAGGCATCCAATCCCAAGTCGACATGTTTTTGTTCTGAAGCAGCCAAAAGCCAAGATCGTGCAGCGATGGTTTGCGACTCCAACAGTGCTGGCGGACATTCACCACTCATTTCTGATGTGGCTACACAAACCAAATATTTTTCCAATGGAATATGATTTATGACGAAAAGAAATCCATCCATCAATTTGAATTCTAATTCTCCATTAACCGTGATTTCAATTTCTTTTTCCCAGTGGAACCCACGGCCTGCTCGTATGGTGGAGAGGGTATAGGTAGAATTGGGGAGATATTTTTCTTGAAAAGTTAAATCAATAATTAAGGACACATTGTTGTTCAAATCCACTACAGAAATTGAATCTTTTTTATCTTCGGGTAAAACAAGTCCGATGGAAACGATAGGTTCTTTTGCTGGAATATCTCCTTTTACGAGCATGCTTTTTTCCATGCTGCACCGAGAGCAGCTGTTCGTCTATCTTTTGAATACACGATTGGAATTGTTGTTGTCGATTCAATCATTGTACCCAATGCTGATTCAGACATGAATATTCCTAATCGTTGCCCGATAACAATTTTTTCAATCTCAGAATTATTTGCCTGAAAAAAAGAAATCCGATCCTGTATTAAACATGAAAATGCTTCAGTAGCTTTTTCAAAAATAATGGTTGCATCATTTTTTTCACTTAGTTCAGATAAAGTAGAAATTTTTTCAACATGAGAAAAATTCCATTGATCAATCATCCCTTTTGGCGAAAGGAGAGACTCAACTGAATGACCATCTTCCATGATTAATTCCCAAGACCGTATTACATCATCTCTTATATTAAAATCAATTAAGTCCCCATTCAGAATAATTCCGTCAGCGATGCCGGTTCCACCGCCGATGTAAATGGCATTTTCGCATTGTTGTAATTGACCAATGGTAGATTTCCATTCACCTAACACGCAGCAGTCTGAGTCGTTGTATGCTTCATCAATGCCAATTCGAGAATAAAGATTTGGGGCCCGTGGACCATTGGCCATGATCACAATGCCATGTTCGTTTTTAATCCCGGGGAAACATAGAGCTAAATATTTTTTAAATCCCTCTTTCGTTCTATCTTTTAAAAAGGGAGTTACAGAGGGATTTAAAAAAACTTCTCGAATCGTCTCCACCATCACATCACCTTGATCCATTTCCGGTTCAGTCAAATTAATAGTACCTTCCAAAAATTCCTGTTGTTGAATATCTAAATGGATCGGAATAAAATTTTGATTCCAACTGGAATGTTTGGCATAGGTTTTTTCAAGTTGAAACTCACCAGGGGAAACCATACCGGTTTCAGAATCAACCATTGCTGACTGCACCAAAACTTTCGTGGCACCACAATCGATGCCAATAATTACATTTTGATTAGACAATACCATATGTTGTTTTTAATCGATGAATTCGTTGGATGGATTCTTGGATCCGATCTTCTGTGATTTTTCCCGATTTCAAAAGAGACACTATGGCATCTACACAGTTTGGAATATAATCAGCATCATAATTCAAGTTATTCCCGAGACAAAATAAATCAACCCCAGCGTTCAGCATGAGTTCAAATGTTGTTTCTAAATCATAATGGAGAGAAATGGCTTTCATGCTGGGATCATCGCAAATGACAACACCGGAAAACCCTAAATCATTCCGAAGCACTTCCGTAATTATTTCGCGTGAAAGAGAAGAAGGATATTTCTCATCCAATTTATGATCGAAAGTGTGAGACACCATCACCATATCCAAATCATTGGATTGAATGAGTTCATCAAAAGGGAGCAAATCTTTCACGGTCCACGAATCTGAAATATCTGTATAACCTTCGTGGGTGTCGCCGGAAGCGGAGCCTTGTCCGGGGAAATGTTTTCCGCAAGAAATGATGCCACTCTTTTTCATTTCACTTAACAATATTTTAGAATGGGTTACCACAGTTGATGGATCTTGGGACAAGCCTCGCTTGGATTTTCCAATGACGGTTTCTTCACCATAATCCAAATCTAATACAGGGGCAATATTCACATTGATGCCACAGCCATTTAAGGTTTCTCCTAAAATCTGAGCATACTGTCTTGTCATGAGTTCACTGTTAAATTTTCCAAATTGTTGCCATGGTGGGCACTCCGGAAATCCGTAATCTGATTTCAACCGATTTACTTGACCTCCCTCTTGATCAATTGTAATCAATAATGGATTCGCAGAATAAGATTGTAAATCTTGAGTTAATAGGGTTAATTGTTCCGGTGATTGAATATTTCGTGATCCAAGACCGCCAATCTCCAAATCTTCATCATAGAGAATCACACCGGCGAGGTTAAAATCTTGAATAAATGTGGCAATGGGAGAGTCGGGTCCCGCTTGCGTTCCCCGAAATCCGGCAATGATGAGTTGCCCAACAAGTTGTATAAGGGTATGTGGCATCCGGAAAAACTAAATTAAAATAATTAATTCTTGAATAAAAAGCGTTAGAATTTTAGCAAGGAAAATAAAAGATTTGTAATATCTCCGCCATTTATTTAATTAATTCATGATTCAATGAAAAACCAAACCTTCATTTTAATACTGATTCTGTTATTCGCAGGATGTACGACTCTTCCCAACCAACAGAAAAATTGGGCAGAGAAAACATTGAGTGAACTCACTTTACGGGAAAAAATCGCACAAATGATGATTTACCGAATGAATATGCGCTTCAAGGATATCCCGGAAAAAAAATGGGATGAAATCACCCATTTAATTGAAACGGATGGTATTGGTGGAATCCACCTTTGGTATGGTGATGTGAGCAGTTCTTTGGTCATCATGAATGATATGCAAGCCATGTCGAAAATTCCAATCATATTTGATGCTGATAT
>CAXFCD010000009.1:0-4330 GCA_964001155.1 uncultured bacterium | reverse complement strand
CCTTCTGTCACATGGCTGACCCAATTATCATAACTGCTGCCGGGCGCAGACCCACCGAAGAATTCAACTAAACTGCCGGATTCATAAATAATCTCGGCCTGGAGAATACAGGAAATAAACAGGAGTGTTATTATTCTTTTCATAAGGAACGGGTCGGGAATGTAGGGGGGAATTATGAAAAGGTGGAAATGGTGTTTTGACGTAGAATTTTTTTTCTTAATTCAACCAATCATGCTGTTCTAAAACAGGAATCCCATTTTTTGCAGACAAAAATTGTGTGACCGATTCCGCCTGAAAGTGGTTTATCCTGATTAACATAAAATATTCACAAGGTTGCCGGATGTAAATCTAACCCTTTTGAACCAATAACTTTCAGGGAATCTCACCAATAAAAAACCCTGCAAAAAGCAGGGTTCGTTCAAAGTGGCTCGGGCCGGAATCGAACCAGCGACACAAGGATTTTCAGTCCTCTGCTCTACCAACTGAGCTACCGAGCCACATAAGGGTTAGGTTTTCTTCAAAAAAAGCGGGCAAAATTACCGGAGCGTTTTACCAAAACAAAAAGAATAAATGGAAAAATCCCCCGATTACTTATCCCTTGTTTCATCGCTTGATTCCCCATAGGTTCCCCGGCATTTTTAGGTGGGGTTTTGCTCATCATGTTCCGTCGGAAAACACTGGTTTTAGCCACACACAATATTCATAAAAGAAAAGAAATGAATCAACTCCTGTCCAATTTGGATGTGGATGTTGTGGGATTAGACCGTTTTCCTGACATTGGGGACATTGAAGAAACCGGCACCACGCTTCTTGAAAACGCAATGCTCAAGGCACGAACTGTCCACGACATCACAGGACTCCCATCCCTGGCAGATGATACAGGATTGGAGGTAGATGCACTGGACGGTGCTCCGGGTGTATATTCAGCGCGGTATGCCGGTGAAAATCCCACATTCGAAGACAATGTGAATAAAATGTTGTATGAGATGTCCGGTATCCCTAAGGAGAAAAGAACGGCTCGTTTCAGAACAGTCATTTCATTTGTGGATACAAATACGGAACTATGGGATGAGGGTGTCATAGAAGGAACAATTACTGAATCATCTCGAGGAAAAGGTGGATTTGGATATGATCCTATTTTTCAGCCCGAAAATGAAGCAGGTACGTTTGCTGAAATGAAATCAACAGCAAAGAACCGGATCAGTCATCGGGCTCGTGCGTTAAAAAAAATGCAACAAACATTAAAAACATATTTTGAAAAAGGAGACACTATCGAATAGAACGGTATCAGTTTAATCAAGACTGAACTTGACCTTTCGACAACAAATTTTTTCTTTTCCCGGCCGATGGCTTCAAATCGGTCTATGGGGATTCCTTTCCCTTGGGGCACTCTTTGCCCAAGATGATGATACCACAGCAATCGTGGAATCTAATCCTGTTCTGCTGCCTGCCTATATTCCTTCTTCTCCATTGGTTATTGACCCATTCCCTCGACATGCCAAAACATTGGTCCAACCTCTGGATTCAATATCGCTTCCTTTGGGTTTGGTTACGTTTCCTTTCAATAGACGAAAAACGGATGTTGAATTATCTTGGGATTGGGAAACTATTACCATTTCTGAAACAGTGGATGGAGAGCAGATTCAAATGCCCTTTACAGCATCTGTCCAATGGTATTTAGACATGTTTCAGCAGCAAGCCTGGCACAAGAAATTTCTGAATACGATGCAAAAAGATGCCAAGGATGACAAAAAGCGCCGCCGGGGTCAAATGCTGGAAGTGGTTGGAATGGACATTGGTCGATTAGGACGGGCATCTTTGCAGGTTAGCGGAAACGTAAATATAAACGGTAAAATGGTTTTCCAGGATCAGGAACTCGTTCGCTCCACACTGAACCAAACTGAGAATACTCATTTGGAATTTGACCAGAAACAAAACCTGAATATCCAAGGTAAGATTGGTGACAGGATTACCGTTGCTATGGACCAGGACTCGGAACGTGATTTTGATTGGGAAAACAATATTCGAATTTCTTACGAAGGTCACGAGGACGATATTGTTCAAAAAGTGGAAGCAGGCAATATTTCACTGTCACTACCTTCCACAAAATACGTGACATTTTCTGGCAAGAACCAGGGTCTCTTTGGTATTAAAGCAATTTCCAAATTGGGTCCAGTCGATATCACCACCATTGCCTCCATTGAAAAAACCAAGAAAGAGCAATCGGAATGGGAAGGGGGTGGACAAAGCAGCACCCAGAAAATCCGAGATGTGGATTGGATCAAAAACAGGTACTTTTTCATTCATCCTGCTTTCCGAAACGGGATGGATACAACCGCTTTTGTGGAGGGGCAATTGAAAGCAGTTTCTATTCCATCATTTTACCCATTAAAAAACGGACTGCATTCAATTGGCAATGTCATGGTCAAAAATTTCGAATTGTATAAATCCATCAATACCAACGATGCCAATGCCATTACAGGATCCGCTTATATTGATCCCCTTAATCCGGACGACACAACCTATGTAGATGAGAATGAAGAAGGAAGTTTTATCCGGTTGGACCAAGGAACAAATTATTATATCAATCCTGACCTTGGTTTTATTCGCATCCGGGAACAAGTTTCCCAGGATATTTTGGGTTGCACATTTGTATTGGCTGACCGTGAAACAGGAGCAACCATAATGGAAGTCGGAACCGGTCCGGACTCGCTGGGAACCAATTTATCCCTCATGATGCTGAAACCCCGGAACAGCCACCCAAACCATTCCACGTGGCCTCTTATGTTTAAAAATGTGTATTACTTGGGGACATCCCAGATCAATCCTGATGGTTTTGATGTCAAAATATTCAATAAAAATGCCACACCGGTAACAGAAAGAGACAGAAATACCAGTATTCCTTATATTACATTGTTTGGTTTAGACAGTACGGACGAAAACGGCCAGCGCAATTACGATGAGATGATTGATAAAGATATGGCCAATATTATGAATATGGTGGATGGTGAACTCATGTTTCCATATTTGCATCCATTCGCCAAACAAGATTCTACTAAAAAGAATGGTGGGAATAATTCCATTGCCTTAGCCGATCAATTGGGAACGGGTGTCCTGTACAATTCCTCTGTGTCCTCAGAGGTCAATGCGGACCACCGTTGGATGATAGAAGCTGCCTATACCAACCAGAGTTCCACCATTAATTTGGGATTTATGTTGGTGGAGAACAGTGAGGAGGTGATCCAAAATGGTATTACCTTGAAACGGGGCATGGATTATAACATTGATTATTTTACAGGGACAATTGTTCTTTTAGGTGAAGCGGCCAATGATCCCAATGCTAAACTCAAGATCAATTATGATAAGCATGAATTGGTGTCCTTTGATAAAAAAACCATTTTCGGAACGCGAGCACAGATGGATCTGGGGAAGAAAAATTCATTTATTGGTGCTACGGCCCTTTATTTTAATCAATCCATCATAAATGAAAAAGTTGAGGTAGGTTACGAACCAACCCGAAATTTCATCTGGGATTTGAATGGACGGTATGAATGGGAAATGGAAGGCATGACAAGAATCCTGGATAAATTGCCCCTCATAGAGGCGGATAAATTATCATCCTTTTCTTTGGAAGGAGAAGTTGCCCAAGTATTACCCAATCCCAATTCAATCAGTAATCCGGAAACAGGAGATCCGGACGGTGTTGCCTTTATTGACGATTTTGAAGGCAGCAAAAGAACAACATCTCCCTCAATCCAACGTCGATTTTGGAAAGCTGCCTCCGCGCCATTGGTTTATGATGAAAGTTTGACAACGTTTGACCAGGAATACAATCAGCGCCATCGAGGGAGTTTACATTGGTTTAATCCATTCCGCCCTTATCTAACTAGGGATATTTGGCCCAACCAGTCTACCTCTCTGCGTGCAGGGAACAATACCACCGATGTGATGGTTCTGCGATATAAATCAAGAAAACACCAACGGGAGATTGATCCTGATTCCATCTGGGTTGGTGTAACAACCTCACTTTACTCAGGTGATTATGATCAGACCCAAAGTAAATTTTTCGAAATTTGGCTCAAAGGTAATTCAGGTCGCCTTCACGTGGATTTAGGAAAAATTTCTGAAGACATGGATGGCAACGGAATCTTGAATACAGAAGATATTCCAGGCGCCGGTTTGTCTTTAGGAAATGGTTTTTTGGAGGATGATGAAGATACCGGTTTGGATGGTTGTTTTGATGAATATGAGGACGGCTGGGGCGGCTGTTTAGAAAGCGGCACTTATTTGGAATACCTCAATGCGGGAGCGACGGATACCATTAATGCTG
>CAXFCD010000008.1:0-2817 GCA_964001155.1 uncultured bacterium | reverse complement strand
GTGCCACGTGTATCAGGCATGGTAAGGAAATAATCTATGCCCCAGACAAATCTAATATCACCGTTATTCCATTCATTCACATGTTGGAGTTGAGCACTGAATTTTTTGGACCGATCATATATAGTACTGCCGGTGGCAAGATTACGGGTGGGATGTGTCGGATCTCCGGAATAACTGGAATTCATGTAAGTTTGTAAAAAGAAATTCTTATATCGGGCCTTGGCTTGGTAATAACGGTAAATCCAACCATCTGCAAGATATCGGGCTATGCCCGTAATATTAATGTTCCGCGCCCAGGCAAATCCGTGTGAAAGACTGACAGTCAAATCAGAATTTGGTTCCCAATCCAATCTCAGATCATACCGGTAATTTCGGACCTTGAACTCAGGAAAATCATCAACCCCATCATCATTTGCATCTTTATAAATGTTACTTAAACCACCGTAATTCAGATTATAATCTCCTTCATCAAATTCATCCACACCCAATTCACCGGGACTGGCAACACCGTTCCCATCCGGGTCATTGGATGAAAAAATATCCCAGACTTCATTGCCATTTTCATCGGTATAGGTTTCCCCATCCCAGACGCCATTTCCTTCAGTACCATCAGCATCCGGTGGTATATCACCATCATCATTATAATCGCCGTCACCATTATTATCCACTGCTTCCACACCATCCAGACCCCAGTCCAACAGAATTTTGGTGCCAAAAATCTCTAACCAGGTTTCGCCAAAATCCTCATCATATTGGCCATTACCATTCAAGTCAACAAATGATTCTGTAGGGTTTAAATAAGCATTTCCCAGATCATCTTTGTAAGGTCCCCAGTCGCCATCATCATCCAGACCATTGTTTGCCCAATCGTCATCATAAATGCCATTTTGATTGGTATCAAATACAATATTACCGTTGGAATCATATTTATAATTTCCAAACCCATATTTATGCGTAGAATCTAAAACCGTCCAGATTGAGTCCGGGGATTCAAAAACCGTTGCATTGGGTGTCCCTTCGTAAATACTTCCAAAGCGATCCAGCCAGGCAGACCCAATTTCATCCGCTTCATCAATAATGCCATCATTATCATTGTCGATGCCGTCATACCAAGCTTCTGGCCGGTCGTCAATTCCCAAGTCGATCCCTTCATCAATTCCACCATCGCCGTTATTGTCAATGCCATCGGCATAAATATGACCCAGTTTATCCTGGGTTACAAACCATAGAATGGTACCATTCTCCAGAGTAAAACGGTTAAACTCATCTTCAATAGCGGCGTCAATCATCTCTTGGGTAATGACCGGTGACCCCTCTTCACCGTATTGTTCAATGCGGTCTCCCCAATAAAGCCCTACCCAGGATTCATCAGCGCCCTCAACCTCATTCACCATTTCAGTTGTAAAAAGTGGATTTGAATCATCCGCTAAAGATCCGCCCCGGTCTAAATTATCATGAATAAAATTAGCGCGCCCAATAAAGGCAGGATCATGACCCTCATATTCGTCCTCATTATAGTGTGTCCAATCCTGGCCCGCTAAGGCAACACCGGAAACCTTGAAACCAAAATCTTTGTATTTGTGGGCGGTGCGGAATGTGATTTTTTTCAAAAGATCGGTTTCAGTTTGACTCAATAATCCACCTTGGATATTGACACTGGTACCTTGGGTTCGGATAGGGGAAGAGGTGACAATATTTAACACACCGCTGTGGGCGTTGGGACCGTAGAGAGCAGATGCAGGCCCTAAAACAACTTCAATTTGTTCCACATCTTCAAAGGAAACGGGAATGACATTATAGGCGGTAAGACGGAGGGAGGGCACATTGGCCATACGGCCATCGGTTAAAGTTAAGAGGCGAGAGCTAAAGGATGAATTAAATCCCCGTGCAGTCATATTATAGCTGTCAATTCCACTTTGGGTAAAATCTATCCCTTTTGTGCCTTTGAGATAATCGCCCAAGTTTGTATTACTTTCCCGACGTATTTCTGTTTTTGAAATTACTGAGATTGCTGCCGGTGCGTCTTCCACTCTTTCCCGACGCCGGGAAGCTGTCACCACATAGGTTTCCATTTGAATCGCTTCCGGTTTCAATTCCAAATCCTGCGAAAGTGTTTCTCCGCTAATGACCGTCACATCCATTTTTAATGTTTCATATCCAATATAAGAAACCATGAGAGTATAATCACCGGGGTCCACTTGCAATATGGAATATTGGCCGTCTGTGCTTGAAGCTGCACCTTGAGTCGTGCCTTCTAAAACGACATTGGCACCCATGAGGGGCGAACCATCAGAAGCGTCCAGCACCTTTCCGATGATGGTTCCGGTCTGGCCAAAACTGAAGGATGCAACCATATAGATGATTGCAAAATATTTTTTCAATGCAGTCATTTCATAACCTAAACAGCCTCGTATTTACGAGGCTGTTTAGGTTAATTTGTGTTATTGGAATATGGTCAGAAAAGTGTTATTTCAGTAATAACATTTTTCCTTTTGCAATTCGATTATCCGACTGGACTTCATAGAAATAAACACCACTGGGGACTTTATTTCCGTTTTTGTCCTGGCCAAACCAATTCACATTATAGGTTCCTGAAGCCATTTTCCCATTTTGAATCACAGCCACCTCTTCTCCCAACAGTGAATAAACAGTCACTTTCACATTAGAAAATTTCTCTGTTGAGAATTTGATGGAGGTGACAGGGTTAAATGGATTGGGGTAATTACCATGGAGTGTGAATTCACCGGCAATGGGTGCATCCTTATCAATGGAAACAGATTCTGTATTGTAGAATTTGGGATTAACCCTTTGGGTTGT
>CAXFCD010000007.1:0-10375 GCA_964001155.1 uncultured bacterium | reverse complement strand
GAAATAAATTTGATCCTTCCGGAAATCAAATGGGTGTAGAGAGACGGAAAGTAGGCATGTTCCCGCTTTTAATCACTTTTGGAGTTAAATTTGAAATCTAAGTTTTTTGTATTAATTCTATTCTGTTTTTCAATTCAAAACTGCCTTCCACCGCCGGAACAGTGGGAAGATATTGAATCAGATTATGACCATGTTTTAAATGTGTTGGGCATCATATCTTTGGATGAAGAAGTACCCAGTTTTGTAGGATTGTATCGCACCACAGATTTAGGTGAACTATCACAAATCAATGTTGGAAGTGATACCATTTCGTCTGAAGATGATTTTTTTGAAAAACCCATATACGAGCCTGCCGCTCTCATCAAGGATGCAATCGTCCAAATTTCAGACGGTCAAAACGCATTTGAGTTTTCATTTGTTGAGACTGAAATATTCTATGATACAGTTAATTTCACGATTGGGGGAATTGACTACCAATTCATTGATACGTTGGATATCCCAATTAATTATTATAAAGATACATTGGGAATATTTGAACCACAGTCCGGCGTAAATTATACCTTATCAATTCAAGCCTCAGGGTACGACCCTGTGACCGGATCACTCACCACACCAAATTTCCCTGAACTTCGTGACACCCTTATTGCTGATACCATTGTTTCAAGATCGACCTTTGAAATTCATTGGAGTCCGGCGGAAGATACTACCAAGGGGTTCTTGTCTGGAACTGTCCTGAATGAATGGTCTGATTATTGGGATGAAAGCAAAAATTGGTGCAGGCCATATTTCGAAAGAATTGTAAATTTATCCGATAGCTTATATACTGTCCCCACAGAATTTTGTGAAGAATCGCAAGATGATGAGTTGATATCAGAAGAATATTTTATCAGACTTACGTCTATGGATGATAATTATTTTAAATATTTTATTAGAGGTGAAGTTGAAGATTACTCTAATTTTCTTATTGATAGCCCCACAACTAAAGGTAGGTCCGTAGGAATAGAAGGTGGATTTGGTGTATTTGGTTCCATTGCTACTGATGAAGTTTATAGAATTGTTGTTCCCTAAATTTTCGGTACACTTGTATCTAGTAATGCCGAAATCCTTGTCATCTGTTCTGCTCTACAGCCATTCATTATTTTACAGTCTTTCTTTTCCCTCCAAACATCCTCGTCCAACAGACATTCCTGTCTGTAGGTAAAAGGTAAGATAAGTAGCCCTTCCTGTGTCTCCAATTAAACATTATAAACTACTAATTTGGTTTGTGGCTCTACCTTGCTACGCCTCTCTTCAAAAACCGATTGACGGACAACTTTTAAATTATATTCATGTTTTATTCGAATGGGATCAAGAAGCTGATGCATCTCATTATGATCTCCAAGTCTCAGAATCTGAATCATTTGAACCCATATTATTTTCGACCCAAACAAATATTCCACTTTTCATTTTAGAGACGGATATTGATTGGGAGGAGACATATTTTTGGCGGGTTCGCCCATTGGATCATGGCCAAATTCCTGGCTCTTGGATTGATACTCTCGTGTTTCAAACGATGGCATCCAAATTCCCAAATGCGGATGTGGAAATCATTCAAGAAGAGTTGATCCAGGATGGTTTTACTATTTTTGGCGGTGCATTTCCCACGCTCCAGTCAGGAATGATTGATAAGGTAGGCAACGAAATCTGGAATGATGGCGAGGGTCAATTTATGCTGGTTCATGTGAGTGAATTCGGCAACATTTACGGACTCAGTTCTATCGATTCTCCAAACAATCATGGCATGAAAACCAATGCAAATATGGACATACTTTGGAGCGCTATGGATGGCGACGTTGATTTTCATGAATTTAAACAAATGCCCAACGGCAATTATATGGGATTTGTTGATGTGGATACAATGGGGCCGATCCCACCGGACCATGAGATGACGGAACAATTTCAAAACTTGGGATATGTTGCGGATGGAGTCACAAACGAATTTCCATGGATTGGACAAAAAGTCGTGGAGTGGAATGAAGATCATGAAATTGTCTGGAGTTGGAACCCCTTCGACCACTTTACAATGTCAGATTTTGATTTCCACGGATTCACTTGGACACAGGCTTACCAGGAATTTGTCTATGATTGGACCCACTCCAATTCATTTTTCTATGATGAAAATGAAAATGTGATTTACATTTCCTTTCGCCATTTATCACGCATATCAAAAATTGATTATGAAACCGGAAATGTCATTTGGAATATGGGACTTCCGGAACCATACATGGCCACCGGCGAAGACCAAATTTGCACCGAACTTTTATTCAGTTTTCAGCACCATATTCAAAAGTTGGAAAACGGTAATCTCCTCTTTTTGGACAATGGAAATATAAGCAATCAATTATTTGGATATGATGACCCTGTTTCCCGGGCACTTGAAATAAATGTCATAGGCGACAGCGCGTGTAATGTTATTTGGGAATATGTCATGCCGCCTAATTTATTTGGCACAGGATCGGGAAGCGTTCAACGATTAGAAAACGAAAACACGTTGATTTATACAGCAGGGAATGGTTTGGGTGAGTCGGAATGCACCATCATGGAAGTGACACTTGACCAAGAAATCGTTTGGAAATATGTTTCAGAACAGAATGAAAGTTGGTACCGTGCTTATCGAATTCCATCCATCCATTCATCGGCATTTAGCGTCACTCTTGGTCATTATAAAACAACTGAAATTGACGGAAACCAAGTCGAAGGTGTCTTGATTTCAGATTCAATCAGTTCTGTTAGGTTTCAAATTCATAATGAAAGTGGGTACAGCCAACCATTTTTCTATGAATTAAGTGACAGTTTGGATTGGATTAATTCTTTTGCAACTGATACAGTTTTTATTGAATCCGGAGAAACATTCGAGTTCATTCACGCCATTGATTTGGAGAATGTTTCCACTGAAAATAGGCTCCAATTAATTGTATCTCCCATCCATCATCCCGAAGATGTAAAAGTGCTTCAATTTATGTTCTATAAAGTGGATGATCCGCTTTCTACAGTTGGCATTCCATCTGAATTCAGTTTTAAGAAACCCTATCCGAATCCATTCAATCCGGAAATCACATTTTCATTTGAATTGACAAATAGAACAAAAATTGATTTAACTATTTATGATATAATGGGACGTAAAGTAAAATCATTTAACCAAATTTACTTCGAATCAGGGCACCATCAATTGAATTGGCAAGCAACGGATGAAACCGGGAAAATAGTTTCGGGTGGCATTTATTTATATGAACTAAAGGTTGGCCAGAAAATACAAACCGGTAAAATAATTTATTTGAAATAGAAATGAGCTCATGAAACAACTTTTAATTTGGTTTGGATTAATCACAATTGTGATTTGTCAAAACCCTAATCAGAATCCAATCCCGGGAAAAACTTTTGGAACCCAAAGTGGTGTATTTTTCAATGCCGGGACAAACGGGCTGGATTTGGAAGGGTATTTTGAGATTCAATCATCCACAGGATTTTTTGGTGATATTTGGTTGGCACAAATTGATAAAGATGAAGAAACAGATTTGGAAATCAATTCTTCAATTGGTTGGATGAATGAGGTTGCACCCAATTTGATTCTTGGTGGCGGGTTTTCAAATGATGCCACTCAAAATCTGAATGAAATATTTTTAGGGGGAAATGTTGGGTTAGTGACATTGATCGGATATTTTGGTATTGACGATACACCGGCGAACTTTTTAGGAATCCTGAATCTGAATATGGGACCTTTGAAGAAGTCATTGTTTGATATTTCAATTATGGGCATTCGAGAATCCAGTGGCTCCGATCTTTTTTTCAGGATGGCACGTGATTTTGAAGGTGGAATAAAGTTGGGTTACAATTTTTCCAGAGAACGATTTGAATCAGAAGAAACAAAATCATTTACAAAACAAGGTTATACAAAAACTTGGACAGTCCCAATCCAGAAAGACGGTTTCTTTCATACGATATACTTTGGACTGACTTTTTAAATAATCTGTCCATCTTCATCAAGTTTAGGATAACCTTCTCCTTTAGATTGTAAAACCCTTGCGGCTTCAGGATAGGAAAATTCAAACAACAGTTTTTCATATGTTTCAGAATCCAATCTGCAGGACGCATACAACCCTGCTTCCCATCGTTGCCGCTGTGCTTCAAATAAAATAACTGCATTGGCTACAGATACATTCAAACTTTCCACCATCCCTTGCATGGGAATTTGGATTTCACCATTTACATGGTTTAAAGTTTCTTGAGAAATCCCATCCAACTCTGCACCTAAAACAATTGCAGTGGGTTTGGAATAATTTATCGTTCGATAATCCACTCCTTTCTCACCGCCATTGGCAGCATAAATAGAAAACCCTTTTTGGCCCAATTCAGAGCAAATGGAAGAAACAGAATCATGTATATTCAATTTGACCCAATGATTCGAGCCACTTGCAGATTTTAGGTTAACACTGATTTGTTCATTTGTAGACACACCATAGATGTCACCAATTCCAACTGTGTCGCAAGACCGGATAATAGCTGCCAAGTTGTGGGGTTTATGAACATTGTCCATCACCACCGTCAAGTCCGGTTGACGTTTGTTTAATACATCTTTGATCTTTTGGAATCGTTCAGGTGTCATTTTGGTTTTAGCCACGAAGTGCACTAAATATCGCTAAGGAAATTAAAGGAGTTTTATTGTATTCTTTATGTCTCTTCGCGTCCTTGGTGGCAAAAGAAATAGTTTAAATTTACCACTTATGATTTCCCCAGAATCTATAAAGAAAAAAGCTATCGAACTCGGATTTCAAAAAGTTGGCATTGCCAAAGCGGAGCCAACTCCTAAAGAAAAAGCTGATCTCGAAACTTGGCTGAATAATGGAAACCATGCCACCATGGAATGGATGAAAAAACGGAAAGATGAACGTGGAAATATTCACACTTACTTTTCGGAAGCAAAGTCCGTGATTTCTGTTGGATTGAATTACCAAATCGGAAAAGGGCAGGGCGACATTACATCAAATTTTAAATTCAGTAATTATGCTTGGGGCGATGATTATCATAATGTTTTAAAAAAACGACTTTTTCAATTATTGGGATGGATCAAGGAATCTCAACCGAGAGTCAAGGGTATCGTTTGTGTTGACACATCTCCTGTCATGGATAAAGTGTGGGCACAGCGAGCCGGCTTGGGCTGGTTAGGGAAGCACACCAATTTGATCACACGTGATTACGGCAGTTGGTTGTTTCTAGGTGAAATCATTTTAGACATTGAGCTAAAATCAGATTCACCATTTTCAGAAGACCTATGCGGAACATGCAGTGCTTGTATCGATGCCTGTCCTACACAAGCTTTGACCGAATACCAAATTGATGCTGGAAAATGCATTTCATATTTAACCATTGAGCACAGAGGTGAATATTCTGAAAACCAAAATGATCTCCATGGTTGGATATATGGATGCGATATTTGCCAAGATGTGTGTCCTTGGAATGAAAAATTTTCGGAAACATCGAATATTTCGGAATTTCAACCACGACAAGAAATTTTGAATTGGACGAATGAAGATTGGCAAAATTTAGATGAAGAAGGATTCCGTAAATTATTTAAAGGATCTGCCGTAAAGCGGACCAAATTCGTTGGTTTAAAAAGGAACATTCAAAATAATATAGAACCCTGAGCTTGTCGCCTGTCTGTAGAAGCGTAAGAGCAGGCAGGAAAGGTAATCTAATAATAGTACATTTCGGCAACCTCTATTTACAAGGAGAAAATCATGCCAAAAGTAGGCGTAATATTATCAGGTTGTGGCCCACAGGACGGCGCAGAAATCCATGAATCTGTCATTACATTATTAGCGCTTGATCGTGCCGGTGCGGAGGTGACCATCATGGCGCCGGACATGAATCAGTTCCATGTGATCAATCATTTGAACGGAGAAACCATGGATACATCACGAAATGTATTGATCGAAGCAGCAAGAATCGCCCGTGGAAATATTTTGGACGTTGCCGCGAAGACAGGAGAGGATTTTGATGCATTGATTTTTCCCGGTGGCACCGGCATGGCGAAAAATATTTTTGATTATGCTATGACCGGACCTGATTGCACCGTGATTCGTGATGTGCAGCGATTGGTTATGGAAATTTTAGAAGCAGAAAAACCACTGGGGGCAATTTGTATCGCACCTGTCATGGTGGCAAAAGTATTACAAAAAATGGGAAGAACCGGAATTGTAACCGGAGGTTGTAATGATCAAATCACTGCTGATATTCAATCTATGGGAATTGAAACAGAATCAGCAGGAGCAGGAGACATTGTGGTTGATGAAGTAAATAAAATTGTAACTACGCCGGCTTATGTGGAAGCCAATTCCATCAAAGAAGCAGCAGAAGGGATCGAGAAACTTGTGACGAAAGTTTTGGAGATGATTTAAATAAAATTCTAACCACAGAGCACACGGAGTTCACTAAGGCTGAATGATTGATTGAGTATTGGAATAGTGGACATAAAACCATTCCTCCACTACTCACCAGATACTACCCACTATTTTCTTCTTACTTAACATCTTCGCGCACTTCTTGGCAAGGGAAATTAATCCACTTCCACATCTACAGAGCCAATTCCCACTGAAATTTCTGCTGTGATTGTAGGCAGATTGTCATTCCAATCTCGGCTCAAAAATTTATCATTCCCTTCGGACATGAGTCCATCCACATCCACTGAGCTTAAAAATGAATGATCAACCCGAAGATTGATATTTACATTGTCCGGTAAAATCAATTCCAATGCGCCCAAACCCACATCAACGGACAAATCAATATCTTCATCAAATTTGCCGCGAAGGTCAATGGTAGCAGCACCGAGCCCCACATCCAAATTGAACCTTTGAGCATTGAGATTCCCCAATCCATAGCCATTAAAATCTCCCAATCCACTTGAAATGCTGACGCGCTCACAAGTGACTTTATTTGAACGATCCATAGAAACTTTTACATCACTCAGGCCACAATCCAATTCGAAATAAGTCAGTGAAATGTCAGTAAGATCAATGTTGGCTTCGCCCAAACCGAAATCCATATGGAGTTCTGTAGGAATCCCTTTTCCTAATTCAAAATCCATATAATTGTGGAATTCATCACCGAGATTAAAATTGTCAAAATCCAATCCATTATCACAACATTCAAATTTGTCACCGGATTTTCCATCAATGGATAAAAATGCTTTTTTACCGTCACTGGAAAAATCCACATCTGTTTCTGTATGATCCGGATTGTATTCAATTTTTCCTGAAATGGTTTTTGATTTATGGTAAGATCCAATTTCCAATTCACCTAAGCCAAATTCAAGGTCAATTTCGATGGATTCATATTTATCGAGATCGTATTGATAATAATCTCGAATGAAGGTAGTATCATTCTGCGAGAATAAAAAAGTGATGGATAAGATTAAAATAGTTTGTTTCATTTTCATCACCCTAAAAATTGAAATTGATGCGAACTGTAGTTTCAACCGGTGTGTTAGCATTCAATTGTTTTGCAAAATTGAAACCCAAATCCAATCTTTCACCATCTTCCCAGCCAAATCCAATTCCTGCCGATTGTAACAGATTATTGGAATTGTCAACAATGTAACCCACATCCATCAATTGGGTGGAACTGTAGGCCATCCCGGCATCGTAAAACAATTTCACAAGGAACCAACTTTCAGTAAACTCTTCTGTAAAAATCAGTTCGCTATTGAGTTGCCCCATGTGAGTTCCGGTTTGGAGTTTATAATCAACTGCGCTAACGGAGCCCAATCCACCCACACCAAAATATCGAAATAATGCAAGTGTTTCTGATGCCATCCCCAGCATAAGCCTGTTTCTAAGGACAACACCTTCCGTCACTTTTAAATTTCCAATGACCATTGAAGACAATCGAAGGGTGGGATCATCCAATGTTTCTTCATTTTCTTTTAGAACCATTTCGACTTTGGATAAGATAGCAAATCCTGTTGAGAGCGGCGTGTATGAATTTGTACGAAATGCAAATACACCAGCTAAATATTCCACATCAGTTTCATGAATGATTGGGTTGATGCGTGGTTTCTGTTCATCGTTAAATAGACTCCAAACATTATTATCAACAGGAATTTCTGATTGGGTGGCACGGACAAATTCACCCTTCAATTTTATGTTTGAAAAATCCAATCCAAATCCCAGTCCAAACCCAGTTTCATCCCAGCGATCGTAAAAATCCTGCCGACCTAAAATATTGGCCCAGGTATTTTCTTGAAGTGGGAGTCGGTAATCATCATCCGTTCGCGCTTCTTTAAATCCGCTGGCATAAAGGGTAACGGATCGATTGGTTAGGAGGGAGGATTCCAAGGTCGTCCTTCCTACAAACTCATCAGAGCTAAAACGATAGCCTAAAGAGAAACTCAAGCGAATTAAAGATTCATTCCCACGATCCCAATTCCAATTTAATGGCGTGAGTCGTAATCCTTCATTTCGATTTAAGACAAATACATCCGATTCGGGGTGGACCCAGCCCACACGATATCGATGGGAAAAATCCGTAATGCCAAAGGATTCATTTTTTGATTTCACGGTTGTGTCAGAAAATGTTTCCCGGTAGATCAATCCCTGATCCATACTGGCTTCCACGACTTTCCCTGTGATGGTGGCGCCTTCATTGGTAACAACATCCCCACCGATAGCAACGATTTTTCCTGCCACGACCGCAGATGGGAAAATGTGTACATCGCCACCTATAACAGTAATCTGGCTTTTAACGATTCCATACACATTTAATTCTCCGCCTAAAATTCGAATGTTGTCTGTCATGACTTCAGACGAATCAATGGTCACATCTGAATAAAAACGAATTTCATTTGTGGTGTGAGTGGTGGAATCCATCAGGGATGAATTCAAGCCAAAACTGATATTTAATAAAAGGAGGATACTCAATAAAAATTTCATGATTTACTCCAGTTCAATAGTGATGTTTCCGAATGAAGCCATCAGTTTCATTGGAATGGTTCCACCTTTCACTGAGCCGGAACCGATGACGCGATTGTCTTTTGTTTTCACGTCCAAGGGAATATCAGAATTCAAATCTTGGGATGAATTACTCCCATAGATTTCTGCGTCTACGTTAACTGGCAAGCCTGAAGGAATTTGGATCATAATATCACCAGCATTGGTTTTAAGGCTTACACCGTAATCTTTGATATCGGTTTCATAGGAAAGGCGCAATTCAATATCACCGGCTGAGGTTGAAGCATCCACAGTTCCTATTATATCGTCACCTTCGATTTCACCACCGGATGTATAACAAATGAGACTTCCTGCCAGCTCATCAATTTCAATGTCTCCGCCGGAGGTGGACACATTAACATTCCCGTTTACATTCTCAAGGTTGATTTCACCGCCGGATGTTTTGCCTTCAATATTGGCTGTAACATCCTCCACATTGATATCACCGCCGGCTGTCTTAGCTGAAATTGATTCACCTTCAATATTTTCCAAAGTGATGGAACCTCCACTGGTGTGGGCTTCCACATTCCCAGTTAAATGAAGGAAATCCATATCCCCGCCGGAGGTGGATGCATTGAATTGTCCATCAGAATGTTTGATTTCAATATCGCCACCGGATGTATGAACCCGGATTAATCCTTCCAAATTGGTTGATTCAATATCGCCACCGGATGTTTTTGCTTCAATTCTTCCGGACAGATTTTTTAACTCTATGTCACCACCGCTGGTTTTAAGAATCGATTCACCTTGATTATATTGCACATTGATATCGCCGCCGGTTGTTTCAAGATTGAGATGAATATTAATTGGCAAATTCAATTTGAATTCAGTGGAAACATCTCGCCGATATCTTAATTTTTCATCTGATTTAATTTGAATAAGATGTTTATCTTCATTTTGGTAAACTGCAATTTTATTTTGTTCCACCATCCGCTTGGCTCGCTTTTCAGTGATGGCTCGAATCTTATGGGTGATTGTCATCTCAACGCCGCTGCCTTGGTGTCCTGTAACGATGATATCACCCTCCACATTTTCAATTGAAAGGGTGTACGACCCATCATCGGTGACAGAATCAAACCGATAAGTTTCTTTATAATGGTATTTATTATTTCGGTCTTTTTCGAATTCTTCGAAAATCCTTTGGCCAAATAGACCGGAGAAAAACAGGCAGCTTAGTAATAATCGAATCATGATTCTTGCTCCACATTTGTTTCCAACTCATCCGGAGAAAATGTAGTTAATAATTCTGTTGGCCGTTCCCGAATAAAATCATTTTCATCCAACACACTCACCACTTGCAAAGCGGGGATCATAGTTTTGTCTGGAGAGATTTCCATGATATCCATGGCAGAAAG
>CAXFCD010000006.1:0-3336 GCA_964001155.1 uncultured bacterium | reverse complement strand
TTTTTATCAAAGTATTTCATAAAGTCTAAATTGCAGATGATATTTTACTCTTACAATAATTGAATTGATTTTACAGTATTAGAATTAAATAGAATATTATTTATTCAATTTATAAAATAAAAAGAGAAAATAGAATTTTATACCCGACAAATTTAGTCGTAAATAATCCTTGAGGGGTATTACACCTTCCCGGTAATTTCTGAGCGGATTTTGGAACTATGTTAAAGATTACCCGAAAAGTCGAATATGCCCTCATAGCGTTGCGGCATCTCAAGGGGAAACAAGATGGCGAATTGGCTACAGCGAAAGAAATCGCTGAACAATACGGCATCCCCCAAGAATTGTTGGCCAAAGCGCTCCAACAACTCGCACGTGAACATGTGATCGAGGCGGTTAAAGGTCCATCCGGTGGCTACAAATTGGTCACAGATCCCAACTCCATAAATATGACCAAATTTTTTGAAATTATGGAGGGCCCCATGGGTATCATGGACTGTTATTTTGATTCCGGATGCGAGCAGTTGAATGCGTGCAATATTCGCACTCCCATTAATCGAATCAATGATTCCATCCGATCCATGTTTGATAAAATGACCTTAGCAGACATAACCTATTAGCCAGGAAGTACGCTAAATGTCACTAAAACTCAAAATGAAAAAAACTATTAGCGATACTTCGCGATCTTAGCGGCAGAAAAAATGAATTTGAACGATAAAATAATTGATGTTTTAAAACAATGTTTCGACCCGGAGATTCCCATCGATTTATGGAATTTAGGATTGATTTATGATATCCAATTTGATGAAGGTGCCAAAGACAAAACGGATGTAAAAATCACAATGTCTTTAACCACACCGGGATGCAGCATGGGGAATCATATGGCAGAAGATATAAAAACAAAAGTGTCTGCCATGGAAGAAGTATCCAATTGCGAAGTATCTGTCACATTTGATCCGCCTTGGAAACCGGAGATGATGACAGATGAAGCCAGAGAAAAATTAGGATTTGATCCAACACCGGTTCCAAAACAAGAACCCAAAATTAATGTGGAGTGGGAATAATGAGTGACCAACAAACAATTGAAAAACAACAAGAATCATTTCAAAATGCAACCATCACTGCAACAGAAGCAGCGGTAAAACGACTCAAAGCTGTCATGGATGCTGACGGAAAACAGGGCCATTTCTTAAGAATGTCCGTGGAAGGCGGCGGTTGTTCCGGTATGACCTATAATATGGATTTTGAAAATGAAAAAGGTGAATTCGATAAAGAATTTGAGTCAAATGGTCTTAAAATCGTCTGCGATTTAAAAAGTTGGTTGTATTTAAAAGACATTGAAATTGACTATTCGGATGATTTATTGAATGGCGGGTTTAAAATTAAGAATCCGAATGCAGAACGAACCTGTGGCTGCGGGACGAGTTTCTCCGCTTAACTCTTTCATCACGAAAAGCACGAAGCATATATAATATCTCTCTTTGAGTATCTTAGCGACCTTAGTGGCTAAACATTATGAGTAACGAACAACAAATTATTGACGAACAAATCAAGAAAGAGTACGAGTACGGCTTCGTCACGGATATTGAATCTGAGACGCTACCACCCGGCTTGGATGAAAATGTGATTCGTACCATCTCTGCCAAAAAAAGTGAACCGGAATGGCTCTTAGAATGGCGATTGAAAGCATACCGCCATTGGCTGGACATGAAAGAACCATCCTGGGCAAAAGTTGATTATCCAGAAATTGATTACCAAGACATCAGCTATTTTTCTGCCCCGAAAAAAAAAGAGCTATCGAGTTTAGATGAAGTGGATCCTGAGCTTTTGGCTACCTACAATAAATTGGGCATTCCTTTAGAAGAACAAAAAATGCTCTCCGGCGTGGCTGTGGATGCGGTATTCGACAGCGTTTCCGTTGCAACTACATTTAAAGAAGAATTAAAAAAAGCCGGTGTTATTTTTTGCAGTTTTTCCGAAGCAGTGAAAGATTATCCCGATTTGATTAAAAAATATCTCGGCACTGTTGTCCCTTACACAGATAATTATTATGCCACGCTGAATTCAGCGGTGTTTACCGATGGCTCTTTTGTGTATATCCCCAAAGGGGTTCGGTGTCCCATGGAATTGTCCACTTATTTTCGGATCAACGAAGCGAAGACTGGGCAATTCGAACGTACATTAATTGTGGCGGATGAGGGAAGTCATGTAAGTTATTTGGAAGGATGTACAGCACCCATGCGAGATGAAAATCAACTCCATGCAGCCGTGGTGGAATTGGTAGCCCACAAGGATGCCACCATCAAATATTCCACAGTTCAAAATTGGTATCCGGGGCATCCGGAAACCGGTGAAGGCGGCATTTACAATTTTGTTACTAAACGGGGAACGTGCTTAGAAGAAAATTCCAGAATCTCATGGACCCAAGTGGAAACCGGGTCAGCTGTCACTTGGAAATATCCATCCTGTATTTTGAAAGGGGATAATTCTGTAGGTGAATTTTATTCTGTCGCTGTGACAAATAATCACCAACAAGCGGATACTGGGACGAAAATGATCCATCTCGGTAAAAACACGAAAAGTACTATCATTTCAAAAGGGATTTCTGCTGGTTTTGGCCAACAAACTTATCGCGGCGAAGTGAAAATCATGAAAGGTGCTGAGAATGCTCGCAACTTTTCTCAATGTGATTCCATTTTGATTGGCGATAAATGCGGTGCTCATACTTTCCCTTACATTGATGTGAGAAATCCATCAGCTCAAATGGAACACGAAGCCACCACCTCCAACATTGGTGAAGATCAACTTTTTTATTGTAACCAACGAGGCATTTCCACTGAGGATGCTGTCTCAATGATTGTGAATGGATTTTGCAAAGAAGTCTTTAATGAACTCCCTATGGAATTTGCCGTGGAAGCAACAAAATTGATGGAAGTGAGTTTGGAAGGGTCAGTTGGCTAACAAAACTATCAAATTATAACATACGAATATGCTCCAAATAACGAACCTCCATGCCGGCGTTGAAGGCAAAGAAATTTTAAATGGAATCAACCTAACGATTCAACAGGGTGAAATGCATGCCATCATGGGTCGGAACGGATCCGGGAAAAGTACTCTATCTAATGTGATCACGGGCCGCGAAGGATATGACATTACAAAAGGGGATGTGTTATTTAACGGCGAATCCATTTTAGAGTGGTCACCGGAAGATCGTTCTTTGGCAGGCATTTTTATGTCATTCCAATACCCTGTTGTGATTCCCGGTGTGAATAACACGTATTTCCTAAAAGCTGCCCTGAATGCAAAACGGAAACATAATGGCGAAAAAGAATTGGATGC
>CAXFCD010000005.1:0-4852 GCA_964001155.1 uncultured bacterium | reverse complement strand
GCCGCGTCAATGGCAGGTGACCTAAGGTCATGGTTCCGCCGGAGGTTTTAATCATATCCTCAATCATGGCGACCATCTCATTGGGATCAATATCATATACATCAAACACTTTCTTCCCTAAGCCGGTATTTTCCTTCAACAGTCCCAGTAAAAGGTGTTCAGAGCCAACATAACTGTGGCCCAATCGAATCGCTTCTTCCTTGGATTGTTTGATAATGAGTTGAACGCGCTTTGAGAAATTTTCTTTCATTGATGTATTAAACTTTTTCGGTTAATGATCCATTTTCCAGGGTGAATTGCCTGTGACCAATGGCGGCCACCTGCGGATTGTGCGTTGTAAGCACGATTGCCTGATGAAAATCTTTATTGATTTCATCCAAAAGGTCAATGAGTTTATTGGCATTTTTTTCATCTAAATTCCCTGTGGGTTCATCCGCCAATAAAACAGCAGGATGATTTATCAAGGCCCTTACAACAGCTACACGAGATCTTTCTCCGCCGGAGAGTTGGCTTGGCAAATGATCTCTCCGATCAGTGAGACCCATTTTTTCAAATAAATCATTGGCGCGAGCCAAGTGCCCCTCTTCTCCATTGATCCAAGTGGGCATCAGTGAATTTTCAATTGCAGAGAATTCCGGCAATAGATGATGAAATTGAAATACAAAACCGATATGTTTATTTCGGATAAGTGCCAATTGTTCATCTGCCATTTTAGAAATATCATGTTTGCCAATGAAAACTGAACCGGCATCGGGCTGATCTAAGGTGCCTAAAATATTCAGGGCAGTAGATTTGCCGGAACCGGATTGGCCCATAATGGTAATTATTTCTCCCTCTCTCACATCCAATGAAAAATTTTGAAGGACAGATAGTTGATTTCGCCCGTTAGAATAGGATTTAGAAATACTTTTAGCTTGGAGAATTATTTCGCCCATTGCAACGCTTCTTTAATTTGGGTTTGCGCCAATTTTCGTCCTGACATAAATGAGGCAGTAAGAATAAACAGTAAGGAGATGAAAATCACGATGAATAAATCTTTTGCTGAAAGTACCATGGGCAATGCATCAATAAAATAAATATCTGATGGGATTGGTATCATCCCAAACCAATTTTGCAGAAGGACTATCAGAAGTCCAAAGGAAAAGCCAACCACTGCACCTTTCCCTGCTCGTCTCATTCCCATCCTGATCATGATGATTTGGATCGAGTCTTCGGAGGCACCCATGGCTTTCAAAATACCCACTTCTTTCATTTTTTGGATGGAAACCAGTGCCAATGCTGCGGCTAAATTGAACGCTGCCACGAGGAAGATAAGACTCAAAATCACAATCGTTCCTAAGCGTTCCATCCTCATGGCATCTACCAAAGCACTGTTCAAATCCTCCCATGATTCTACAATCATATTGGCATCCAATTTTTCTGCAATCTTGGATTTTATGGTAGCTGCATCCATTTCCGGTGATACCCGAATATCCATGCCATCCAGACCGGATTTCCGTTTAAACAATTTTTTGCCATCCTGAATAGACATAAATACAAAGCGGTCATCATAATCCAGTACCCGAGTGGAAAAAATGCCGCTGATAGTCATTTTCTTTTTCGGAGGCAAACCAAACCCAAATGATTGGTCAATGGGACTGTAAACAGTGATCTCATCCCCCACGTCTTTTCCCAATCGATATGCAATATCCTGCCCAATGGCGACTTGTCCAATTCGGGGGATATTTCCTTTCATGGGCAAGGCGTAAAAAGACGCCATTTTTTCAACATGGATTGCTTTAAGGGTCACCACTCTTTGATTATCTTTTTCTTCAAGGACACCGCGGCGCTCCATAAATGGCATAGATGATTCGATGCCTTCAATCCCATCCAAGTCTGATTCATTCACGGTTCCGGTCAACCGCAAATCACCTTCAAACCCTTTTAATTTGTCGTGTACCAGGGATTCAAATCCATTCATCACCGATAAGGAAACGGTCATGGCAAAACAGCCCACACCCATTCCTATCATTGAAAATAAGCCGGAGAACCATCCTTGTTTTCGTGAAGAATCAGCATAACGGTCAGAAACTTTTTTCTCCCAGTTCATTCGTATCTCAGGGCTGTTGCAGGGTTCAATGTTGTGACTGATTTGGTGGGCCACCAAGAAGCCAACATACAAAAAATGAATGTGATGGCAAGAATCAGCCCAAAGACGGGAAAATCAAAGGAAAATGGAATTTGATCCATGAAATAAATCTCAGATGGTATTTTTAAGATTTCAAACTTCAATTGAGCCCAAATAATCATCATGGATAAACCACCACCGATGAGACCACCCAATAATCCGATAAATCCGCCCTGAATCATGAAAATGTGTTTTAGTGCTGACCTAGGGGTGCCTTGAGCCATGAGAATTCCAATTTGCCCGGATTTTTCAAGAATAATCATAGCGATGGCAGCAATAATGTTTACAATTCCAACCATGGCAATGAGGCCAAACATGATATAGGCGGGCCATCTTTGAAGTTTTATCCATTCAAATAAGAGTGCATGCCGGTCTTTCCATGTTTCAAAAAAGTAAGGATAAGATAATGATCCAAGGAATTCCGGGGCATTCTCATGAACTATTAAACCTGAAACTTGATTGCCGGTGACACCGAAAATATGTTTTGCATCTTCAATATGAACATAGGCCAAAGTTTTATCATACTCCTGCAATCCCGATTGATAAATTTTTTCCACGCGAAGGGATTTGATTCTTCTTTTAGTTGATGATTGAGTGGAAAAGGCCTGCAGATAAATTTCATCACCAACGACCACGTCCAACTCTTGGGCAAGTCCTCTGCCGATGATAATGGTTCCTTGTTGAATTAAAGTAGACCTGTTTGGATCAATGGCTCTCGGTAAAGATTCAACACCTTCCACTAACATGCCATCCGCATGGTTCCCGGATCTTGCCATACATACACCCCGAATGTAAGGCGATACATTCCCTTTTTGTGAATGAACCAATGAATCCAATTTTGGGGCAGCTAGGTCAAGCGGTTGCCCTAAAATGTGCTGAATTCTGCCCTGCCCTTCAAAGGAAGACAATTTTTCAGAAATGGCTGATTGAAATCCGTGAATGATGCTGGCGGTGAGCATCAATGCAGTGATACCAATGGAAAGCCCGCCAATGGCTAACCAACTGGCAAAAGATGAAAAACTGCCTTTATTTGGAGAGAATAAATATCTGAGTGCGAGCCGAAGGCTAAAAGGCATAAATATTATTTTTCGGGCCTCATTGCCGGGAACAGGATTACATCCTTGATCCAGCGATTACCGGTTAGGAGCATAGTCAGCCGATCAATACCGATTCCGACGCCGCCTGTCGGTGGCATGCCACATTCCATGGCTTGGATGAAGTTCTCATCCACCGGTTGGGCTTCTTCGTCCCCTTTCTCTTTTAATGCTGCTTGCGCTTCCAACCGTTCACGTTGATCTACAGGATCATTCAATTCGGAAAATGAATTAGCAAACTCAGCACCACCTATAATGAGTTCGAACCGTTCCACCAAATTCGGGTCACCATTTCGATGTGCTTTAGCCAATGGCGAAATAGCTTTCGGATAATCTGTAATAAATGTTGGTTGAATTAAATTCGGTTCTACCAATTTGCTCATGAGTTCATCAAGCATTTGACCATAATTCCATGAATCATCCACTTCAATATTATTTTCTTTACAAACGGCACGAATTTCATCATCGGTTATATTGCCTAAATCATGTCCTGTGGCCTCTTTTAGCAATTCTAGGATGGGTTTTCTTTCAAATGGTTGTGATAAATCAATATCCATGCCGCCCCAATCCACTTGAAGTGCACCGACTTTTTCAGCAGCTTTTCTGAACATATCTTCCACCAAATTCATACAATCTTCATAATCTGCATATGCCCAGTAAAATTCCAACATGGTGAATTCAGGATTGTGGTTTCTGTCCATTCCTTCGTTTCTGAAATCTTTGGATAATTCATACACTCGATCAATGCCACCAATGATGAGTCGCTTGAGATATAATTCATCTGCAATGCGGAGATAAAGTGTTTGGTCTAAGGTATTATGATGGGTGGTAAATGGTCGCGCATTGGCTCCGCCATACAAGGGTTGCAGCACCGGTGTTTCTACTTCCAAAAATCCCAAATCGTCCAAGAAATTTCGAATTGTTTTAATAATAGCGGCACGTTTGACAAAAGTGTCTTTCACTTCAGGATTTAAAATCAAATCCAAATGACGATTGCGGTACCGTTGCTCTTTATCTTGAAATGCGTCATACACTTCGCCATCTTTTTCTTTCACAACCGGTAATGGACGAATACTTTTTGCTAAAATGGTTATTTCATCAGTATGGATAGAAATTTCACCTGTTTTGGTTGTAAATACATAACCAGTGACACCAACATAGTCACCAATATCTAACAGCTTAAAATGAGAGTACGAAGCTTCACCTACATCATCTCGTTTAATAAAAAATTGGATGCGTCCTTCCTTATCCATGATTTGAGCAAAGGATGCTTTTCCCATTTTCCGAATGGCCATAATTCGACCTGCGATGGACACTGTTTCTCCTTCCAATTTGTCATAATCGGATTTAATGGATTCACTAAAATGTGTGGGCTCAAATTTGGTGGGATATGGATTAATTCCATCTTCCCGGAGTTTATTCAACTTCTCTAATCTGAAATCAATTATTTGCTGCAAACTTTTATGGTCGTCTGACATGGTTATTCCTTTATGACTTCTTCTTGTTTTTTGCCGATTGTACTGAGTAAAAATGCACGAATAAATGGATTCAAATTACCATCCATCACACCTTGGGTATTACCAATTTCTTC
>CAXFCD010000004.1:0-19174 GCA_964001155.1 uncultured bacterium | reverse complement strand
TTCCGATTCTTAAGGTTAGATCCGGATTATGAGCAAGGATGCGTTGTATCTCTAAAGCACAGGTGACGGCCTTTACAGCGCTAGGGAAAGCGATAAGAACGCCATCGCCGATCTCTTTGAGCCATTCGCCATTGAATTGGTGGATGATGGGTTTTAGAAGTCCTCGTTGTTGTTCCAATAAAGCAAGCGCTTTAGTCTCATTCCGACCCATGAGTTCAGTAAACCCACAGATGTCCGTAAATACGATTGCTTTTAATTGTCTATCTTCTGTTGACATATGCTTATACTAGGATTGTCAAATTTAGGGAATACTATGAGGCTAAATAGTAAAAATAATATCTCAAATAGCATTCAGATAATCCCCTTTTTGAAAAGGTCAACTATTGGGAGGCTGTTTAAACAAAAAAGGCTCGTAAACTTACAAGCCTTTTTTAATTGATGCCTGAGCCTATCAAAGACTCAATATTATAGATTCTGGTATTTCGACATGCACAATGACTAGAATCTTTTTAACTCACCTCCGCTTCCGGATTTTCTTTATCTGTATAAGCTGAGTAACCCAACAATGCTACCATGATGACCAAAACCCAAAGTGTTGCATGATGATACTGCGCACTGGAGAAAGTGATCAATTCAACGAAACGACCTATTAATAAAGAAATTCGACCCATAACGGCAAATCCAAAAGAAGCACCAAAAGAAATCATTAAAAAATAGATCCCGACACGCGTCACTTTTCCAAATTTGCCGGTATGTTCTTTCGAGAAAAAGAAATAGAGTAACCCAGTCACAACACCAACCAAAATAATCAAATTATTAAAATGAGATGCACCTAACAATGAGAAAACAGGTAAATCGGAATTAGCCAATGGTATGATGGTTCCTTTTACCTGACCTAGAACATTTGAATTTAAATAGCCGTACGCACGAAGTCCTGCTGCCATCCCAACGGTGTAGGCAATCCCCCACCGAGCAAACCAATTCAGCTTTTGAACCAAGCTCAACAACATCATTGTACCCAATGCAAACGGAATTAAATAGATAAAATGCAGATCATGTCCTTTATCAATGCCCCCTGCCGGGAAAATGGAAGATGAAATCATCCCTAACACATCATAGATCCCGTACCAAAATCCATCTTCATAATGGGTTGCCGGCCAAAGTCGACCAAAAAGGTTCGGTTGAATTTGTGTCCAAAAGAACATACTCATCCAATAGCCAGCAGATACGCCAACAAAAATGTGTTCTGCAATTTTGTAAAATGGGTTATCCTTATACAGGAATGAAAAAATTGCCAGCGTTAAAAACACCGCAATCCAAGCACCTAATACTTCACCAAACATGATTCACTCCTTAATACTTTTTTGAACGTTTCCGTTCAATGAAATAACCAATATTTCCAAGAACGATAAATAAAACAATCACCAAGTGCGCAATGGATTGTGCATCCATCCCACTGGTACCAATACCGGGAACGCCGATCAAGGCTTCATATTCTGCAGCGCCGGGCATCCCAGCCAAGATGCCTTGAACTTGTCCTGCTGCAACATATGGCATCACCTCATTCACTTGGATTGATGTGGTGCCAGTGCTCATTTGAACATCGGTAGGATCCACAGCATATTGAACCCATTCAATCGTTCCGGGATAACCAGCAGATGCAGAAAACAGAAAATCAAAATCTTCGAAGCGATGGATGCCGTCCATCATTGGGATTTCGGTCACTTTTGTTCCTCGAGAATCAATCGTATATAGTTTACGTAAATCACTCACTATACCTTTTACTACAGCTTCATTCCCTGGGCGAAAACCAAGTAATACATAATCTTCACCATAAGTGAGTCCAAATTCGCCGCCGCCAATTTCATCCAATGCTTCTTCGGCTAAAAATTGTCCATCAGGCCAGAGACAGGTTACATAAATCTGGTGACCGTTTTTAAACAAATGTCTCAACACTGCTCTTACCATGGGGTCAATCTCAGGTTTGGTGCTGGGTCCATATTCGCAAGAAACCAAAACCTTCGACCCTTTAGGCAATGCATCCATGGCATCATAAGCTTGTTGTGTGGTTGCCGTTGCGCGGATGGGTAATCCCAGTGGATAAAACAACGGTATCATTACCACTACTCCGATGATTAAAAAGATCCATCGGCGATCTACTTTTCCAAGTTTTAAAATCAAATCAATTATAAAATTCATGGCTATTCTCCGATGTAAGATTTTTCAATTCCGAGAATATACCGGATTGATGTTGCAAAAATACCGAGCCCAATTCCAATCATAATGGATCGAGCGCCTGCCACATTGGGGAATTTGTAAATCCACTCCTGCAAATACGGAAGGTAAAAAATACCCGGTTGATCTAACGGCCATCCCATGGACATCCCCGCAGCCGTGACTAAAGCAATCCCGCCTGCAACTGCGCCCAAGGTATATTGCTTATTTTTGAAAATCAAATTCACAGCAATTCCTGCAACTAAGACCAACAGGTACATAATGAACCAACTGGAAATATTGCTTCCCAAGGGCACACGGCCGATCATAATAATGATGCCTGCAACCAAAAGGAGTGTCGCTTCAAAATTCCGAATCCGAAATGCACGATAACTAGCAGATGCCACGAAGAATGCAAGGAGTGCAAACATGGTAGCCTGCATGGGTGCAAACATGTACGTGAACATCCACTTAAACAGTGTTCCTTTCGCTGTTACATGAGTTCCCCATGCAACATCCGGATTCCCTTTATAAAAGAATCCTGCAACAACAGCGAAAAAGAATCCACCAATAGCGAACAAAGAATATTGCCAACCTGCTTGTTTCCGAAGCACTTTTTGGAGTTGGAGTTTGAGTAAATTGAATCCACCGAGAAAAATAGCGAAACTGGCCAAAATATCGTACCATTGTGTCGCATCGTCATCCACGAAAGCTTTAATATGAGGTTCATCAATGAACCACCCAAATAATGTGAGAGAACCGATGACGGCTACAATCAGAATTGGGATTTGTCGTTTCCAAAGCATAATTCTTTCCTTATTTCACCGTCAAAAAGTTTATAATACTGAAGTCGATCAAACCGACATCATTCATGAGTCTCAGGACGACACCAGCTAAAATCAAACCGATGATAAATACTTTAATCATATCTTGTCCTTTCACACCGCCAATTAATTCAGGGCGACCGGACAGATAAGCACTGGCTGCGAAAAATTCTTCACCGATTAAGGTGTAATCACAGGCAGTTACAAAAAATGGAATCTGTGCTTGTGATGCTGTTCCGGCGATTTGTATGGCGCCAATGGAATTTCCTGTCTCTGCTAAAATGAGAGATTCAGCGTAGAATTTTCCCATGTACATACAAGCAGCCGGTTTTTCCCGAACCATGATACCATTTACACCGGCAGCATAGGCAAATTGCTCATCCGTCAAATAATGAACCATATCATCATGAAACATGTCCGGGCGGCCTTCCATCAAATAAGATTCTTTACAGGCTTCTCGGGCTGCTTTCATCACAATAGCACGGGACACAGGCACATTCAACGTAGTTTCGTATCGTGCTGTCATTTTGGATACGTGGCCAAGCACAATGACACCGGCGACCGTTTCCACTTGATCCATATCCATAATGCCGGGAACGTACAAAACGGGTTTTCCCATTTCTGTTGAACGCCCCACAGCTTCTTCCACAGCTTTCAAGCCGGGAATGGTTCGTAAAAAGATCTCTTCGCCACGTCGTGCTTTTCTAATGAAAAACAATAATGTGCCGGAAAAGACCATGATGGCTAGGAACATCACAATTCGTTCTGTTATAAAATAGGGATGTCCAAAGAACCAATAGATCAAAAATGCCAGGGATATTCCACCAGCGCTGATCATAAAATCACGATCATTCATGATTATCTCCACTCTCAAGGTTTGCCTCTGTTTCAAGGCTTTCAATCATTTGTAATAATAGTTCTACGTTGGCAGAGTCTTCAAAGACCTGCACAGTTCGATAATAATTTTCTGATTGGATAAATGCGTTTATAATTGGACCAAAAAAGACGAGTGCATGAGAACCCAATAAAGAAAGTGGTTTTGTCATTTCTAAAAAGAATACAGCAGGTGTGACGAGCCCTGAATGGTGGATTTTTTTTGCAACTCGCTCAAGAAAGAGTCTGTCTTGCTCTGCAAGAGACAAGGAGTTGTGATTAGGATTTACGCTATCTCTAAATGTGTTTTTTATACTATCAATCATTTTAATCCTAATTACTTATCCAACTAATCAACCTCAACCATCTCAAGATTGGCTCTTGGAATAGTTAATGTCTCGCCATCAATTTCAACTTCAGCCACACGGACCATAGTTTCAGATTCCATTTTATGGAGTTCTGGTGGAAGCGATTTCACAATACCCATTCGTCCAAAATAAGGTGCGCGAATCACACGAACTAAACTGCCATCTGTAATTCCCATTTCCTTAGACTCATAAACGGGAATTTGTGGAATTTCTTCATCGGATAACGGAATAACAATTTCAGGTCGAATCACACCGGCACGAATCTGTGTGGCACCGTTGATTGAAACAAATTTTCCATCATGTTCTTTGAGTAAATCAAAGGTTCGGCTTCCCATACGTATGTTGCCATATCCTTCCGTCACGACAAGAGACGTAACTAAATCTTCTGAACCGGTAATGGCAACACCTAAAGTGTATCCCAATATCTCTTCAAGGTCATAATAATTAAATCCGCCAACAACCACACCAGCAATCCCAAGAGATAATGCTTTTTTATAGGTTTCTAAACTAATGAATGAACCACCCACAACGATCTTCCCTTTTTGGGATTCATTCAACATGTCAGCAGTTAATTCTTGTTCTCTATCTGAACATAGCACGACCATATCCCCACGTGATTCTCCACCGATACCAAAAATTCCCTGGATGAATGCAGCATCTGATTCGACGGTTACGCCTTCTTCCGGTATGATGCTTTTCACGGTGCCAGTCATGTAAGCGTCCACTTCCACAGGAATGGGCGCTTCTCTTAACACAACTTGTCCAGTCACGTCAGAAATAGATTCGATTGTGCCATCGATAGGCGCTTTTACATCTGTTTTGAAAAAGCCAAAAAGTCCAGCTGTTTGAGCAATCATTTGTCCTTTTTCGATAGCGTCACCTTCATTGACCAACATCATTTCCGGAACATCAGCAGGACCGACATTTAACAAGTTTGCTACTTTTAACATTTGGACGTTTCCAGGTAAATCTGTTTTCGCCACAATGTCGTTTGGTGTTAAAGATTCACCAACTTGTTTTTTCACTTCTCCTTTGATTGGAAGGCGTCGATTCTTCTCAACTTTAGCGTGATGTAATACTTTAAGTCCAGGTGTGTATGCGTGCGCCATTAGTTAGATAAGGAGTTAAGTATTTGGGTACTCGTTGACTACATCAGACCAATTCTTTAATGCAGATAGTCGATCTTCAGAATCTGTCGGAATAGAAATGGGACGATCTCGACCGTCCAGAATTAAACCGACTACTCCACCATAAACTGTGGTAGAAATGGGTTCGCCTACCCCTGCCCCAATGTCCATTTTCTTTTGTGGCGTTAGTTTTGCTTTAATCGGAGCATATTCGACTTCGATTCTGATTAATTCGTTCTTTTTTATTTCTTTAGTAACAGTCTCGCCGGTTGGCATTTCAAATTCTGCATTCAAAACAACTTCCCCGTCTTTTACTTTTCCCACAGGTGTGATACATGTACCGAGTCGAATTAAACAATCTTTATGGAATACTTCCAATGCTGCTGTACGTGCTTCATCTGCTAAATCTTCTTTTTCAATATTGGCTAAAACACCAAGTTGCGGCATCATAAAAATGGAATCTACGGCCAATTGGGTAATTCCTTCCGGCATGAAAGAGTCGATCAACATTCGAGCAGATTGTTCTCGTCGTGGCGCATGACTCAAGACACCTCCAGAACCGACCAATAAATCAAGATCCATCATATTCACCAACGATTCTCCTGATGAGGATTGATCAAATGCATCGGAAATGGTTCGTTCTTTTTGAACACCTTTCAGTCCCACGGCAAATTCTTTATGTTGTTTGAACGAGAGTCTCAATGCTTCTCGTGCGATTGCTTGCTCAATAAATAATTCTTCTAAAGATTGTGGAACGGTTGTGGGACGAATCATTTTATTCCCGATCCTATTCGTAAGCTCTTTTCGATCAATATCAAAAGGAACCCATCTTAAAACATTATCTAACCCGGATTCTGCCAACACGTTACAGATGGAATAACTCATACCAAGATTTGCGCTTACTGTTCGGTTAAACTTTCCTTGAAATACAGAAAAGATATCCGTTGTTGCACCGCCAATATCGACACCGACAACAGTAATTTTCTCCTTTTCAGCAATCATTTCAATGAGAGAACCAACAGCACCTGGCGTTGGCATAATGGGCGCATCTGTCCAGGACATCAATTTTTTATATCCGGGTGCTTGCTGCATCACATGTTCCATGAATAAGTCATGTATCTTATCTCGGGACGGTTCTAGATTTTCCCTCTCAAGAACGGGACGAATATTATCCACAATATCCAAATCTGTCATGTCACCGAGTGTTTCGCGAATTTGGTCTTGGGCTTTGTTGTTACCTGCGTAGATTACAGGTAGTTTATAATTCTGTCCCAATCTTGGTTGTGGGTTTGCTGCATGAAGAATTTCAGCCAATTCAACTACATGGGAGACAGTACCGCCATCAATACCACCGGAAAGTAAAATCATATCGGGACGAAGATCGCGTATCCGTTTAATTTTTTCATGTGGAAGTCGTCCATCATTGGATGCCATCACATCCATCACTATTGATCCCGCACCAAGGGCTGCACGTTCAGCACTTTCACCGGACATGGATTTCACCACGCCGGCCACCATCATTTGGAGTCCACCACCTGCAGAACTTGTTGAAATGTAAATATCTACACCTTCACCGTTTTGCTGGGGAGACATTATTTCATCTCCATCCAGAATCTTTTGACTAGCAAGTTCTTCAACCTCCATGACCGCATTTAGGACACCACGTGTCACATCTTCAAAAGGCGCTTCAACAGTGGTTGGGGCTTCACCACGGTGGGTTAAACGGTATTCACCATCAATTTTTCGTATGAGGATGGCTTTGGTTGTGGTGGAGCCACAATCCGTAGCCAAAATAGATTTTAATTCCATGGTGAGTTATAAAAATATTAATAATGCATCAAAAAATGGACGTAAAGATAGGTCATTGGCATGGCGAATATCAAGGAGTCAAAACGGTCTAAAACGCCCCCGTGGCCCTGTAAAAGTGTGCCACTGTCTTTCACGCCTGCATCTCGTTTTAATAAGGATTCTGCAAAGTCACCTATTTGTCCAAAGACGCCGGAGATGATTCCAAATACAACTGCATCCTGCATGGAAAAATAATCACCAAGCCAACCTTGATGATAAAACAATTGAAAAACGCCCATAGAAGCCAAAAGTCCGGAAATGGAGCCCACCCAGGATTTATTAGGGCTGACCCTGGGAAAGATCTTTGCTTTTCCGAATTGGGTCCCAAAAATAAATGCTGCTGTATCGCACGCCCAAATTGACAGAACCATGGCTAAGGTCAACTGTGTTCCCATTAAAAAATCAAATTGCCTGATATCAATGGCAGTTCCTAACAGGATTGGGACAAATAAAATTCCGGCTAACGTTGCAGAAATATTTTGACCTGCATTTTCTTTTTCAGAAAACAATTCCCAAACAACCGTCATTAATACAATGAAAATTACACCGCCAAAAACATGGTGCGGTGTTAATTCCGGTTGAACATAGTAAAAATCTGCTATAAAAACAGCAGAACACATGCCCATCCATCGTAGCGGTTTCACACCCTTTTTCTCTAAAATGGAATAAAATTCACCCAAGGCAAAGGCGATACAAATCAAAATAAAAACACTATAATACAACCCGCCTTTCCAAATAAGGAATAACCATGATGGAATTCCTAATGCATTAACAAGATTACGACCTTTCATCATTTTCATTTCGAAATTTCCTTATTATACGAGAACATTGATTAAACCCTGTTCTACAGTTACATGAATGGGAGTACTACCAATCATTTCACCATCAATATTTAAAATGTTATCCTCTTGGGGAATGATGGAGAATTCTTTCACTTGGCGATAGTCCACCAATGGATCCCCCACATGTGCCCCGCTAAACAATTTCGGAAAAAGCGTTAATAATTTTATCCTGCCTGCTTTTCGGGCAATAATTAAATCGATTAATCCGTCATTCAATTGTGCCAATGGTGCCATTTGCATTCCTTTTCCTGTATGAATAGTATTGCAGCCAAGAATAAATCCAAAATCACCAACGACAGTGTTTCCTTCAATAATAAGTTTTGCCAAGCGTTGCTTACCTTTCATCACTTCAATAATAGAGGCTATGTTGTACCGTTGTTCTCCAAGCCAACGCATTTTCTCTGCTAAAATATTAATGTCCGTGGGCATGCCCCAGCCAACGATATTAAATCCATAGAGTATTTCACCGGCAGCTTCTACTTTTGCAATATCTATGGGTCGGAGCCGTCCGGTTAAAATTCGTTTTGCAGCATTTTCAGGATCAAGACAATCTAAATCATGCATGAATGAATTTCCCGTACCTCCCGTGACCAACCCAATCGGTAGTTGCCGCCCATCAGGACGTTTTAACATACCATTAATAACTTCATGCATAGTACCATCACCGCCAATGGCACAAAATCCATCATAACCGGTAAAATCAATCTCTCGGGCATATTCCCGTGCATGGCCAGCATATTCAGTTTCTAAAATGGTTAATTCATCACCGTTCCCTTCAAATATTGGGCGAACCCGATCAAGAATCCCAATGCCTTTTTTTAATCCACCATGTGGATTCACAACCATATAGTATTTTTTCATTTTGGTTTCTCTCGGTGATGCATATACACACCATCACCCCATTCCATCACTTCTATTTTCACTTTTGTGGTTCCCTGGGTAATAAAATCTAATTTTTTAGCTGCACCATATGAACAATCCAATATTCTGCCTTTCACATAGGGTCCCCGATCGTTGATTCGCAAGATCAATGATTTATCATTTTCTAAATTGGTGACACGGCACACGGTGCCTAAAGGGAGTGTTTTGTGAGCTGCAGTGACGCCATACATATCATAAACTTCGCCATTTGCTGTGAGTTTTCCATGGAAATCTTCAGCATAAAATGAACTGACACCGGTCATAACTTTTCGGTGTTTAACTTTTTTTGATTTCGATTTTGTTTTTAAGGGCTTTGATCCATTATATGATTTTGATTTTTTAGCTGAAGCCCTCGGTGAACCTGTAGCATATCTCGGTGAACTAGAGCAACCAATCAACAAGATTAGGATTATGATTAGGGTTTTGGAATTAAGATGCATGGACTTGGCGTATCGCTTCATAGAGAACGATTCCTGCACTAGTGGCAAGGTTTAGGCTTCTGATATGTGGATTTTCCATGGGTATGGTACACGTATTTTCCCAATATTTTTCCAAGAAAGATTCATCAATTCCCGCAGTCTCACTGCCGAAAACGAGATAATCTCCCTGTTGAAAACGCCGTGAAGTGTACGGCTGAGATGATTTTGTGGTCAAGAGATGAAATGCGCCATTTTTAACAAGATTATCTAAATAGGCTTCTTTGTCCGGAAAATAATCCCAATCAATATGATCCCAATAATCCAATCCTGCTCTTTTTAGTGTTTTGTCCGACAATTCAAATCCTAATTTTCCAACAATGTGAAGGCGATTATTCGTCGCGCCGCATAATCGGCCTGTTGATCCTGTATTAGGTGGAATTTGTGGCTCTAGTAGAACTATGGTAAACATTAGAATTCTGAGTTGATTTTTGGGATGCAGTAAGGATCCAATACAAGTGCGGTTGCCATCCCAAATAGAGATGCGCCTGAATCTTTCAAACGTCTTATATGAGCAAAAGTTGATATCCCACCTGTTGCTATAATTGGCATTTTGAATTCAGAAAACAGGTTTACCATTTCCAGAGTTCGGTCAAAAAGCGCCGGTCCGGAAAAGCCGCCTCCTTCCATGGTAAAATGGTTGGGATTCACCTTGACTTCAGTTGGCCGTTTGTATTGTGTATTTCCGGCATTGATCATTGATTGTTCTACACCTGAACAAATTTCGCCGATTTGATTTAATTGATCATTTGACAGGTCAGGAGATACTTTAATTGAAATAGGTTTCCCTGTTATTCCACGAATTTCCTTAATTACATTTTCTAATTTGTTGGGTTCTTCCGCTATGGTGAGTCCATTTTCTGTGTTGGGACAACTGATATTTAATTCATAAAAATAAGGATAATATAAATGTGCTAAGACTGATTCTATAGCCTCAACATTATCGACATACTCTTTCGAAGAATCTCCACCGATACTAATTCCTAAAGGCCTATTAAAATTCCATAAAGTTGAATTAGGTAATTCTTGAGAAAATTGTGCTATTCCCGATCCCGGTATTCCCATGGAATTCAATATCCCTTTTTCCCCTGAAATGGATGCATCCTGAAGCCGCGGCCGGGGATTTCCTTGTCTCGGTTCTGCCATGATTGTTTTAAACATTACACAACCCAAACCCATCCGGAGCCAAATTTTTAATATTTCTGATTCCGATTTAAAAGAAGCAGCCATGAGTGGAGATGGAAATTTGAGATCAAAAACTTCGATTGAATTTTCTAAAGGAATTTTAAAATCATAAATGAGTTTTCCAAAGATGGCGTAGGTTGAGAGTTGGGCATCACCAAAATTGACTGCAGGTTCAAGGTCTCTTGGTTTAAAGAAAATTGCCTGAAAAAAATAAATTGTTTTTGTTACAACCCAACGTGTCGTTCGATAGAAAAATGAAAGAATTCCTGCTCTCAATTTTCTTCCTGAATAAAAGTTGCTGTATCGGTTTCGGTTTCGATGGTAGAAAGAGCCAATTGTAGAGTTTGAATTCGTTTATTCGCTTGGAAAGATTGTTCTGATCGGGGATGATTATCCTGGATCCACTGGTAATATTTCATGGCGCTGTCTAGTTCTGCAGTGCGATCATAATGGTAACTGATGGTGTAAGCGGCGGAAACCGCCAAATCACTCTTCTCATCATATTTCATCGTTTCTTTAAACAGGTAAATTGCATTGTCGGGGTTTACAGTGATTTGGGATTCCGCTTGGGCGAAAACAGTTTCCTGCTGATGCTTTTCTACTTTCACATCCTCGTGTAAATATGCTGCATATTCTGAATTTGGATAAGACTCCATGAGGATATCCCGCGTTTGTTCTGCCTGAATAGAATCCCCCATGATTTCATACATAAATGCCATGGTGAATATGGATTTGGGGCGAAAAGATGATTCAGGGAAATTGGAAATAATTTTTTTAAGAAATTGGATTCCTTCAGCATAGCGATTAAAACTGAATGCTTCCAGGTCAGCTAATTGATAATAAAGTTCAGGGACTTCCCTATCGGGTACTATAACAGAAACACCGGGAACAAGTGAATCAGATTCCGCCGCCAATAATGTGGAATCTTGGGTGGAAATAATTTCATGCGTCTCAAGATCTTTTTGGGCTTCCTGATAAATCTCAATAGCCTTACTTCTGCTTTTGGCCATGGGCGAAAATAATGACCGACTGGATTCTTTGCTTACCAAATCAAAAAATTCTTTCGCTTTAGTCATATCCCATTTCCGGGACGTATAGATTTGTCCCAACAAATAATATGCTTCAGCGGAAACAGGGGTTCTCTGATATTCATTGACGATGGATTCAAGCCGTGTTTCAATTTCCGAAGTTTCTCCTTGCGCCCGGTACAATTGCACCAATTCTAATTCTAAATTTCCCGCAATATTCTTGAATTTATCATCGGTGAGCATCCCTTTAATTTTCCGTGAAGCTGACCGGTATTTTTTCTCAATCCGCAGAATTTTAAGAATTTGAAGGTGTGCTTTTTCGATTTTCTCCTTGGATAAAGAGTGAGCAATGACATTTTCATACCCATCTTTTGCAATATCGTATTTTTCCTTATTGAAAGCCATTTCGGCTAATCGGCCATAGATGACGCCTTTTTGTTGTCGGTTTTTCGTAAGTCGCGCTCCCATCTGTAAATGGGTCATGGCTAAATCAGGGTCTTTTAATTCCTGGGCAATTTCAGATAAAGATAAATAACACTGGGATTGAATTTCTTTGGAATTGGATAATTCCAATAATTGAGTCAATTCGTCAATGGCAGTTTGGGCATTTCCCTTTTTCCATTTGCACAAGGCACGCCAATATTGGGCTTCTTCCATTTGAGCGTTACTTCCATCTGTGGAAATAATTTTTAAATCTCCAATGGCCAGATCGTAATCTTTGCGATAAAACCTGGCTTTCGCCATGAGCAGGATGGCATCAGTCCGGAATTTTGTATCAGGGAAATCTTTCAAGACTTTTTCACATTTTTGGATCGTTTTCCCGTATTTATCCAATGCAGTGATGGGAATGGATTCTCCTTCTTTTTGTAGACGGATTTTTTCTGCTTCTTCATAATATTGCTGGGCATTATAAAAGGTATTGAAGTAAGCACACCCTCCGAATCCAAGTAAAACGACAACAAAAATAAGCGATTTTGACAAAATTGTGGATTTCATTGACGCGAAATTTACTTATTTGATTTCAGGTTAAGACAAAAATAATTTGACAGGTATGCAAAAGTGTATTCTAGTACTTATTGGCTTCATTTTTTTCAGTTCTCCGTCCGCTGCACAGCAGGATGAAGACATTGAACAATTTGGCTTTATTGATATAAAAACTGACAGCATGAATGTTCCCTTTTTTGTGGATGGGTATTATGTAGGAGATCATCCTCTGCCGGGACCTGTACCGGTTTTGCCCGGTTTTCATGAGGTTAGTTACATCCCGCCAGACATCCAAAACCGAGATGTGAAAGACAAATTACATGAAGGTATCAAGCGAATTTATGTGGCGGAAAATGATACTTTGGAAGTGTTTCTCTTTTACGATCATTATTTAGCCCAAGTTGAAACGCTGGAAAAAGAAATGCAAATGCAGAACTATATTGGCATTTCCCTGGTGGGTGTTTTATTATTCGTGGTATTATCAATTTTCTAAATATCATATTTAAACCCCATTTAATTCTCAGTAATTTCTTAACATGCAAAAACATCATACTTTTGAAAATGGGCTGAAATATCGCCCTGATTATACTTGGCCTGAGGACGGATCCGAACGGGACTGCCCAAAATGCAGCGAATCTTTAGAACTGGTGGACAACGATGAAACCTATTTTGGAAAACCTTGGTGGTGCGGTTCCTGCCAATGGCAATTTTCTGAAGAGGATTTAGACCGTTGGACTGACACAGCCGGTGAGGAAGAATAAATTAAGATTTGGACATAGGCGGAATTTGATCCTGAATATCATCAATGACCCATTCCACCACTTTGATATCATCTAAATAACCGTAATTCGGAATAACATCCGGAATTTCATCATTTTCATCGACAAAATACGTCATGGCAAACAGGATCTTTTTTACCACAGATTGAGGAAGTTCCGGATGCATTTCCAAGATTCCCATAAGCATGGTAATGTCGTCAATCAGTTCTACCTCGACGGAATTGAGTTTTCCCGCGTCCAACATGCCTGATATTTTTGTTCCCAACACCCTCGTGATAGCCCTGGAATGGACCGGATCTATCTTTTTAATCACTTCAAGATAATAGGCTTTATCTTTATCAGTTAATTCAAATAACTTTGGATCAGACATGCAAGAAACTTCGAACACTTTCACTGGAAATACAATGGCTATTGAAACAGAAATGAAATCTCGCCTCGACGGATCACTGGATTTAATCCACTTTGAAGTAAAAGATTTCACCGGGCGCCATTTAAATCATAAACTCCATGAGGGTGGATTTCATTTGGAAGCGGTGATTGTTTCTGATGATTTTGAAGGACAAAATTTAGTCCAACGGCACCGAAAAGTTTATGATGCCATGGGCGAACTTATGAAACATGAAATTCACGCTCTCAGCATGAAAACATTAACCAGAGACGAATGGGAGAAAAAATAATGGGATGGTTCAGCAGTAAAAACAAAGAACCGGAATGTAATACACCGGAGAATATGTCACCCTTAGAAGCTGTCACCCACTTGTGTGCAGCCATCCAATTGGCAGATCAACAAACGGATTTTGAAGAAAGAGAAGCTTGGGTCCACGCCATTGAAAGTCTATTTCCTGAATTTTCTGAAGATCGCGCTGACCGGTTTCTGAATGAAGCCTATACTGTTATCAATCAAAAGCCGGATTCTGAAAAAGCAAATTATATCGTTTCAGTTCTTCAGCGTATCAAAGCGCTTTTATCCCAGGAGCAAATCAATGTATTGGTTCCCAAGATTAAGGATTTAATAGAAGCAGATGGAATCGTCATGACGGCAGAAATGGATATTGCGAAATTGATTGAATCTCAGTTGAGTGTTTCTATTTCTGTGGATGAAGATTTATAAATTATATCAGTAAAATAACCATCCAGGATTGGGCATCATCTCCCACGGTCATCCTAATAAAAAGAACTTCACCATCGGTTAATCGTTAAATGTTCTTTTAAAATCAATAAGGGTTCTTTTTCATAATTAACCTAAAAAACAAGGTGCTGGTCTGTGTTTTTAATGAATTGGCCTATGATAATTTGACTTTCTACTGTTTTCAAGGTATCCTGGACTTGAACCAAATTCAATATTAAAATAATTAGGAGTTAAATATTTCACTTCAGAAAAACGACTTTCCGGGATTGTGAAATATCTCCCACAGTCATCCTGATAAAATAGATACCTGATGGCACCTTGACACCGTTTTTGTTTTTTCCGTTCCATTCTGAAGAATAGTTGCCTTGAGCTTTATCTTGATTCACCAACGTTTTGATCTTTCGTCCCGATACGTCATAAACAGCGAGATTCAAAAATCCTTCATTGCCAAGGGAATATTCAATGTTGGTCGTTGGATTAAAGGGATTGGGATAATTTTGTTTCAGCGTAAAATCAGTCGGGACTGTTGGTGTTTCAATATTCACCATTGCATCATGCTCCAGGACAAATAATCCCGATTCTAAATCTGAAGCAATAATTTTTCGAGATTCGAAATAAGGATAGACAGACCAACATCCCTCCATTCCATATTCACTAGGAAGATAGGTGTCATAATAAGCGATTTCCTGTGGATTGGTAGGATCGGATAAATCCACTATTCGTACACCTTCTGTGTAATGTCCCACATAAAGTAAATCGCCTTTGACATAGCAATTATGAACAACTGCTTCAGGATCCACAATATATTCAGCTACCATATTGATATGATCTAGGTCTTGAATATCAAAAATTCTGATCCAGTTTCCTTCCCCGATTTCATCGCCCACAATCACATAATTTCCATCCTCTGTGGTCCAGCAGTTGTGAGCACCTGAACCTTCGTAATTAAAATTTGCCAATAATTGGATATTCCCCGGATCGGATACATCCAAAATATCAACACCATCGCCATAAATACCGGCAGCATAAGCAATACCATCCTTCACATAAATATCGTGATAATAGTACGTGGAATAATGTCCTGCCCACAGTGGATCTTCCGGAGTGGAAATATCATAAATTTCTACACCGCCCATATCATGGCCAATCACATAAAGGTAATCTCCATCAATGTAACAATTATGTGCTCCACCATCTTCTACTGAATTTCCAAAATGGATTGTACTGACCTCCTGCGGGTTTGCAGGATCAGATAAATCAATTACCTGAGCCGGTTCGTATTCTTTGATCAATACTGCATAATGGTCATATACTTTCACATCCTTAGCATCATTCCCGGGATATAAGGATGGAACGAAGGCAACTTCAACTGGTATATCGGAAATATCAATAATACTAAGACCTTCTCCCCGAGCGCAAATGAGGGCATATTCTATGCCGGTGTTTGCATCCGTATAACCCCAAATGTCACCATAATTATTCCGTTGATCCCACGTTCCCAATAAATTCATATTTTGAGATATAGGATGGGGTTTTCCCCAAACGACCTGACTGAAATAAATCGCCTCCCCGTTTTCATCCACACCTTGAAGTTGATAATAAACTTTCTCATCATTAGTCAGATCAGTATGGATGAATTCCCTTACGTCTGAATCCAGTTGAGTTAAAAAGTTGTCCGGCTGGTCGGCTTCCCCAAAAAATAGATTGAAGTGATCAATCCCCTCTTCTTCGAATTCCCAAGACAATGTTAACTGTTCATCGTCGGGAAGTGTAGTAAAATCAGTAATATAGGCTAACTTAATTCTCAACGCTGCCGGGTCGGTTTCAAAAAAGGAATACCCGGATCGAAGTTTGGGCCACCATGCATAGATCACATCCGCTGTAGTGCCATTATTATTGTTATCATACGTTTCACCGGTCCCATCATAATCACTCAGCATAATGAATAAATATTCCCGTCTGCCATAACCGGAATTATCCGGGTCCCAAAGAAGATTTGGGTCATGTTCTCCGGAGCCATCATCATTTTCAACAAAACATATATTTAATCTTCGTGGATTTTCCGGATCAGAAATATCCCAGGCAGAGCCCCTGAAAACACCTACGCCAGCCGCATCATACCCCCAGTCCCTTCTATATGTTTGACAAAGCGTGGTTTCATCACTGTTAAATCGGATTTCAACATCAACAGCATCATCCATGGATATAGTTGAACTGAAGAACTCTTCACCAAAACCAATATATCCAAAAAATGTACTGCCGTTCCAATTAACACCGGTCAACCAGCGGGGTTCATTTTCCCACTCCCAAAAGAGTTCCGGTTCAGAATCCCGGCTTATTGTGCCTATGTTGAATTTTTCGCCAAGGTCTTGAACGATGTTTGGGTAGGCTACTGAAAACGCTAATAAGTAAAATAATATTCTTTTCATATTTTTATTTTTCATTTTAAAAATATCAGTTTTTTTGTTTCTGTGAAATCAATTGTTTCTAATCTTAATAAATAAAGTCCCGCAGGAACCTTTGTTCCAACGTCATTTTTTCCATGCCATTGTGTAAGATAGCTTCCTTGAGTTTGAAAGGAGTTCACCAAGGATTTTATCTTTTTACCGGAAATGTCAAAAACAGATAATGATACGAAGGAATTTTTTCCGATTTCATATTCAATGGTTGTGGCAGGATTAAAGGGATTGGGATAATTTTGTTTTAGGCTGAATTCTTCAGGAATATTTTCGACGATAGACATAGCAGGACCGCAACCCACATCATAAGAGCCCATATTGTCGCCATCTAATCCTGTTTCCACACAAGGAGAATCTTCCGATAGCGAAAAATTCCAATTCCATGAATCGCAAAATAGTGGATCTTGATCTATATTGCCATCCAGCCAATTCATTGTACCATTATCGTTGGTCCAGATTCCATCTTCTCCATTTTCAACATCACAATAATTCACCGTAACAGCATTAGGATTACTGGTTGCAGAAAATTCAACATTAGGTCCCAAGTTCCCCCAAAGGATTGAATTTTTTAATTGAACGGCGCTATTGGTTACACAAAATACTGCGGAATTCATGTCTGATTCCGGACTGCCATGACCGACCAATGTCGTATTGGTTAAGGCTGCTTCACAATTGATTTTCAAATAAACAGCATCGCCACCTTCGTTTGCCACATTTCCAACCAATGCTGTGTAAGAAATGTCAGGGTCTGCGTTGTTGCAGTAAATACCGCCGCCCTCACCTGTAGATGTATTCCATTGGATTCGGCAATAGTTGATCTTTGCATCAGCATCATCCCTAAAGCGCATGCCAGCACCTTGCCCTGCAGTATTTCCAATAACGGTTACATGATTAAATATTGGTTCGCCATCGTATCTGGCATAAACACCGCCGCCATAATTTGCTTGATTATCTTGGATCAATAAATGTTCAAAAGTAGGCTCGGATGATTCGATCATAATTCCACCACCATAATCTGCATTGCCGTTTTGGATGGTGAACCCATAAAGGACAGCGCTGGAATCTTCTCCGGAATTCATGGTCACCACGCTACCGCCACCGCCACCGTCAATGATGGTATTTTGAATGAAAGCATCTACATTCCCGTAAGGGAGTCCATAAGAAGCGATAACAATGTTTTTACCATTATAGTTAATATTTTCTGAATACGTCCCCGGTGCTACGATGATGGTATCACGATCTGTAGAAGCAGCGATGGCTTCCTGGATGGTGGCGTATTCCGCAGGAACATACAAAACATTCCCCGGCGCTATACCCACGGTAATTCGGATCAGCCAACCGGTCCAAACGCCACTAGGATCTTTGCCATAACCCGCGATGGTATTTCCATCATTGGATACGCAGGTCGCTTGGGTCAAATCCCAATCTGAGATTTCATCCATCCCAATATTCAAAAGATATTGGCGCAAATTGGTGAACATGGATAATTGGGGCGTATAGATGCAGGCTTTATAAAAAACAGGCGCTTGATTCAAATATTGCCCGACTACCACGCAATTATCCGATACTGCCATTGCAATACTAGTGTTCGAACTAGCCTCATTATCCGGAACGCCCAAAGATGCCAACCCGTTTTCTTCTGTCCAAATGTAGCCCACCACATCATCGTTTCCACTTCCTGCACAATAACCCACCACTTTTGCCCCATCGCGGCTGATGGCATTCACTTCACCATAATTATTCCCGGTTTCAAATGAACCTAAAAAAGTAATATTGCCTTCTCTGTCCCATAAAACAGAATTTCTTGCGTTTGTTTGCGCCCAGCCACCGAAGAGTTGGCCATCACCGGAAACGGCTTGAGCCTTGGTGCTGTTGCCTTGGTATTGTCCCAGTTCTACAATGCCATCTTCATCTGTCCAATAAAATGCTTCTGTCCCGCAATTAAGCCAACCCATGCCTACGCCTGTTTGACCGTCAGCACTGATACCTAAACCATGACTAAAAAATGCATCACATGTACCACCGCCGGCCACACCGCCTAAGAATGTGGTTTCACCATTTTCAATTAAAGCAGCTTCCCAATTCCCTTCTTCATTGGCTAATTCAGCGGAAATTCT
>CAXFCD010000003.1:0-1699 GCA_964001155.1 uncultured bacterium | reverse complement strand
TACTCCTGAGTCCTGTGGTTCGTTCTTTTGCGTGGATGGTCATCATCGGGAAAAACGGTTTTGTCAATGACCTGCTTCTTTGGCTGAGCATCATTGAAAAACCGATACAAATACTTTACACAGAATTTGCGGTCATCATTGGACTCACATATCTTTTTTTACCTCTGATGATTCTTCCTCTCGTTGGTGTCATGGAAAATATAGAAGTGGACCTGTTGGATTCCGCGAAAAGTCTCGGCGCCAGTAACCAGGGAGTTTTTTTTCAAATCATTCTTCCTCTCAGTTCATCAGGGCTGCTGGTCGGGTCCGTCCTTGTTTTCACCGGAAGTCTCACTGCTTACACCACACCAAGATTATTGGGGGGAGACCAGGCGATGACTTTGTCCACCCTCATCTATCAGAATGCGATGACGTTATTTGAATGGGACACCGCATCGGTAATCGCCATCATCATGATCCTGATAACCTATCTGGTGATGAAAATAATCGGTGTGTTGGCAAATCGAATGAACCCGGATTCATGAAGAACAACCATCTCTTAATTTTATCTTTATCGCTCGTCTATCTTTTCTTGATTGGCCCATTGGTCATCATTGTTTTTTCAGCATTCAATGATAGCGAATTCTTGGATTTCCCTCCTCAAACCTACTCGTTACGTTGGTTTCATAGAATTTTTGAGAGTGAGATGTTTATTTCTGCATTTCAGAATTCACTTCTGCTTTCATTCTTTGGCGCATTAGGTGCCTTATTGATCGGTCTTCCTGCAGCTTATTCATTATCAAGAACCAATTCCAAATGGCGTCAGCCTGCTTTGTCCCTGTTTCTGTCTCCTGTCATCATTCCAGGAGTTGTACTAGGATTTGCAGTCCTTAAACACATCGTCATTCCCCTGGAAATTGAAACATGGACCGGGTTGGCCATAGCTCATGCCTTGATCATGCTGCCGTACATCATCCGCGTGATTGTGTCCAGCCTGAGTAATGTGCCTGTTGAAATTGAAGAAGCTGCGGTCAGCCTAGGTTCAACCAGGATGCATGCATTCCTGGTTGTCGTTTTACCCAATATCCAATCCGGGATTTTAGCCGCGTGCCTCCTGGCATTCATCACCTCCCTCAATGATGTCCCAGTGACCATTTTCCTCACCGGACCTGGGGTCACCACCCTGCCGATTCAGATGCTCAGTTACGTGGAATATTATTTTGACCCGACGGTTTCCGCCATTTCTGTTTTGCTGATGTTTTTAACCATCATTCTTATGTTTTTAATTGAAGCAACCATGGGACTAAGTTTCTTTACTAAAAAGTAAAATGAGTTATTTACAATTGAAAAACCTGACCGCCTCTTATGATAAAGAAATTGTTTTAAATAATTTATCCCTTGATATAAAAAAGGGGGAATTGCTTTCCTTACTGGGATCCAGCGGTTGTGGAAAAACAACGACATTACGGATCGTTTCTGGCTTTTTAAAACCAATAAGTGGGTCCGTGGTTCTGGATGATATGGACATTTCTCAAAAACCTCCGAATGAAAGAGGATTTGGATATGTTTTTCAGAGTTATGCGTTATTTCCCCATTTGACTGTTGAAGATAATGTCGGATTTGGCCTGAAGCAAAGAAAAGTCAGATCGGATCAGATTAAAGTCAAAGTTGATGAAATGCTGGACTTGGTCGATTTGAGTGATTTTCGGAGCAGACGTCC
>CAXFCD010000002.1:0-1635 GCA_964001155.1 uncultured bacterium | reverse complement strand
CAGATGCCATGACAGCGGATTACATCGCGAATTTTGAAACGATGTTTCCTGAATGTGAAAAATCAATCAATTCCCGGGTAGGCCCAACCACCGTGGTCAGTAATTCGGTCTACGCGGATGAGGCTGCTATAGAAAAAACCGGGAGTGGCCCCAGACAGGCATTCATGGACAAACACAAAGACCGGATCAAAAATGTCACGACCTACATCGGGGAAGTGACGCTTTCAAAATAATTCATTTTTGGGGACGTCAATCATGTCATTGAATCCAGTCCCCAAACTTTCATGTTGATCCATCAAGAAACTTTTTTCATTTTTTCATGAATTAACTCTGGAAAAGGGTTTCAAACCGGAAGTCAGTATTTTTAATGAGTCATTAGAAAATAGGAAAAGATGCATTCCCTGAAATTGATCTACTTCAAGATGCGGGCATTGGCTGAAGCACCACAAATGCTGATGAAATTCGCAGATTTGAACTATGAATACTTAATGTCCTGGGACTACTTTGATGACGATTGGGAAATGGTGAAACCCACCATCCCATTCCAGCAACTGCCTATTCTGATTGTAGATGATGAACATCAAATTGCTCAAAGCACTTCAATCATGAGATTTCTTCAAAGATTAGCCGGTATGGAACCTCAAGATCCGGTTGTTGCCGCAAAAGCGGATGCGATACTGGAAAGTGCTCAAGAGCTTTTTAGGCCTCTTAATCCAACTGTCAATTTTGCGGTCGGAGAAGATTTTGAGTCAAAAAAAGAATCCATGCTTCCTGAATTGTCCTCTCGGTTTGCAGACTTGGAAAGAGCCTTACTCAATGGAGGGGAAAAATTTTTTATGGGGGAGAATCCAATAGCTTGTGACTTCACCGTTTATCATCATTTGGATATTTCCAGAAATTTAGATCCTGATTTTTTAGGTCAGTTTAGTCGCCTCAGTGAATTTGTTCGGGATATAGAACGGATTGAAAGTGTGTCTGACTATCTCAACTCAAGACCCGAGTTAATTGATGTCAAAGTTGCCCCAAAGCTGGTGATCAATGGTAAGGCTCACCCAACGGGAATCAACAAAACATAAAAAAAATGAAACTCATTTATTTTAATTACCTGGCATACGCTGAACCCATAAAAATGATGATGAATCATGGAAATATTCCATATGAGTTCATTTTTCCTTGGGATTATTTTGGTACAGAGAAGTGGTCGGATTCAAAAAAAGATGTCCCCTTTGGTAAATTACCGATCCTAGTCATTGATGAAGAGACAACTCTATGGGAGAGTGGTGCAATAATGCGCTATTTGTCTAGGAAAACAAACACAATGCCCGAAGATGAAATCTTAAAAGCCAAAGTGGATGCTGTTTTCGATAATACAAAAGATTTTGTTTATCCGATTGATGCAACTTTTGGTGGTCGTGTTGGTAAAGAATTTCAAGAATGCAAAAAAGAGCTTACCAGCATTCTGCCCGATTTAATCCGACCATTTTACAACCTTCTTGAAGAAAATGGGCCTTTCCTGTTTTCAGACAAAGTATTCTATTGTGATTTTGCTTTTTATCACCACATGAAATTACTTAAAGACTGCGCAGGAGAATTGCTGGATAACTATCCGAAGATTTTTGATTTTTGCGAAGCCTT
>CAXFCD010000001.1:0-3942 GCA_964001155.1 uncultured bacterium | reverse complement strand
TAAACTGTTTTGAAAATCCACTGTGGATCCAAGTATCCCCGGACTGATAAGCGCCTGATGAATTGAAGTTTTCGTCATAGCCATCGAACGTTCCGTAGGCAATATGACGTAAGGAAAAAGTGCCTATGCCATCTTTCCAAGGTAGGCTCATGCCCGCACTTTGACTGGTGATGCCTGCTTGATATCGAATGATGGACGTTGAAAAATAGCGGCTTGTGTCTGCCACGGATGGATTCAATTTTGAAGAAATGGGTGATGGGTTTAAAAATCCTGCGCCGCCTAATGCCAACTGAGACGAGGAGGTAAAAACATCAAACGCAGGATAACCAGTTTCTCCGATCAAAGTAGAAAGAAGAACAAGGAAAACTGGAAATAATTGTTTCAATTTTTAGGACCCCTCTTTTTTTCTCCCATCCTAAAGGGGAGAATTGAAAGGACTATCCAACTTACGATTAATTGATAAGAAAAATTTGTTGGTCTTCGTGGCGTTAAAAACATTAGATCAAACTTAAGGGATCGAAGTGAATATTGATTCTATTTTTTCCCGGGCGGAATTTTTTCTGAAAATCCATAAAATTACTTTGGATAAACTTGTGGAGTTTTTGACCATTAGCGTCAGTTTTTTTCATGGATTTAAAGACGATTTGAAAGCGGTATTGGTTCCGAAGTTTTTCCAAATAGCACGGCGCCGGGCCAAGAATGGTTAATCCCTTATATTTCCCCTTTAATGACTTTGATATCCTATCTGATATTGATTCGACAGTTGTTTGGTTTTGACCAGTAATTTCAATCTTTGCCAACCAGCTAAATGGCGGATATTGTAATTCACTCCGTTCGCTCAATGCCAAATTATAATATTTTTTCATGTCCAATCGCGCAGCATTTTTTATCACCGGATTATCGGGGACATAGGTCTGAATCACTACCTCTCCCGGTTTTGTTTTGCGCCCTGCTCGACCCGAAGCTTGATAAATAAGTTGAAAAATTCTTTCTCCAGAACGGAAATCCGGAAGATGTAATCCTAAGTCTGCATTGATAATTCCCACCAATGTTGCGTTAGGAAAATCCAATCCCTTGGCGATCATTTGCGTTCCCAATAAAATATCAATTTTACCCTCGGAAAAATCTTTCAAAATTTTTGTCAGCCCGATGCCGGTGCGGGCAGTGTCCATATCGAGCCGTCCCAATCGCGCCTTTGGAAACATATCTTCAATTAGAGATTCTACACGTTGGGTTCCAGTGCCGGAATATTTCATATTGGGACTTTGGCAACCGGTACATGCTTCCCTTTGTTTTGTTTCCACGTGGCCGCAACAATGACAAATGAGTTGTGACCCTTTCCTGTGAAAGGTAAGTGCAACTTTGCATTGAGGACACATGACGATTTCTCCACAATCAGCACACCGAACCACCGGTGAATATCCACGGCGATTTTGAAGGAGGATTACTTGTTCATTTTTATTGAGACGATCTTCAATTTTATCCTGGAGTAACCCTGAGAATATTTGGCCAAATTTTCCTGATTCTTCTTGGTCGCCTAACATATCCACTAAATGAACTTGTGGATATTTTGCACCGCCAAATCGTTCCGGAAGATGAAGATAGGTCAACTTTTTATGCAAATGATTATAATAACTTTCTAAGCTCGGTGTGGCGCTGGAAAGCACCACCGATGAACCTTCATATTTCGCTCGAACCAACGCAACGTCCCGGGCATGATATCGAGGCGCTGGAGAATCTTGGCGAAATGAGGATTCCTGCTCTTCATCAATCACAATGAGACCCAACTTTTTTAACGGTGCAAACACAGCACTCCGCGCTCCAATGACCACCTGAAACGACCCCTTGCAAATTTCTTTCCATGTCCATGACCGTTGGGCTTGGGTGAGTTTGGAATGCCACAAGGCAATCGTATCACCAAATACTGCTCTAAACCGACCGGCAATCTGTGGTGTGAGTGAAATTTCAGGAAGTAAAATGATGGCGGTTCTATTTTGATTTAAACAATGGCGAACTGCTTCAATATAAATTTCTGTCTTCCCGCTTCCCGTAACACCATGGAGTAAAAATGGAGAATACTTTTTTGTATCCAACGCAGAAATCACTGCATCCACTGCTGTGCGTTGGTGATCATTAAAATCAACTCTTTTGTGTATGGGATCGAATGTGAAGCCCGTTACATCGGGCAATGATGATTCTTCAAATAAAGTGACGAGTCCTCGTTTTTCTAAGCCATGACAACTTGTTAAGGGATTGGAGGCCAATTCTTTTAAGGAAGCAACTTTGATGGGCTGATCTGCATTCCAAATATGTTGATACAACTCATATTGTTTCGGCGCTCTTTTTTTGACCGTTTCTAAATCGGCGTCATCCGCAATGGGATTGGGTTGCACCATCCAATTTTTCGGTGGATTGTATCGTGTAGATAAATTTTTCGGCAGTACCGCTTTTCCTACTTGTCCCAATGGCGTTACATAATATTGGCACATCCATTGAATCAATTTCCAGAGTTCCGGTGTCATAACAGGCAAGTCATCCACCAATCCACCAATCTCTTTTATTTTTCCGGAGAAGGATGATTTTTGTTTTAAACCTGTAACAATGCCGTGTGTTTTTCGAGGGCCGAATTGAACTTTCACTCGGGATCCAATTTGAACATCCTGCGAAAAATCTCTGGGAATTTTATAGGTAAAGGTTTGAAAACCGGAGATAGGAAAGGCTATATCTGCAAACATGACCGGCGAGTTTATGAGGCTGAATTTTTCAGGGCAATAAAAAACCCCTGCACCCGATATTTTCTAATACCATTTTGCAGGGGTTCAATTCGTGCAGATTGTGATTTATGATTTAATCACGTAAATCTTTACATCACCGTCTAGTTCAGGGGCAACGCGAATCGGCACATGATAAATACCCAGTGCCTTAATGGGCTCTTCAAGCAAAATCGCATGGCGATCCACAGTGATCCCTTTATCTTCAAGAGCTTTGTGGATATCCAACGTGGTAACAGAGCCAAACATTTTATCTTCATCACCCACTTGTGCTTCAATGGTAATTTCCGTTTTGGATAAGGTATCAACCAACGACTGGTGTGCCGCCGCTTCACGAGCTTTCCGTGTTTTGGCAATTTGCTTCCGCTCTTCAGCCACAGCCAAATTCCGTTTCGATGCCCGCAATGCTAATCCTTCCGGCACCAATTTATTTCTAGCATACCCGGGTTTTACGTTGACAACATCGCCGGCTTCACCGAGACCCTGAACATCTTTCAATAAAATTACATCCATGATAGTCTCCTTATTCTGTACCGCTTTCAACGTAGGGCATTAAAGCAATTGACCGAGCTCGTTTAATCGCCCGAACCAATTTCCGGTGCATTTTTGCACTGGTTCCGGTGATACGCCGAGGCATGATTTTTCCTTGATCATTTACGAATCTACGAAGGAGCTTAACATCTTTATAATCGATAACTGTGATGCCGTTTTCTTTAAAATAACAGTATTTTTTTCTATTCTGGAACGCCATTATTCAGCCTCCTTTTCTTCAGGGTTGTCTGCTTCAGCATCGGTTGAAGATTCTTCCACAACTTCTTCAGCCTGTTCTTCAGGAGCTTCTTCAGGAGCTTCTTCAGGAGCTTCTTCAGGAGCTTCTTCAGGAGCTTCTTCTGTGGATTCAGGTTCGGCTGCTTCAACTTCAGATTCTTCAGCAGGTGCAACTTCTGCAGGCGCAGCTACATCCATTTCATCTGTCGTAACTTCATCTGTGGTTTCTTCAGCCGGTTCTTCTTTCACTTCTTCCACGTAAACTTCCGGTTTTTCATCTAAGGAAACTGTCATGTGTCGAAGGACAGAATTGTTCAATTTCATCCATGTATCGAAGTCAACCATTTGATCCTGCTCCCCGCCTTCAAATTGCATAAGAATGAATGATCCGTATTTTTGTTTG